>DATAPC010000034.1:0-2142 GCA_036265415.1 Gaiella sp.
GAAGCACTGCGAAACACGAGATGAGAAGTCGACGAGTGTTCATGGCGCCCAGGTCTACCGAGGCGCCCGCGCCGCCGAAAGTGTCCTTTTCTGAATGTCACACTTTCGGCACGAAGTCGTTCAAAACTCGTACGGAAAGCGTGTCAGCACCTCGGCCCCGTCCTCGGTGACGAGCACGAGATCCTCGAGCCGGCAGCCGCCGAGCCCACGACGGTAGATCCCAGGCTCGATCGCCAAAACGTCGCCCGCGACGAGCGGGTCGCCGACGCGGCTGATCCGCGGCGCCTCGTGGATCTCGAGCCCGACTCCGTGGCCGAGCGCGTGGAGGAAGCCGTCCTCGAGCGGCTTCCCCGGCTCCTTCGTCAGCAGCGTCGGGTAGCCGGCGGCGGCGATGATCCCGTCCGCGACCTCGTGGAGCCGTGCGCCTGACACTCCGGGCCGGATCTCCGCGACGACCTGCTCCATCGCCTCGCGGCAGATCCGCTGGTACTCGACGATCTCGGGCGGAGGCGTACCCGCGCAGAAGGTTCGCGTCATGTCGGCCCAGCAGCCCGAGGCGCCGTCGCAAACGCCAAGGTCGACGACGACCGCCTCGTCGCGACCGACCGGACCCGAGCCCTCCTCGTGGACGGACGCCGCCTGCGGGCCGTGGGCGACGATCGGGTTCTCGAGCGTGATGTCGCGCCCGCTGAGGACGGCTCGCGCCTCGGCGCGAAGCTCCTCCGACGTGACGCCGTCGCGGCTCCGCAGCGCGTCGCGGATCGCCGCCATCATCTCGTCCGCGGCCGCCTGGGCCCGGCGAATCCCGGCCAGCTCGGCCGCGTTCTTCACGCGACGCCGGTCGTCGAACGTCGGCTGGTCCGGCTGGACCTCGATTCCCGCAGCGCGGAGCCGGTCGGCGACGGCGACCGGGAACGCATCGGGCGTGATCGCGGCCTCGAGCCCGATCGCCTCGCACCCGCGCACGAGCAGCTCGAGCCGAACGTCGCGCGGCGGGACGCTCTTCGCGAGCAGCTCGTCGAGCCCGAGCTCGTCCGGCGGGACGACCTCGACGTCGACCGCCGCGCGGATGCGCTCCGCCTCGATCGTCGCGATGAAGACGTAGCGCCGGCCGTCGCGCTCGGCGTACAGGAACGCGTCGGCGATCGCGACCGGCACCGCGTGGCGAAGGTCGGGCGAGCGAACCGTGTCGCCGTAGATCAGGACGTCCACGGCTGGAGTCTCGCTTACGGCCGGGCGATCGTGACGCGATAAGTGCCCGAGCCGGCGATCCGGCTCACGCGGACGGACACGCTACGCGAGCCGCAAACGGTCGTCGTGACCGTGCGCGTCCGGACGGAGGCGGTCGTCGTCGCGGCAGCGAGCCGCGCACCCGAAGCCCCGACGAGCGCCAGCGAGAACCGCGACCGAGCCGGCGCCCGCAGCGTCACCCGAAGCGTCCCGTCGAGCGGCGTCGCCACCGAGGTGCTCCGGCTCCGCACGCGCGCGCTGAGCGCGCTGCTCGACGAGAGCGTCGTCGGCGCGGTCCAGGGCGAGGTCACGTCCTGCTGGAGCGCCGCGAGCGCGGTCGAGTCCGGGTAGAGCGTCGAGCTGACGACGTTCCAAGGCGTCTCGGGCCGGCCCGCGAGGTGCTCGTTCAGCACGCGGTAGCTCTCCGCGAAGGCCTCGCCCGGGTTGAGCCGGTACTGCGGCTCGGTCTCGGCGCCGGGAAAGAGGCGGCCGGCGCGCGTGTTCGCGCACACCTGCTCGTAGGTCGCCCAGCGCTTCGTGCCGTAGTCCTCCGCGACCCACGGCGCGTTCGAGCGGTTCGCCGCGACGTGGTGGCCGTACTCGTGCGTGACGACGGCCTCGGCGGACGTGTCCGTACCGGGATCGTCTCCGGGGGCGACGAGCGCCTCGCTGCCCGGGCTGTAGCACGCGAGCGCGTCGGCCCCGCAGACGGACTGCACCTGCGTGAGCGGCGCGAGGTACGCGGTCAGCTTCGACAGCTCGGGGCCGTGGACGAGGCTGGCGAGGAAGTCGGCCCACCGCGTCGCCGTCGCCGGATCCTGCTGGTACGAGTCCGAGACGTAGATCGTCACCGTCTCGCCCGTCGACGCGAGGGTCGGCCCGCCCCAGTACGCGGCGCGTGAGGGCGCGGTC
>DATAPC010000035.1:0-8125 GCA_036265415.1 Gaiella sp.
GCGCGGGTCGGTGTAACGGGTCGGGACTGACGGCAAACCGGTCGGACCGTAATCAGCCGTCGGGGACGTGTCCAGACCGACGGAAATGAGCCGAGCCACGAGATCGGCTTCACGGCCGGCTTCGCGCTCTCCCGCCGGAGACGCCCCTTCTATTCCCCGCCGAACGCCTCCGCGACGGCGCGGACGAGCTCCTCGTGCGGCACCTCGCGAAGGCGCTTGGCGATGCCCCAGCGATGACCGAACGGATCGGTGATCTGCCCGTACCGCTCTCCCCAGAAGACGTCCTGGAGCGGCTGGCGCACGTCTGCGCCGCCGTCGAGCGCCCGCTGCCAGACGGCGTCGACGTCGTCCGTCGAGACGTGCAGGACAGTCGCGGTGCCGCCGATGCTGAGCGGGGAGAGGACGCCGAGCTCCGGGAACTCGTCGGCGAGCATCACCGTCGAGTCGCCAAGGCGGAGCTCGAGCTGCATGAGCCTGCCGCCGGGCACCTCGAGGCGACCGCGCTCTTGGGCGCCGAAGACCGCTCGATACCAGTCGCCTGCGCGTGCCGCGTCGCGGACGACGATGTGGGTCGTGATCGTGTGCATGGTCGACCCTCTCGCTAGACGGAGTGCAGGAGCCCGAGCCGCTCGGCGACGGGCTCGATGCTGAGCTCCGTCAGGAACCGGAGCTCGTCCGTGGGCAGCAGGCCGGTCATCCGCTCGATCACCGCCGCTCGGGCCTCGTCCGGTGCTGACCAGTCGGCGTTGCGCACCGCGTCGACGAAGGACTCGACGTACTCGCGCTGCACCTCGAGCTGTGCCGGCGTGACGGGGCCGCCGTGGCCGATGTGGAGGGTCGCGTCGGCGGGCAGCTCCCGCCGTAGGCGCTCGAGGTGGCGGAGCCAGTCCTCGAAGAAGCCGTCTGCGAGATAGGCGTGCTTGCCGTGGTAGACCTGGTCGCCGAGGAAGACCGTCGCTCGGTCGTCGCCGAGGAACCAGATGCTGTCGTGGGGCGACTCGCCCGGCCCGAGGTCGAGGACGGTGAAGCTCACATCGCCGAACTCCACCCGCTCCCCATCCGCGACGGTGCGAGTGGGAAATGCGCGATGCCGAGGCCACTCCTCCCCGAACATGGGTCGCAGGATCTCCTCCTTGAGCGCGTCGTCCCGGCGGATCACCGCGTCGACGCCTGCGGTGGCGACGACGGGCACGTCGTCGCCCGCGACGAGCTCGACGATGCCGCCGTAGTGATCCGGGTGCGCGTGCGTCACGAGCACCGCAAGGAGCGGCTCGCCGAGCGACTCGAACCGCGCGCGGAGAGCTCGGCCGTCCGAGACGGTGAGCGTCCCGTCGACCGCAACGATCCCGTCGCCCGTCTCGACGAGGTACGCGTTGACGAACGCTCCGGCCGCTCCCGTCGCGTGCCGGTAGATGCGCGCCGCAGACACTCCGGCCCCGCCCGGCGCCGTCACGCGGCAGCCTCGGTCGGCAGGCCGTGACGCGCGACGATGCGGTCGTAGTTGAGCCGCAGAAGCGCGATGACGTCGTCGACGTCGTCCTCGGTCTCGAGCCTGCGGGCGCCGAAGCCGGGCCGGCCCCGGAAAACGGGGTGGTACTCGATCCGCCCTTGCCCGAAGAGGGCTCCCCAGACGTGCTTGGGAAAGCCGAAGTGGGCGACCCGATCGCCGTGCAGGTGTCCGAGCTCCCTTCCGCCCACCGTGAACGCCAGCTCGCCCCGGCGACCGGGTCCCGCGGCGACCCCCGGCCAAGAGGTGACCTCCTCCGTGATGCGCTCGCTCGCACGCTGATCGATCGTCACGACAGCTCCTCCTCGGCCGCTTCCACAGACTGGAGCCAAAGTACTAGTTCAAGTAAGCTTGAAGTCAAGCCCTAGATCCGTACGACGAGATGCCCGGCTTGCTCCCCATCGGCGAGGTCTCGCGACGCAGCGGCGTTGCCTCGTCCGCGCTTCGCTTCTACGAGCAACGCGGCCTGATCACCTCGGAGCGAGCAGGCTCGGGCCACCGCCGCTTCCCGCGATCGGTTCTCCGGCGGATCGCCTTCATCGTCTTCGCGCAACGCCTCGGGCTGACGCTGGAGGAGATCGGCGACGAGCTCGCGAAGCTACCTCCCCATTCGGTGCCGACCCGCGACGACTGGTCGCGTCTGTCGTCCGCGTGGAGCGCGAGGATCGACGAGCGGATCGCCGAGCTCGAGCGCCTCAGGCTCGGACTGACGGAGTGCATCGGCTGCGGCTGTCTCTCGCTCGACCGCTGCGGGCTCGCGAACCCCGGCGACCGGGCCGCGATCCTCGGCTCCGGCCCGCGCTTCTGGATCGGCGACCGGCCCTCGATCTGACGTCGGCGGTACGGCGAACGCAGACACGACGGCGACCGGCGCGCCGCAGCGCTCGACGCGTACCGGTTCACCGCCGAGTCGGCGATTCTCGGAGAGCTGCGCGACGGGTGGAGGAGGCGATCCTCGACGGCGTCGAACGGCTGCCGCACGTGTCGCTGCCGGAGCTCCGTGCCGCGGACGGTCCGCACCCCGCGTAGAGGGCCGCCTACGCGCGCTGGACGCTGACGGCCGTGCCGTACGCCGCGACCTCGGTCATGTTCGAGCCGAGCTCGTTGCAGTCGAAGCGCATCGCGATGACCGCGTTCGCGCCGGTCTCCCGAGCCGCGTCGCGCAGCCGCTCGACCGCCTGGAGCCGGCTGTCCGCCAGCATCTTCGTGTAGCCCTTCACCTCGCCGCCGATCAGCCCCTTGATGCTCGCACCGATGTCGGAGCCGATGTTGCGGCTGCGGACGGTGAGCCCGAAGACCTCGCCGTACACCTCCGCGACCCGGTAGCCCGGCAGGTCGTTCATCGTCGTGACGATCACGTCGGACATGACGTCTCCCTCTTCGCGTGAGCTCGTGTGGGCACGACGCTATCGCGGTCCGGGCGAGCCGGCCGCGAGTCCGGGATGCCGAAGGGGCAAACGGCAATCCCGGACTCCTGTCTGCACGGGGGCTCGGCGCAGGCAGCCGCGCCCCCGCATGCCCCGACGCTACGGGGCGGCATGCGATGCGGCCATCCTCCGTTCGGCCGACGGACCGGTGGAGGCCGCTCCGGGCATCCGGTCGTGCAGACTTGGCCCCGTGGCGACGATGCAGGACCTCGACGAGCTCGCGCTCGCGATGCCGCAGGCCGAGAAGCAGCTCTCGGACGACGGGCGCCCCACCTACTCGGTCCACGGCAAGTTCTTCTGCTTCCACCGCACGCCACGGCCGGACGCGGTCGACCCCGAGACCGGAGAGCGGCTCGACGACGTGCTCGTGTTCCGCGTCGCCGACCTCGGGGAGAAGGAGATCATGCTCGCCGACGACCGCGGCGTGTTCTTCACGACGCCGCACTGGAAGGGCTACTCCGCGGTGCTGATGCGGATCCCGTCGCTCGGGCGAATCGACCGCGACGAGCTGCGCGACCTCATCGCAGAGGCATGGCTCACGCGCGCGCAGAAGCGCGTCTCGAAGGCGTGGCTGGCCGAGCAGGGCATCGAGGACGCCCCCGGCTGAGGGGGTTCCATCTGCTTGTGACGCGTGAAACAATCCGCGGAAGATCACGGCCGCCTCGCTCGTCCAGAGGATGAGCCGCGTTCGGCGGCGAACCCACGAAGGGAGGCACCTATGGGGACGAGCATGACGGCGATGCTCGTCGACACGCCCGAACTGGGGGGAGACCCGGGCGTCACGGCAACCATCGGTCGGGACGAGATCGAGGAGGCGCTCGCCTCCGACGAGCCGCTCGACCTCATCCTCGACGTGGCACGGCCGGGCAGCGGCGGCGTCGAGACGACCGGACTGAGTGTCCACTGGCAGCGTGAGGACCTCGAGTCGCTGCTCCGGCGGATGGACTCGGATGCGGTTCTGCTGTCGTTCGACAGGACGAAGCTCGCGCGGGCGCTCGACGAGCCCGACTTCGAGGGCCACGGGATCCGCGAGGCGATCATGCTGACCGTCGCCGCCGCTTCGGCGTCGGCAGCGGTGGCGGTCTCGACGGCTTCGGGCCAGCTGATGGACGGGACCGGAGGTGGCGGTGCTGCGGTTGCCGCCGTCGTCGCGCCCGGCCACGGCGAGGCGGGCACCGCGAGCGTGCTCGCCACGCCGACCCACGACGAGGCGACGCTCGCCGCCCGAGGCGTCGACCCCGCCGCGACCGGCGGCGTCGACCAGGCGATCGCGACTGCGATGGCCTCGCACGACGAGGCAGGCACCGCGAGCGTGCTCGCCACGCCGACCCACGACGAGGCGACGCTCGCCGCCCGTGGTGTCGACCCTGCGATCGCAACGGCGATCGCCTCGCACGACGAGGCGGCGACGGCACGCGACATCGCCGGGCCGGGGGTGCACGACGAGACGTCCGCCGTCGACCGCGGGATCGGCGTCTCGATCCCGGGGCCCGACGAGTCGAGCCTCGCCGCACGCGGCATCGCACAGCAGGCGACACCCGCCGTCCACGACGAGGCGACGCTCGCAGACCGCGGGATCGGCACACCCGGACCGGCCGAATCGGGGACGAGCTTCGACCTGCCCTCGGTCGACCCCGGAACGGCAGCGGCGATCGGCGGGCTCGCAGGCGCGGGCCTGATCATCGCGGCCGCCGGCTTTGCCGTGCGGCGGAACCGTGTAGGCACCGCGTAAGGGCACTACCAGGGGGAGGGACGGAGGGCGGCTCTGCCGAGCCGCCCTCTCTACGTAGCCCGCTCGTAGCGCAGACGCCAGAGCTCTTCGAACGACGCGCCGGCGTCCGCCGAGCGCTCCCAAGTCCACGAGAGGGAGTCAGGCTCGATGTCGAAGAACCGCATGCGGTAGAGCGCGCCCCGCTCCGCCCCGTTGTGCGCGGTCGTACGGAGGTGCATCTCGCCGTCCAGCCGGCCGCCCTCGAGCGCGAAGTAGTTCCCCTGATCGTCGACCCAGGTCTGCTGCCAGAGGCGGCGGCGCTCGTCGAACACCGACACGCTCATGCCGACCAGGTCGACACCGGGACGGCCGTCGAACCGCTCCTCGACGACCCGCCCGCCGAGCGCGCGGGCGACGACGTTGCGGCCCCACTCGCCGCCACCCGCGCCCCAACGGACGATCCAGGTGCCCAGCCAGAAGTCGAGATCCTCCGGTGAAGGCACCGCGCGATTCATATGCGACCCGCGGGCGTCCGACCACCAAAGGTCGAGATCTTCGACCGGTCCGGGGCTCACTCCTCGCCCAGGAAGAGGCGGTCGAGCTCGTCACGCTGTTCGGGCTCGCCGCGGGCGGGCGGTACGGAGCTCGGCGCGGCGCGGAGGACCTCGACGAGCGTTCGTCGAACGGGCGGGCCGGCCCGCCGCAGCGGAAGTAGGCCATCGCGCTCTCGCCGGTTCGCGTCGTCAGGGGCCGCACGATCCCTCGGACGTTCGTGACGAACAGGTCGCGGAGCGCATCTCCCGCTGGTCGACGCGGCCGGGATCGAGCGTGCCGCCCTCCAGCCGCTGGGAGTACCGCTTCAGCCGTGGAACGTCGGCCACGTCGAGCCGCTCGGCGAGCTCGGACACGACCTCGTCGACCTTCCTGGCGCGGCGCTTGCGGAGCGCGAGGAGGCCCGGCTCGCCTTCCAAACGCGCGTGCATCACGGCAACGTCGTCGTCGCGGGGCTCCGGCGCGGGCGCGACACGGAGGAACGCGTCGATCAGGCGCAGAGATCAGCGGCTGCGCCAACGCGACTCGAGCGTGGCGACGTCGAGACGCTCTGCCGCCTCGAGCGCCTTCCATGCACCCTTGCGCGTGTCCCGGCCGATCGCGCCGCGGAACAGCCACTTGCGCACGAGCTTCCCGAGCGGGAGCCCACCCGCGAGGGTCGGGGTGCGCTTCGGCGACAGGTAGAGCTCGAGCGTCAGCTGCTTGACGAGGGCCGGGTCGGCGGGTCGGCCGGTTGCCCCCTCGAGCCGATGCGCCACCAGCGATCCGAGCACCCGGACCTCGTGGACGCCCGCGCGCAGCGTCACGACGAGGTTGGCGGTCGTGCTCGCGACGAGCACCCATGGCACGCGGGGCAGGAAGCGGGAACCGCGCGCGAGCGTCCGGACGATCGGTGTCGCGATGACCGCGATCCGCTGGACGCGGTCGGCCATGTCCTCGGTGTCGTCGTCCCCCGCGACGAGCCGCTTACCCTGCGCCGCCGAGGTGACGCGGTCGGGGCTGAGGAGGATGCGGTCGATCACCTGGTCGAGGAGTCCGCCGACCGCGTCGAGCAGCCGGCTGCCGTCGGGCTCGGGTTCTGCGACGCGGGTTGCGAGCGTGCTCTCGCGGAGCTCGGGGATGTTCGTGCTCATGGGGGTCAGGCGGCGCCGGCTCGGCGTCCGGCGACGAGGTAGAGCGGCGAGCCGACCGGCTGCACGAAGAGGGCCGGGCCCCAGAGCCACTTCGGCCCTCGCACGAGCGCGGCGGGCCGGCGGACCAGGTCGCGGAGCGCGACCGCGGTCACCGCGACCTCTGCGACGCCACCCACGACGATCGCGGCGCGCGCCTCGGGAGACAGATCGGACCAGCGCTTCTTCTTCTGCTTCTTGGCCATGGGGTCCACGGTACCCGCAGGAGCGCAGATCGACACCAGACGGCGGAGGGCCCGGCGTGAGCCGGGCCCTCCGATGCGGGGCGACCGAGTGGGTGCGGCCGTCCCGCCGAGCCGGCGACCGGGGCGCGGGAGTGCTCCGGGACGCCTGCGATCACACCTACGCGGCCTCGGCGATCGCCTCCGCCTCGCCCTCGAAGGACGGGGCCGCCGCGAGCTCTTCCTTGCGGATGAGGACGAGCGACGCGACCACTCCGACGAAGGCGACGCCGGCGCCGACCCAGAACGCCGCCTGGAAGCCGGACGTGAGCGCCTGCGGCACTGCGTCGCCGGCCTTCGTCGCGTCGGTCGTGTGAGCGACGGCGACCGACGAGAGGACGGCGATCCCGAGCGCGCCGCCGATCTGCTGCGACGTGTTGATCAGCCCGGACGCAAGACCCGCGTCCTTCGCCTGGATGCCCGCGAGCGCCGCGATCGAGATGGAGACGAACGAGAACGCCATGCCCATCGCGATGACGAGGAAGCCCGGGAGCAGGTCGCCGAGGTACGAGCCGTCGACCGACACCTGCGTGAAGTACAGGAGGCCGACCGTGAGGAGGCCCATCCCCGTGACGAGCACCGGCTTGACGCCGACCCGCGTGACGAGCTGCTGGGCGACCATGGCCCAGACGATCGACGTGCCGGCCACCGCGATGTAGGCGATACCCGTCTTGAGCGGCGAGTACCCGAGCACCTGCTGCATGTAGAGCGTGAGCATCAGGAACATCGAGAACAGCGCCGTGCCGAGGATGAACCCGGCGATGTTCGCGCCCGCGACCGTCTTGATCCGGAAGATCGAGAAGGACATGAGCGGATGCGTCGTGCGCGTCTCGCGGACGACGAAGCCGACGAGGAGCAGCGCGGCGGCGGCAAAGACGCCGATCGTCCGCGAGGAGCTCCAGCCCCAGTCGTTCGCCTGCGTGATCCCGAACACCGCGATCGAGAGCCCGCTCGTCACGAGCACGGCGCCGAGCGCGTCGAAGCCGCGGATGCTGCGGTCGCGGCTCTCGCCGAGCAGCACCGGAGCGAGGGCCAGTGCGGCGACGCCGACCGGGATGTTGAGGAAGAAGATCCACTCCCAGCTCAGGAGGTCGGTGAAGATGCCGCCGAGCAGCACGCCCGCGGCGGCGCCGAACCCGCCGACCGCGCCCCAGACGCCGAGCGCGATGTTGCGCTCCTTGCCCTCGGAGAACGTCGTCATGAGGATCGAGAGGGCGGCGGGGGCGATGATCGCCGCGCCGAGGCCCTGGATCGCCCTGGCGCCGATCAGCGACGGCTCGTTCCACGCGAGCGCGGCGAGCAGCGACGCGCCGGTGAACACGACGAGCCCGAGGACGAACATGCGCCGCCGTCCGAGGATGTCAGCGGAGCGGCCGCCGAGGAGCAGGAAGCCCCCGAAGACGAGCGCGTAGGCGCTGATCACCCACTGGAGGTTCTCCTGGGAGAAGCCCAGGTCGACCTTGATCGACGGCAACGCGACGTTCACGATCGCGATGTCGAGCACGAGCATGAACTGG
>DATAPC010000036.1:0-10341 GCA_036265415.1 Gaiella sp.
GGGCGGCGTCGCGGTGGTCAAGGTCGGTGCCGCGACCGAGACCGAGATGAAGGAGAAGAAGCACCGCGTCGAGGACGCCCTGCAGGCGACCCGCGCGGCGCTCGAGGAGGGCATCGTCGCCGGCGGCGGCGTCGCGCTCCTCAACGCAGCCAGGGCCGTCAAGCTCGACACGCTGGACGGGGACGAGCGCACAGGCGCAGCAATCATCGTGCGCGCGCTCGAGGAGCCACTTCGGCAGCTCGCGTACAACGCGGGCCTCGAGGGCTCGGTCGTCGTCAACCAGGTCCGCTCGGCCAAGAAGGGCCACGGCCTGGACGTGGAGACCACAGAGGTCGTCGACCTCGTGGCCGCGGGCATCATCGACCCGACGATGGTCACCCGGTCGGCGCTGCAGAACGCGGCGTCGATCGCGAAGAACATCCTCATGACCGAGGCGATCGTCGCCGAGGCGCCCGAGAACGCCACCGCCGGAGCAGGCATGGCCGGCGGAATGGGAGGCATGGGCGGCATGGGGGACTTCTAAGATCCCACGCCCCCTCTAGGACGAGGGCCGGCCAAGGCTGGCCCTCACGCCTCGTCAAAGCACGCAAGTCCGCCGATCGCAGCGGCTGCCCACATGAAGGGGGCACGGGCCACGCTGACAAAGTCGTCTTCGAGGTCGCCGAGGATCGACCGCCGATGTAACCCCTTCCCCCTCCGACATCCAAACGGGCAGTAGATAGGCGTAGCTCGGCTCGCGCGAAACACATCTTCTTCTCGCTTGTCCCCGGCCCTTCGCCGCACTCCCCGGCTGGCACCTCGCAGGAGTGGAGTGATCATTGCCTACGAGGCGACCGCCAACCGCACGGCCGCCCTTCTGGTCGCCTCACGTGACTCGAGCGCTGCGCTTCAAGCGCGCCGCGAAAGAGCAGGTGGCAGCCGTTTTGGCAGCCAGGCGGCCTCTGAGCGGCACCGGAGCGAGCTGAGAGCCGGAAGGCGGTCCCGCTCAACCATGCGCGTCCGCTGCGAGCGACGAGACTTACTGAACCCGTGCGACGAGTGGTAGGCTCGCGCGACCAGAGAGGAGCGCGGTGAGGGAACCCGGTGCAAGTCCGGGACGGTCCCGCCGCTGTAAGGGGAGATGCTCTCCCGCCACGACGCCACTGGCCCGCGGGCCGGGAAGGCGGCGGGAGAGGGAGCCCCGAGTCAGAAGACCTGCCGCTCTCCCGACGCCTCGACCCCTCGCGGAAGGGAGAAGGAGATGGACCCATGGCACGTTGTGCCCTCGCAGCGGCGCTGAGCGCCCTCGCGCTCGTCCTCGTCCCCGCAGCCTCGGCAACGCGCGACGCCGCACCGGCCGGATTCCCCGTCACCGTCACCGCGTCGAACGGGAAGGTCACGGTCGCGAAGCGTCCGGCGCGAATCGTCTCGTTGTCGCCGACGGCGACGGAGACGCTCTTCGCGATCGGAGCCGGCAAGCAGGTGGTCGCCGTTGACGAGCAATCCGACTACCCACGGGCGGCGCCGCGCACGACCCTCTCGGGTTACACCCCGAACGTCGAGGCGATCGTGGCGTACCGGCCCGACCTGGTCGTCATCTCGTTCGACCCGAAGGGGCTGTCGGAGGCGCTCGGCCGGCTCGGCATCCCCGTCGTCTTCCACAATGCGGCGGCGACGCTGCCCGGCGCCTACCAGCAGATCCTCCAGCTCGGCCGGCTCTCGGGCCACGCGCAGGAGGCGGAGGCGCTCGTCGGGCGCATGAAGCAGCGGATCGCCACGATCGTCGGGAAGGCGCGGACCCGGGGGACGGGCGCGACCGTCTACCACGAGCTCGATCCGACGCTCTACTCCGTGACGTCGAACACGTTCGTGGGTCGCGTATACGCGATGTTCGGCCTCCGCAACATCGCCGACGCCGCGAAGTCCGGCGGCAACGACTACCCGCAGCTGTCGCCCGAGTACGTCGTCTCCGCCGATCCCGACCTGATCGTGCTCGCCGACACGGTGTGCTGCGGCCAGAAGGCGCAGACGGTCGCCGCCCGTCCCGGCTGGTCGCGGATCGCGGCTGTGCGCACCGGCTCGGTCGTACGGCTCGACGACTCGATCGCCTCGCGCTGGGGGCCGCGCCTCGTGAACCTCGTGCGGGCGATCGGAACGGCACTGGCGCGGCTCGGACGCCAGTGACGTGGAGGCGGCGGCCGCAACGGCGCGCACGGTTCGCGTTCGCGGCGTGACGCCCGGGTGGGCGGCCGCCGCTGTCGCCTTCCTGCTGGTGGCCGTCGCCGTCGGGCTCGTCGCCGGCCCCGTCGACATAGGGGTCGGCGACGTGCTCCGCTCGCTGGGGGGGAAGCTCGGGATCCCCGGCGTCACGACGCCCCTCGGGCCGACGGAGGAGTCGATCCTCTGGGACCTGCGGGTCCCGCGCGTGCTGCTCGCGGCGCTCGTCGGCGGGATGCTCGCCGTCGCGGGCGCGACGTACCAGGGCGTCTTCCACAACCCGCTCGCCGACCCGTACCTGCTCGGGGTCGCGGCCGGCGCGGGGCTCGGCGCGACGCTCGCGATCGCCTACCTGCCGCACGCCCTCGCGGGGCAGGCGGTGCTGCCCGTCGCCGCGTTCGTCGGCGGTGGCGTCGCCGTGGTGCTGGCGTACTCGATCGGGCGCGCGGCGGGGCGCGAGCGCGACTCGGCGACGCTCGTGCTCGCCGGCGTGACCGTGGCGAGCTTCTTCACCGCGCTCCAGACGTTCGTGCAGCAGCGCAACACCGACACGCTCCAGGAGGTCACCTCCTGGATCCTCGGCAGCCTGCCGAACACCGGCTGGCACGACGTGGTCGTCCTCGCGCCGTACGTGCTCGTCACGACGGGAGTGATCCTCGCGCACCGGCGGCTCGTCGACGTGCTCAGCCTCGGCGACCTGGAGGCCGCGAGCCTGGGAGTCGACGTGCGCCGCGTCCGGCTCACGCTCGTCGTCGCCGCGACGATCGGCACGGCCGCCGCCGTCGCCGTGAGCGGGCTGATCGCCTTCGTCGGGATCATCGTCCCGCACGCGATCCGCCTCGTCACACGCACCTCGTATCGCGGGCTTCTGCCGCTCTCGTTCGTCGTCGGCGCGGGGTTCCTGATCCTCGCCGACGTGATCGCCCGCACGGCGCTCGCCCCCGCGGAGGTCCCGATCGGAGTCGTCACGGCCCTCTTCGGCGCGCCCTTCTTCGCGCTGGTCCTCCGGACGAGGGGCGGTCGGGGATGAACGCGCTCGAGCTGGAGGGCGTCACCGTCACGCTCGGCGGCCGCGCCGTCGTGCGCGACGTCTCCACGGTCGTCGAGCGGGGGTCATGGGTCGCGCTCATCGGGCCGAACGGCGCAGGCAAGACGTCGTTGCTTCGAGCCATCGCGGGGCTCCTGCCCTGCGAGGGTGACGTGACGCTGCTCGGCGAGCCCGCGTCGCAGCTCGACCGGCGCGAACGCGCTCGTCGCCTCGCCGTCGTGCCGCAGGACCCCGAGACACCGCCGTCGCTGACGGTCGCCGAGTACGTGCTCCTCGGGCGCACGCCGTACCTCGGCCCGCTGGCGCGCGAGAGCGCCGACGACCGCGGCGCCACGGCACGTGCGCTCGCGCGCCTCGAGCTGGAGCCGTTCGCCGAACGGACGCTCGGGACCCTGAGCGGCGGCGAACGGCAGCGCGTCGTCGTCGCGCGGGCGCTCGCGCAGGAGGCCTCGATCGTGCTGCTCGACGAGCCGACCGCCGCTCTCGACATCGGCCACCAGCAGCAGGCGCTCGAGCTGCTCGACGCGCTCCGGGCCGCCGACGGCCTGACGCTCGTCGCGGCGATGCACGACCTCACCCTGGCCGCCCTCTATGCCGACCGGGTGCTGCTCCTCTCCGACGGCATCATCGTCGCCGACGGCGCACCGGTCGACGTGCTCACGGAGGAGGCGCTCGCCGACCACTACGGCGCTTCGGTGCGCGTCGTCCCGGTCGACGACCGCTTCGTCGTCGTCCCGACGAGGGGGTAGCGCAGGAACGTCGAAATCGGGCCGGGTCGAGCGTCGAGGAGGTTCCCGGCCATGCCCCGTTCTGCCCCTCTTGCAGTTCTCGTGTCCGCCGTCGCGCTCGCCCTTCCCGTCGTGGCAGACGCCGCGACGGTGCACCTGGAGCAGTTCGTCACCACCGGCACGTCGGTCCAGGTGAGCGTCGTGGTCCGCAAGCCGGCGTCGTTCTCGGTGCTCCTGCGCACGCGCACGATCGGGCGGACGCAGCTGCTGCTGCTCGGAAAGCACGCGCCGCGGGGCGGCCCGCTGTTCGACACGGCGACGACCCACTGCGACGGCGCGGCGGGCTCGTACTACTGCTCGGGGTCGTTCGAGCCGCTTCCGGCCGGGACGTACACCTTCCGCGTCCGTCGCCCGTCGGGCTCCGGCACCCGCGTCGAGCTCACGGTTCGCTGGTAGCGGCCGTCGACGTGCGCTCCCATTCGAGCCGCCGCGCATAGGGCCGATAGCCGAGCTTCGTGTTCACCGCGAGCATCGGTGCGTTCGTCTCGTCGTTGTCCGTGAGCGCGATTGTCGCGCCGAGCTCGGCGGCGCGGCGCAGGCTGTGCGACTTGAGGAGGAGCGCGAGCCCTCTGCCGCGGTAGGGCCGGCGGACGCCGCAGAGGTTGTTCTGTGCGCGGCCGCTCGGCCGGTCGACGCGGATCATCGTCACTCCGACGAGCTCGCCGTCGACGAGCGCGACGAGGCTCGCCTCGTCGTCGATGAGCGGGCTCCTCCAGAACTGCGCCGTCCAGTCCTCGAACCCGATGGCGTCGAAGTCCTCGTTCGGGATGTCCCGCGAGAGCTCGAGGTCGAGCTCGTAGACCGGCTCGGGGTCGTCGAGCTCGGCCAGCGGGACGAGCTCCACGCCCGTGGGCACCGGGCGCGGCTCCACTGAGCGAGGATCGACGCCCGACACGGTCGCCGCCGCGATCTCCGTGAAGCCGCGGCGCGAGGCCAGCGCGCGTGCCGCCGGCTCGTCGAGCGAGCCGGCCCGCGTCGTCCGCACCTCGAGGCGGGCGAGGTGCTCGTCGGCAGCCTCGGCCAAGGCCGTGCCGATTCCCCGGCCGCGCTCTGACGGATCGACGCTGATCGCGAGCATCCCGGCGGCGTGATCCGCGTGCCACCAGGATCGGCCCGCGTGCGCCCAGCCGAGGAGTTCGCCACCGTCCTCCCACCCGAAAAGCGCCTGCTCCGCCCGCGGTGGGACCCCGGCGAGCCAGTGCCGCATGCCTTCCTCCGTGACGATCGACTCCGGCCAGGCCCGCTGGCGCAGTGCGGCTGCACGCGGGACGTCGTCGAGCGTGCCCTCCCGGAGCATCGGGTGACGGTACCTGTGGGTTCGTCCGGATGGGGTCGTCGGCGATCCGCGTAAGATCGATCGCTCATCGATTATCGAGTGTGAAGGGAGCCAGCATGAGCGAGATGCGCGGCGCCGACCTCGTCGTCGAATACCTGATCCGGGAGAAGGTGCCGTACCTCTTCGGCTACGCCGGGCACGGAGCGGTCGGGCTGCTCGACGGCGTCTTCGACCGACAGGACGAGATCTCGGTCGTCTTCCCCCGCATCGAGACCGGCGCGGCCTACATGGCGGACGCCTACTACCGCCTCAGCCACGAGGTGATCCCGGTCTACACGTCCACCGGCCCCGGGCCGATGCTGCTCACCGCCGCCGTCGCCAACGCCTTCTACGACTCCTCCGCGATGATCGCGATCACGGGCCAGGTGGCGACGACGCAGTACGACTCGGGCGCCCTGCAGGAGGAGTACCGCTACTTCCAGGCCGACTACCCGAGCATCGCGAAGGTGATGACCAAGCGGAGCTTCCAGGCCCATTCCGTCGCGGACCTCGGCAAGTTCCTGCCCAAGGCCTTCAAGCTCGCGCGCGAGGGACGGCCCGGCCCCGTCCACATCGACGTCCCGTACGACCTCTGGGTGACGAAGGCCGACGTCGAGGTGCCGGATCCCGCCGAGCGCTCGCTCCAGCTCAACTGGCGCACCCCGGGCTCGCCCGAAGCCGTCGCGAAGGCGCTCGAGCTGCTCGTCGGAGCGCGGCGGCCGCTCATCCTCGCCGGCGGTGGCGTCATCTGCTCGGAGGCGAGCGCGCAGCTCGCCGCATTCGCCGAGCACGTCAACGTCCCCGTCTACACGACGTTCATGGGCAAGGGCGCGCTCTCGGCCCGCCACCCTCTGCACCTCGGGATCGCGGGTTGCTGGGGCGAGTACCCCGCGCAGGAGGCGGCGCGAAACGCGGACGTGATCCTCGCGCTCGGGTGCCGCTTCTCGGACATCCACAGCTCCTCGTGGCTGCCGGGGTACACGTACAACATCCCGCCCACCAAGCTGATCCACGTCGACATCGACCCGCAGGAGATCGGTCGGAACTACCCGACCGAGCTCGGGATCGTCGGCGACGTCCGCGAGGTGCTGAAACAGCTCCGCGCGCTCGCGGAGCAGCAGGGGCCGAAGCGCGAGCGCTCGCCGTGGCACGACCAGGTCGAGGCGTACAAGGAGGAGTGGTCGAACTTCATCGAGCAGGAGAAGGCCTCCGACGCCGTTCCGATCGACCCGCGGCGCGTGATCAAGGAGCTCCGCGCAGCCGCGCCGGACGACACGCTGATGATCACCGACACCGGGAACCACCAGACGTGGGTCGAGCAGTACTGGGACGTCTACGGCCCACAGACGGTCTTCACGCCCGGCGGCTTCGCGGGCATGGGGTTCGGCACGTACGGCGTGCTGGGCCTCAAGCTCGCCCGACCGGAGCAGCCCGCCGTGTGCGTCACGAGCGACGGCAGCTTCATGATGTTCCCCGGTGCCGTCGCGACCGCGACGGAGTACGGGATCCCCGCCGTCTGGGTGATCCTCAACAACTACACGATCGGCGTCATCCGCGACCTGCAGCGGTTCTACATGGACGGTCGCGAGATCGGCACGAGCTTCGTGAAGCAGTCGACCGGCGAGTTCTGGAACCCCGACTTCGCGAAGATGGCCGAGGCGATGGGTGCCGGCGGGATCTCGGTGGACGACCCCGGCGACCTCGCATCCGCGTTCGAGACAGCCCTCGCGGCCGGGACGCCGTACGTGATCGACGTGAAGGTCAACCGCGACACGGCCGTCCCGCTGATCGGGACGTGGCACTTCGCGCCGATCCCGCAGGCAGAGCCGACGTTCGGGAAACCGCTCGTCCTCTCGTGAGCCTGTACCCGTTCGCGGCCATCGTCGACCAGGAGCGCCTCGTGCAGGCGCTCCTGGTCAACGCGGTCAACCCGGCCGTCGGCGGCGTTCTCGTCGAGGGGCCGAGCGGCACCGGCAAGTCGACGGCCGTGCGCGGCCTCGCCGAGCTCCTGCCCGAGATAAACGTCGTCACCGACTGCCCGTTCTCCTGCGACCCGGCCGACCCGTGCCCCGCTTGCCGCGAGCGCGTCGAGCGCGGCGGGCACCTCGTCTCGCACCGGCGCCGCGTGCGCGTCGTCGACCTGCCGCTGAACGCCACGGAGGACCGCGTCGCGGGCTCGGTCGACATCGGCCGGGCGCTGCGGGAGGGAGTGATGGCGCTCGAGCCGGGCCTCCTCGCCGAGGCCAACCGGGGGATCATCTACGTCGACGAGATCAACCTCCTCGACGACCACATCTGCGACGTCATCCTCGACGCCGCCGCGCTGGGCGTCAACGTCGTCGAGCGGGAGGGCGTCTCGGTCTCCCACCCGGCGCGCTTCCTCCTCGTGGGCACGATGAACCCGGAGGAGGGGGAGCTCCGGCCCCAGCTCGCCGACCGGATCGGCCTGCGGGTCGTCGTCGAGGCCCTGAGCGACCCCGGCCGCAGGGCCGAGGTCATCCGCCGCCGCGAGGCGTACACCGCCGACCCGCCCGGGTTCGCCGCAGGCTGGGCCGACGAGCAGTCGAGGGTCGCCGCGCAGATCCGGTCGGCTCGCGACCGGGTCGGCGAGGTCGCAGTGGCCCCGGACCTGTACCGCGCCATCGCGCGGGTCGTCACGGGAGCCGGCGTCGCCAGCCATCGGGCCGACGTGACGATCCTGCAGTGCGCGAAGGCGCTCGCGTCACTGGCCGGCCACCCTGCCGTGGAGTCGAGCGACCTGCTCGACGCCGCTGCTCTCGCCCTCGGCCACCGGGTGCCGGTCGACCCGTTCGAGCCTTCGTCGGGCCTCGACGAGCGGCTCCTGAGGCGCGTTCTCGAGGACGCGCTCGACGCGGAGACGAGCGAAAAAAAAGCGGCGGTCCCGGCGAGGCCGGGACGGACACTGCACTAGACGAGCTCGAGGGCAGGCCGGGCATCGCCGAGCTGGACGTCGACGCCGGTCGCGTCCTCGATCGGATCGGGCCACCCGATCGCCTCGAGCGCGGTGCGATCGGCCGGCGCGACCGGTCGCTCGTCGCGTTGCGTCGCGGCAAGTACTCGCGGCCGCGGATCGCCCGGCGCGGTGACCACGATCTCGCGTTCGACGCGACCGTTCGGGCGGCCGCGGCGAGGGCGGGGCGTCGGGGACAGGCGTTCGCCGTGTCGACCGAGGACCTGCGCCGCAAGGTGCGCGAGCACCGCGTGCCTCTCGAAGTGTGCTTCGTCGTCGACAACTCGTATTCCCTCCACGCCGACCGGCTCGTCGAGCAGGTCAAGGGGCTCGTGTTCCGCCTGCTCGAGGACGCCTCCGCGCGCGGCGACCGCGTCTCGCTCGTCGCGTTCAAGAGCGGAACGCCGGAGGCGGTGCTCGCGTTGAGGCCCACACGCAGCCTCGCGCTGGCCGCGGGCTCCCTGCACCGCATCCCGCTGAGCGGCCGCACGCCCCTCGCGGGTGCACTCGAGCTCGGCCGGCGCGTCCTCCGCCAGGAGCTGCAGAAGCGCCCGAACGCGCGGCCGCTCGTCGTCCCTGTCACCGACGGGCTCCCCAACGTGCCGTTGCGCAGGGGCGGCGATCCCCTGGCCGACGTCCTCGCCGAGGGCCGGCTGTTGCACCGCGCCGGCGTGGGATGCGTGGTTGTCGACGCCGTCCCGCCGGGACGGGAGGACGAGAGCTGCGGCCCCGCCCTCGCGGAGGCGTCGCGAGGCGTGCACCTGCCGATCCGGGACCTCTCACCGGACGTCTTCGTCGGGCTCGTGAGAGGGAACGGGTAAGACATGCCCGTGTTGTCGCAGGAGCAGGCAGAGATCCTCGAGGCGCTGACGGACGAGCGCGTCGGCGTGCTCCCGGATGCGGCGGGCGCAGGTGCCCTCGTCGCGGAGCTCGAGGCGGAGGGCCTACTCGACCCCGCCCGGCGGGCGGAGGTCGTCGGGACGCTCGAGCGCCGGGCGGCGGAGCGTGCGGTGGAGTGGGCCTCGCACTCGACGACGCAGGGGGAGGTGCTCGTGGCGTTTGCCCGCCACTGCCGCGACGAGCTCGACGACGTCGACGTCGTCGCGGACGAGGGCACTCGCCTGACCGTCCGCTGGAGGGCCGAGGAGAGCCGCTTCGAGCTTCGCAACGGCTTCCTCGGCGTCGACCGCCTGGCGACGAACATGCCGACGATGCTGCTGGGCGACACCGAGGCCGACCTCGCCGGACTCGTCTCGCTCTACCTCGACCGGCCGGATCTGCGGTCGCGCCTCGCCCTCTGCGACCTCGCGCGGCTCGAGCGCCTCGGAACCGTGCGCTCGAGCGCATTCGTCTACTTCGAGTGGTTCCTGCGCGACGCCTACGGCGTCAAGCTCCTGCCCGTGGCGGCGTTCACGCGAGGCCTCATCGACCGCGGGGTGATCTCGCTCGGCATGGGCTGACGCGCGACGGCGAACGAGCTCCGACCCGCGGCTAGCATCGACGCGTGGCCGTCACACCGCACGAGGAGCTGCTCGCGGGCCTCAACCCGGCCCAGCGGGAGGCGGTGCTCCACGTCGACGGACCGCTCCTCGTCGTCGCGGGGGCGGGCTCGGGCAAGACCCGCGTCCTCACGCATCGGGTCGCGCACCTGATCCGGGCGCATGGCGTCAAGCCGAACGAGATCCTCGCGATCACCTTCACGAACAAGGCGGCGACGGAGATGCGCGAGCGCCTCGAACGGATCCTCGGCCGCACGGCCCGCGCGATCTGGATCCTCACGTTCCACGCCGCCTGTGGCCGGATGCTCCGTCGCGAGGCCGAACGGCTCGGCTACCGCTCGTCGTTCACGATCTACGACCAGGCCGACCAGGTGCGTCTCGTGAAGGCCTGCCTCGAGGAGCTCGGCAAGGATCCGAAGCGCTTCACGCCGCGGGGCATCCACGCGCAGATCTCGAACGCGAAGAACCAGCTCGTGGGGCCCGAGGAGTACACGTCGCGCGTCGCCTCCTTCTGGGATCAGACG
>DATAPC010000037.1:0-14877 GCA_036265415.1 Gaiella sp.
CGCGCTCGGCGTGCCGATGGCGCAGATCATCAAGATCCTGATGGGCCTCGGCCAGATGCGGACGGCGACGCAGTCGCTGTCCGACGACGAGGTCGAGCTGATCGCCTCCGAGGTCGACCGCCAGGTCACGATCAAGCACGCGGCCGACGACGAGGAGCCTGAGGTCGTCGACGACGCCGACGGCGACCTCACGCCGCGGCCGCCGGTCGTCACGATCATGGGTCACGTCGACCACGGGAAGACGACGCTGCTCGACGCGATCCGCTCGACGGCGGTCGTCGAGACCGAGGCCGGCGGCATCACGCAGCACATCGGCGCATACCAGACCGAGGTCGACGGCAGGAAGCTGACCTTCCTCGACACACCGGGCCACGAGGCGTTCACCGCGATGCGCGCCCGAGGCGCGAAGGTCACCGACATCGCAGTGCTCGTCGTCGCCGCCGACGACGGCGTGATGCCGCAGACGAAGGAGTCGATCAGCCACGCCCGCGCCGCCGAGGTGCCGATCGTCGTGGCGATCAACAAGATGGACGTCCCGGACGCGAACGCGGACCGTGTCAAGACCGAGCTCGCCTCCGAGGGCCTCCAGCCGGAGGACTGGGGTGGCACGACGCAGTTCGCCGCGGTCTCGGCGAAACAGCACACGAACCTCGATGAGCTGCTCGAGAAGATCCTGCTCGTCGCCGACGCGGAGCTCGACCTTCGCGCCAACGCGAGAGCCGACGCATCGGGGCCGATCGTCGAGTCGCGACTGGACGTCGGCCGCGGTCCCGTCGCGACGATGCTCGTCCAGCGCGGCACGCTCCGTGTCGGCGACGCCATCGTCGCAGGCGACGCTGCGGGCAAGGTGCGGGCGCTCTACGACTACCGCGGCGAGAAGGTCAAGGAGGCCGGGCCAGGCGAGCCAGTCGAGATCCTCGGATTCGACCGCCCACCGCCCGCCGGTGAGCTCTCGCGCGTGGTCGAGCACGAGCGTCAGGCGAAGGACATCGCCGAGAAGCGCGCCGAGCGCCTCCGCCGCGAGCAGCTCGCGCAGCGCTCGAAGACGGCCGGTGTGTCGCTCGAGACGCTCTTCGAGCGGATGCAGGAGGGCGCCGTCCAGGACCTCAACGTCGTGCTGAAGGGCGACGTGCAGGGCTCGGTCGAGGCGCTGATGGGCGAGCTCGGCAAGATCCAGCACCCCGAGGTGCGCGTCAACGTCATCCACACGGGCGTCGGGGGCATCACCGAGAACGACGTGAACCTCGCCTCCGCGTCGAACGCGCTTGTCGTCGGCTTCAACGTCCGCCCGAGCGCGGAGGCGAAGCAGCTCGCCGAGCGCGAGGGCGTCGACATCCGCACCTACCGCGTCATCTACAAGCTCACCGAGGACATCGAGCAGGCGCTCGTCGGCATGCTCTCGCCCGTCACGACCGAGGAGATCCTCGGCGAGGCGGAGGTCCGCGCCCTGTTCAAGGTCTCGCGGCTCGGGACGATCGCAGGCTGCATGGTCACGAACGGCGTCGTCCGCCGCGGCGCCCACGTGCGCGTCGTCCGCGACGGCACCGTGATCCACGAGACGTCGATCGCGCAGCTCAAGCGCTTCAAGGAGGACGCCCGCGAGGTCGCGGAGGGCTTCGAGTGCGGCATCCTGCTCGAGGGCTTCAACGACGTGAAGGAGGGCGACGTCCTCGAGGTCTTCGAGACGCGCGAAGTCGAGCGCACAGACCTCGCCACCACCGCCGCCGAGTAGTCGTCGGCGGGTGGTGTCCCGACGGCGAGTCGGACAGCGAGCGATCGAGCGCAGCCCGAGCGTCAGCAGCGCTGGACGAGCCGCGCCGTCGCCGCCGCGCGGGCGCGGTAGCCGGTCATCGTCGGGTGCACGCCGTCGCGGCCGAACCACGCAGGGTTCGCCCTGGCCATCGCGGCCCAGTCGAGCACGAGGAGGTTCCCGTGCGTTCGGGCGATGGCGGCGAGCGCCCGGTTGTAGCCGTCGTACGAGACGCCCCCGTAGGGCGGCCGCACGATCGTCGCCCAGACGACACAGCGCTGCGGTCCGGCGACGGCGAGTGTCTCGCGGACGATCCTTGCGAAACCCGACACCCTGCCGGGATCGTCGTTGGTGCCTGCGCTCACGACGATCACGGACGGAAGCGACGAGCCGAAGGCCCGGAGCGCCGATGGCACGTCGGAGGCGTGACGGCTGATCACCGCTTCCGAGCGCACGTCCCAGCCGCGGAGGAGGCCGTCGAGGAACAGGTCGGTGCCGATCGAGAGGGAGTCGCCGTAGCTCAAGACCGTGCGGCTGCCTGCCGCCGAGAGCGGGGAGGCGGCGGCGAGGGCGCAGGCGACCGCGCACGCGAGCGCGACGAGGCGATGAGAGCGCAGCACGAGTTCGTCTACGGTAGGCGCCGATCGGCTCCTGCCCGAGACGGCACACGAGATCCGAACATGTCCACGGGATTCGTCGGCATCCTCTCCTTCGAACTCCACTTCCCGGAGAGCCACTCGCTGAAGGAGAAGCGCATGCACCTGCGCTCGGTCAAGCAGCAGCTTGCGAACCGCACCGGCTGCTCCATCGCCGAGGTCGACCACCACGACGCCTGGCAGCGCGCCCGGCTGACGCTCGCGTGCGTCGCCCGGAAGGCGGGCGACGCCGAACGGCTGCTCGACGAGGCGGAGCGGTGGCTCTCGGGCCAGGTGTTCGAGCTCGGACAGGCGGAACGAGAGCTCGTGAGGCTCGAGGACGGGTGGACCGCGTGAGCCGGCCGGAGCGGATGCGTCGCGTCGACGAGGCGGTGAAGAAGGTGATCTCCGAGGCGATCCCGACCCTCAAGGACCCGCGGATCGGCTTCGTGACCGTGACGTGGGTCGAGACCTCGCGCGACCTCGACCACGCGAAGGTGTGGCTGAGCGTGTTCGGCTCGGAGAAGCAGCGCAACAAGACGCTGGAGGCGCTCGAGGGCGCCGCGGGTGTCATCCAGGCGCGCATCAACCGGGAGCTCAAGCTCCGGCGGACGCCGCAGCTCCAGTTCGTCCACGACCGCGCGATCGAGGGAGGCGTGCGGATGACGCAGCTGATCGACGAGCTCGCGCCCCCCGACGAGACGCCGCCGGAGGACGACGATGGCGACCACTGACGTCGAGGCCGTCCTCGACGCTCTCCGCGACAACGACCGCTTCGTCGTGACGTCGCACGACAACCCCGACGGCGATGCGCTCGGCTCGCTCCTCGCGACGCACCTCGTTCTCGAGTCCCTCGGGAAGGACTCCGTCATGGTCCTCGGCGGCCCGGCGCCGCTGCCCGGCGAGTATGGGTTCCTCGGGCTCGAAGCACACGGTCTGGTACGAGAGGCCCCCGCGGACACGTCCGCACGCGTCCTCGTCGCGGTCGACTGCGCGCAGGAGAGCCGCATCGTCGAGTCGCGGCTGGCGGACGAGGCGGGCCTCACCATCAACGTCGACCACCACCACGACAACACACGCTTCGGCGACGTCAACCTCGTCGTCGCGGACGCCTCGTCGACGGCCGAGGTGCTGGCCGACCTCTTCGCCGAGCTGCCGGCCGCGCTGACGCCGCAGATCGCCGAGGCGCTCTACACCGCCCTCGTCACGGACACCGGGCGGTTCCAGTACTCGAACACCACGCCGAAGGCGCTCCGCCTCGCGTCCGACCTCGTCGAGGCGGGCGCCGACGTGAGCAGGGTCTTCGTCGAGGTCTTCGAGTCGACGCCGTTCCCGAAGCTCAAGCTCCTCGCGCGGGCACTCGAGCACGCCCGTGAGCTCGCGGGCGGCAGGATCGTCGTCTCCGAGCTCCGGCGCGCCGACTTCGAGGCGGCCGGGGCGGACGAGCCGTACTCCGAAGGCATCATCGACCACCTACGCGCCGTCGACGGCGCAGAGCTCGTCGCGCTCGTCCGCGAGCTTCCCGCCGGGGCCTCGGCGGCGCGCAAGGGCTCGCTGCGGTCGCACCCGGACGGCGTCGACGTCTCGGCGATCGCGCGCACGTTCGGCGGCGGCGGCCACACGCGCGCGGCGGGGTTCTCGACCGATCTCGGGATGGACGAGATCACGCGTCGCATCGTCGAGGCGTTCGAGAGCGCGAATGGCGGCCGCCCCGCCTGATGGCGATCCCGAAGGCGCTCGAGCCGACGGGCCTCATCCTGGTCGACAAGCCGGCCGGGCCGTCCTCGTTCGCAATCGTGGCCCGCGTCCGCAGCCGCACCGGCGCGAAGACCGGACATGCGGGGACGCTCGACCCGTTCGCGACCGGCCTCCTCGTGCTCCTCTCCGGCCGCGCGACGAGCATGCAGGATCGCTTCATGAAGCTTGACAAGCGCTACGTCACCGACGTCGACCTGCGAACGCGGACGACGACGGGCGACCCCGAGGGTGAGACGCTCGACGAGCACGAGCCGCCCGGTCGCGACGAGCTCGAAGCGGCGCTGGCCAAGCTCTGCGGTCCTGTCGAGCTCCCCATCCCGGCCGCGTCGGCCGTCAAGATCCAGGGGGAGCGGGCCTACCGGCTGCACCGGCGCGGTGCGACGATCGAGATGCCGACGCGCGTCATGCGAGTGCACTCGCTCGAGCTCGAGTCGCTCGCGGACGGCGTCGCACGGCTCGACCTTCGCGTGGGCTCCGGCACGTACGTCCGGTCGATCGCGGACGCGCTCGGCGGCCACTGCCGAACGCTCCGGCGCACCGAGATCGGGCCATTCGGCGTCGGCGAGGCGGACGAGACGAGGATCGTGGCCCTGGACGACGCCGTCGCGCGGGTGGAGGCGGCATCGTGAGGGTCGTCCACGCGCCGTCACAGCTCGAGCGCCGGCCACGGGCCGTCGCGATCGGCACGTTCGACGGCGTCCACCTCGGCCACCGCTCCGTGCTCCGCGCGGCGATCGACTCGGGTCTCGAGCCGACGGTCATCACGCTCGACCCGCATCCGCGCATCGTGCTCGGCAACCGGGTCGAGCTGATCACGACGCTCGAACGGCGGCTCGAGCTGCTCGCCGAGGCCGGTGTGGTGGAGACGCTCGTCGCCGCCTTCACACCCGAGTTCATGCGCCTCTCGCCCGAGGAGTTCGTCACGACGTATCTCGCCGCCACCGGGGCGGAAGCCGTCGCCGTGGGTGCGGACTTTCGCTTCGGCTCGCGGCGCGCGGGAAGCATCGAGACGCTCTCCCACCTCGGGCTCGCGGTGCTCGAGGTCGAGCACATCGACGCCGTCTCCTCGACGGCGATCCGCGACGCCGTCCGGGACGCGGAGCTGGTCGCCGCCGCGCGGATGCTCGGCCGTCCGTTCGAATTGGACGGCACCGTGGTCTCGGGCGACCAGCGCGGCGGCACGCTCGGATACCCGACAGCGAACATCGCGATGGACGCCCGGCTCCTGTGCCCGCGGTACGGCATCTACGCCGGGGAGGCGCTCGGCCATCGCGCCGCCGTCTCGATCGGCACGAATCCCCACTACGGAGGGACCGAGCGGAGGATCGAGCCGTTCCTGCTCGACTTCGACGGCGACCTCTACGGCAAGCGCCTCGTCGTGGAGCTGTGGGAGCGGCTGCGCGACGAGCAGGTCTTCGACAGCGAGGAGGCGCTCGTCGCCCAGATCGGCCGCGACGTCGACGCGACCCGCGCTGCCGAGCGGCCCGTCTGACCGTCAGCCCGGGCGACGGGCGACGAAGACGGTCTGCGAGGCGTCGTCGTCCGCATCCGCGGTGCGACGGTCGACGGACGGCTCGAACCCCGAGTGCTCCAGCAGGTGCAGCCACGTGTGCTCGGGGAAGAGACCCTCGACGTGGTGGTCGTGGACGACCCGCGGGTCCTGGGCCGGCTCACGGAGGACGACGGCATAGTCGACCTCGTAGCTCGTGTCACCGGGATCCGGGTCGGTGACCCATTCGAGGTAGCGGAGCGACCGGCCGTCGGCCCCGTCATGGCCGCCGTGGGACGTTCGTGGCTCGAAGGTCTCGCGGGTGTGGTCCGGGACGAACAGCGCGACGCCACCGGGGCGTGTGTGCGCGTAGGCCGTGCCGAGGCAGTCGCGCAGGTCGTCCTCGGTCGCCATGTAGGCGATCGCGTCGTGGACGAAGACGGCGTCGAAGGAGCGGCCGAGCCTGAGCGTGCGCATGTCGCCGAGGACGTGCTCGCAGGCCGGATTCAGCGAGCGGCTCAGAGCGAGCATCTGCGGCGACACGTCGGAGAGCGTGCATGCGAAGTGCCGGCTCAGGTGCGACGCGTTGTTGCCGCCGCCCGAGCCGAGTTCGAGCAGCGTCCGCGCCTCCGGAACCGCTCCGACGACGAGGCTCCGGTATCGCTCCGCCTCTGCCGCGTAGTCCTCGGGCGCCGTCAGCAGGTGGAACCAGGGAGCGAGGTCGCCGTAGAGGCGCATCACGCGATTATCCCGTTCGCTCGAAGACGACGATCGCGGCGTCGCGTACGGGGCTCGCCGACCGCGGGTACCGCGCCAGGTAGGCCGCGGCCGCCCGCTCGCGCGACTCACCGACTGCCAGCCGGCCGACGACGGGCAGGCTCCGTCTCCGTACGAGGAGTGCCGCTTTACGCGAGTCGGCGAACGAACGCCACCACAACTTCCGTCCCGGTCGCACGGCGATGGCCACGAACGCGCGGTCGCGGGTCTCGGCGTAGCGCACGGGGATCTCGAACTCGACGCCCGAGCGATGGCCGACGTACGAGAGGATCGCGAGCCTGTCGCTCAGGAGCGCATGCGCCGGCGAGCGCAGGACTGCCCGGACGACGGGGTTCGCGGGTCGAAGGAGGCGAAGGGGAGGCAACGGGGTCGGGGAAATCCTCGCAATTGCAGCTACCATCCCGCGAGACCGCGATCGCGGCCGCCCGTGTCCTTCCTTCACGGCGTGCGGGGATCGCGGAGACGAATCCACGAGAGGAGACACATGGCTCTCACCAAGGAAGCCAAGCAGGAGTTGATCTCGAAGCACGGGCAGAACGACACGGACACCGGCTCGACCGAGGTCCAGGTCGCGATGCTCACGCGGAGGATCAACGAGCTGACCGAGCACCTCCGGACCCACCCGAAGGACCACTACTCGAGACGTGGCCTCCTGAAGCTGGTCGGTCGGCGGCGCCGGTTCCTCGACTACCTGCAGCGCAAGGATCTCGAGGGCTATCGAGCCCTCATCAAGGAGCTCGGTCTCCGCCGGTAGGAGACAGGGCCGAAGACGGGACGGAAGGTGGGCGTTTGATCGAGCTTCGCGCGACGGGCGCGGAGCTGGCTCAAACCTCCACCTTCCGCCGAAGCGGAAGAGTGGAAGGAACGAACACGGTATGAGCACCATCAGCACCGGGCAACAGGCCACGGTGTCCGTCGACGTGGGCGCGAACGAGCTGCGCTTCGAGACGGGCAAGCTCGCAAAACAGGCGGACGGCGCGGTCGTCGTCCGCAGCGGGGACACGATGATCCTCGCGACGGCCGTCGGGCGGCAGGACACGCGCCCCGACGCCGACTTCTTCCCCTTGACGGTCGACGTCGAGGAGCGGATGTACGCCGCCGGGAAGATCCCGGGCGGCTTCTTCAAGCGCGAGGGCCGCGCCACCGAGCGCGCGACGCTCACGGCGCGCATGATCGACCGCCCGATCCGGCCGCTCTGGCCGAAGGGCTTCAAGAACGAGGTGCAGGTGATCTGCACCGTCCTCTCGGCCGACATGGTCGTGCCGCACGACATCCTCGCGATCAACGGCGCGTCCGCCGCGCTCGCGATCTCGCCGCTGCCGTTCCTCGGCCCGGTCGGCGCCGTGCGGATCGGCCGCCTCGAGGGCGAGCTGGTCGTCAACCCGACGTACCAGCAGATGGACGAGTCGTCCCTCGACCTGATCGTGGTCGGCACCCGCGACGCGCTGACGATGATCGAGGCCGGCGGCGACCAGGTGCCCGAGGAGACGCTGCTCGACGCGTTCGCGCTCGCGCACTCCGAGATCATCAGGATCTGCGACGCGATCGACGAGCTGGCCCGCGAGGTCGGCAAGGAGAAGTGGATCGACGTCGAGCTGAACGCCGACCTCGACGCTCGCCACGGGGAGGCCGTCTCACGGCGGATCGCCGAGGTGGGGCTCCGCGAGGCCGCGACGGTCGTCGACGAGCTGCTCGCGAGCGATGCGCCGACGATCACGATGGACTCGGGCGAGAGCGACATCGTGCGCGAGCTGCAGGTCCGGAACGGCCTGGGAATGCTGCTCGAGACGAGGCGGCTCGCGGCCGTCGAGAGCGCGGTCCGGGCCCAGTTCGAGGACGAGCTGCGCGCCCTCACGGACGCAGAGCAGGATTCGAAGGAGCTGAAGTCGCGCAAGCGCGACATCCTGCTCGCCCGCATCCAGGACGAGCTGCAGCTCCCCTTCCCGGTCGGCGACGGCGAGGAGTCGCTCAAGGACGCCGTGACGAAGAGCTACGTCAAGAAAGCGGCCGACGCGATCTACAAGGACCTCGTCCGCAAGAAGATCGCGGTCGACAAGCGCCGCCCCGACGGCCGTGGCACGGAGGAGATCCGTCCGATCACGACCGAGGTCGGCATCTCGCCGCGCACGCACGGCTCCGCCCTGTTCACGCGTGGCCAGACGCAGATCCTCACGCTCTGCACGCTCGGCACGGCGAAGGAGCAGCAGCGGATCGACGACCTCTCGACGGAGCAGGAGCGCCGCTACATCCACCACTACAACTTCCCGCCGTACTCGGTCGGGGAGACCGGTTTCATGCGCGGTCCGAAGCGCCGCGACATCGGCCACGGAGCGCTCGCGCAGCGGGCGCTGGAGGCCGTGATCCCGCCGGTGGACGAGTTCCCGTACACGATCCGCCTCGTCTCGGAGACGCTCGAGTCGAACGGCTCGTCGTCGATGGGCTCGGTGTGTGGCTCGACGATGTCGCTGATGCACGCCGGCGTGCCGATCGCGGCGCCCGTCTCCGGCATCGCGATGGGCCTCGTCAAGGAGGGCGACGACTACGTCATCCTCACGGACATCCAGGGAGCCGAGGATCACCTGGGCGACATGGACTTCAAGGTTGCCGGGACCGTCGAGGGCATCACCGCCCTGCAGATGGACATCAAGATCACCGGCGTCACGCAGGAGATCATGCGCTCGGCGCTCGAGCAGGCGAAGCGGGCGCGGGCGTTCATCCTCGACAAGATGCTCGAGACGATCTCCGAGCCGCGCTCCGAGCTCGCGGGCCACGCGCCGCGGATCTCGTCGATCCAGATCAACCCCGACTTCATCGGGATGGTGATCGGCAAGGGCGGCGAGACGATCCGCTCGCTCGAGGCCGACTACGACGTGCAGATCGACATCGAGGAGGACGGCACGATCCTCGTCTACGCGACCGAGGGCACGAACGCCGACGCGGCGATCTCGGCCATCGCCGCGATGACGAAGGAGCCGGAGGTGGGGGACACCTACACCGGTCGCGTCGTCAAGACCACGGACTTCGGAGCGTTCGTCGAGCTCAAGAAGGGGACCGACGGCCTGCTCCACGTCTCGAACGTCGGCCCGGGTCGGGTCGCGCACATCGAGGACGTGATCTCGCGCGGCGACACGCTCGATGTCGTCGTCCAGGAGGTCGACAAGGAGCGCGGCCGCATCGGTCTGAAGCTCGTCGCGAAGCACGAGGAGGGCGAGCTCGTCTCGCCCGAGACGCTCGTCGAGCGGGCGAAGGACGCGCCCCCGCGCGAGCCCCGCCCGCCGCGCGAGGATCGCGGCCGCGGCGGCCGCGACCGGGGCAGGCGCCGCGACTAGGCGCGAACGGTGAGAGGGCGGCGCTGGCCGCCCTCCGTCGCCCCCGTGTCGGCCCGCTCGACGACGGCGGTCGAGATCAGCTCGTGACCGGCGAAGTCCGGGCTCACGAGGCCCAGCCTGTACGCCTCCGCGACCGCTGCGCACGACTGTGAACGTCCAGCTTCGCGAGGATGTGCTGGATGTGCGTCCCGACCGTCTTCGGGCTCAGCACGAGGCTCCGGGCGATCTCGGCCTGGCCGAGCCCGTGTGAGAGCAGCTCGAGGATCTCGCGCCGTGCGTCCGCGGCACGGATACGATCGCCGCCGTGCCCGAGCCACAGATCACGACGCTGCCCGGAGGCGAGCGGGTCGCGAGCGAGGCGCTCCGTGGCGTGCGCTCCGTCGCCCTCGGGCTCTGGATCGGGACGGGCTCGCGCGACGAGCCCCCGTCGCGGGCAGGCGTCTCACATTTCATCGAGCACCTGCTGTTCAAGGGCTCGTCGCGTTACAGCGCGCGCGACATCGCCGAGCTGTTCGACGCACTCGGCGGCGAGCTCAACGCCGCGACGTCACGCGAGACGACGGTCGTCTACGCCCGCGTCCCTGACGACAGGGTCGAGCAGGCGCTCGACGTGATGACCGACATGGTCTTCACTCCCGCGTTCGAGGACGTGGACAGCGAGCGCGAGGTCGTGCTCGAGGAGATCGCGATGGTCGACGACAACCCGCAGGACCTCGTCCACGACCTCGCGGCCGAGGCCGTCTTCGGCACGCATCCGCTGGGACGGCCCGTCATCGGCCGCGCGGACGTCATCGCGGGTGTGTCGCCGCGCGCGCTCCGCAGCTACCACGGCGGGGCATATGTCGGACCGAACGTCGTGCTCGCGGGGTCCGGCCGCATCTCTCACGACCGACTGGTGGCGATGCTCGAGGCGAGGAGGCCCCGTGCGAAGGACGCCTCGCGCGTCCGGCGACCGCTGCTGCGACGTCTGCCCGCCCCCGACTATCGATTCCTGCGCCGGCGCACCGAGCAGTACCACGTCGTCCTCGCCGGCCCTGGGATCGCGCGCGACGACGAGCGGCGTTACGCCGTCTCGCTGCTGGACGCCATCCTCGGAGGCTCTGCGTCATCGCGTCTCTTCCAGGAGATCCGCGAGATCCGCGGGATGGCATACAGCGTCTACACGTACGGCTCGCAGTACGCGGAAACCGGTCAGGTGGGCATCTACGTCGGCACCCGCGAGGATAACCTCGAGGAGTGCCTGACGGTCACTGCGGGCGAGCTGCGCGACATCGCCGGCGGCGGTCTCCGACCGGGGGAGCTCGACCGGGCGAAGGAGAACCTCAAGGGCCGCCTGCTCCTCTCGCTCGAGAGCACGTCGAGCCGGATGACGCGTCTCGGCAAGGCGCTCGTGACCGACGCGGAGCTCGTCTCCGCCGAGGAGACGATCCGGCGCGTGATGGCGGTGACGGAGGAGGACGTGACGGAGGCCGCCGCGACGTTGTTCGCCCCCGAGTGCCTGTCGGCCGCGGGGATCGGCCCGAAGGAGAGCCGCTTTCGGGCGGCCGTCGCCCGGGTCAACCCAGCGCTCGCCGAGCGGTCGTGAGGATCGCGCTCTTCGGCGCGGGCGGGAAGGTGGGGGCGGCGCTCGGCCCTGCGCTCACCGCGGCGGGCCACGAGGTCGTCGACGGCCGAGCCGAGGGGCCCGAGGGCTGCGACGTCGCAGTCGACTTCACGCGGCCCGACGCCGTCCTCGGCAACGCGGAGCGCTGCCTCGCGGCGCGCGTCCCGTTCGTCGTCGGTACGACCGCCTTCGACGTCGACGCGCTTCGCACGGCCGCCGAGACCGCCGGCGTCCCGTGCTTCTTCGCGCCGAACTTCGCGCTCGGGGCGATTCTCATGATGCGGTTCGCAGAGGCGGCCTCCGCTGTCCTGTCGCGGGCCGAGATCGTCGAGCTCCACGCCGAGACGAAACTGGACGCCCCGTCCGCCACCGCGAAGGCGACGGCCGCGCGGATGGGCGGGTCGGTGCCGATCCACTCTGTCCGGCTCCCGGGCCTCGTGGCGCACCAGGAGGTGATCTTCGGCGCGACCGGCGAGACGCTGACGATCAGGCACGACACGACGTCCCGCGACGCATTCGTGCCTGGCGTGCTCCGGGCGGTGGAGGCAGTGCGCGACCTGCCGCCCGGCCTCACCGTCGGTCTCGAGTCGCTGCTCTGAAACGCCGCCGCGCCGCGGTGCACGCGACGCGGAGGCAGAGGACGGGCTAGCGGGCGCGCAGTGCCGCGAGGAGCTCCTGGTGGCGGCGCTCCTCGTCCGGAATCTCCTCCTCGCCCGGCTTGACGAACCGCGCCGTCAGCGCGTTCATCGGCTTGACGACGAAGAAGAAGATCGCGGCCGCGGTGGCGACGAAGGTGATCGCGTCCGTGATGAAGGCCCCGTAGCGGAACACGGCGTCGTTGATGGTGAAGGTCAGGTTGCTGAAGTCGGGCTTGCCGATGATCATCGCGACGATCGGCATCACGAGGTTGTTCACGAACGAGTTGACGAGGGCGCCGAACGCCACGCCCAGGACGAACGCGACGGCGAGCTCGACGATGTTCCCCCGTAGGAGGAAGTCCTTGAACTCCTTCAGCATCACGTCTCCCTTCTCCGTTGGTCCGGACGGCGCACATCCTTAGCGGAGATCGGGGCGACTACAATCCCGAACGTGCTCGGCGAGGTGCTGACCGCGATCGTGACGCCGTTCCGCGACGATGGGTCGGTCGACGTCGAGTCGTTCCGCGCCCTCTGCGGTTTCCTGCTCGACAACGGATCCGACGGTCTCGTCGTCACCGGGACGACCGGCGAGGCGCCGACGCTCTCGGACACCGAGCGGTTCACGCTCTACGAGGCTGCGATCGACGTGGCCGCCGGCCGCGGCACCGTGATCGCCGGCACTGGTACGAACGCGACCGAGCACTCGATCGACCTCACCCGTCGGGGCCACGAGCTCGGGGTCGACGGTTTCCTCGTCGTCACGCCGTACTACAACAAGCCGCCGCAGCGCGGCATCGTCGCCCACGTCGAGGCGATCGCGGCAGCCACCGACAAGCCGGTCGTCTTCTACGACATCCCGTCGCGCGTCGTCGTCGACGCCGAGCAGGAGACCATCGCCCGCCTCGCCGAGATCGACACCGTCCGCGCGGTCAAGCAGGCGAAGCCGAGCATCGAGGCCGCCCGTCACGTCGTTGCGTGCGGGCTCGACCTCTATGCCGGCGACGACGACCTGATCCTTCCGTTCCTCGAGGTCGGCGGCGTCGGCGGCATCTGCGTCCACACGCACCTCGTCGGACTACAGGTGAAGGAGCTGATCGCGAGCTACCGCGCCGGCGACGTCGAGCGCGCGCACACGCTCGACGAGGAGCTGCGCCCGTCGATCGAGCTCCTCCGCGTCCAGACGAACCCGATCGCGATCAAGAAGGCGCTGCAGCTCCTCGGCCACGAGGTCGGCGGGCTGCGCCTCCCGCTCGTCGAGGCCGACGAGGCGGAGACGGCTCAGATCCGAGACTGCCTCGAGCGGCTCGGGCTCCTTGCCGCGGTCGCGTAGTGCGTCGGTCGGCGCTCAGCCTCCTCGCGGCCCTCACCGGCTCCTCGACCGAGATGCCGGCGCTCGAGCCCGCAGGGCTCGGCATGCCGGGCCTGACCGGGGTGGAGCGCTCGCGCGGCCCGTGGGACATCCTGACGACCGCGCATGCGCCGGAGCTGCCCGGCCCCGAGCTCACGTTCGTCGCGCTCGCCGACGGCACCCTCGTGGTGGACGCCGACGTGCCCGACGGATCCGTCACCCCGCTCGCCGATGCGCTCGAGCAGGAGCTCGAGCCACCCTACGAGGCTGCCGCGGTCCGTGCCGAGAGTGGCACGTGGACCGTCGCGGCGCACACTGTGCTGATCGCTCCCGCCGCGCCTGCCGACGGCGAGAACGCCGAGCTCGCCCGCGTCGACGGCGTCCTCAGCGCCAAGCTCGACGACTCCGAGATCGACCCTCACAAGGCACCACCCGGCCTCGTGGCGTTGCTCGACGGCGTGGACGGCGACGCGGCGCTCACGGCCGAACGGCTCGACGAGACCACATGGGTGGCGCAGCGCTGGGCGCTGTGAGCGATCCGCTCGCCGGTATCGCCGTCGAGCACCGTCCGTAGACTCCGGACCGTGGGAGAAGCGCTCCGGATCGTCCCGCTCGGCGGACTCGGCGAGGTCGGGAAGAACATGACCGTGTTCGAGCTCGGCGGCGAGCGGCTCGTGATCGACGCCGGCCTAGCATTCCCGCGCGACGAGCACTTCGGCGTCGACCTCGTGCTGCCCGAGTTCTCGTACCTCCGTGACCGGCCCGTCCGCGCGATCGTGCTCACGCACGCGCACGAGGACCACGTCGGCGCGCTTCCGTACGTCCTGCGCGAGGTGGAGGTGCAGGAGATCGTCGGCACGCGCCTGACACTCGGCCTCGTCAAGTCGAAGCTCGACGAGCACGGTCTCGCGGCCGCGAGCGAGCTGACGGAAGCCGACCCGGCGGGTGGGGCGATGCAGCTCGGGCCCTTCCGGCTCGAGTTCGTGCGCATGGCGCACTCCGTCCCCGACTCGATGGCCGTCGTCGTCGAGACGGAGGCCGGCCGCGTGCTGCACACCGGCGACTGGAAGCTCGACCACACACCCGTGGACGGCCTGAAGACCGACGTCGGCGCCCTCGCGGAGCTCGGGAACCGCGGCATCGACCTCCTGCTCGGCGACTCCACGAACGCCGAGCGGCCTGGCATGACGGGGTCCGAGCGCCTCGTCGGAGAGGCCTTCCGGCAGCTCATCCCGCTGCGGACGGGCCGGATCGTCGTCGCATCATTCGCGTCGAACATCCACCGCGTCCAGCAGGCCGCCGAGGTGGCGATCGCCAACGGTCGCAAGGTGGCCGTCGTCGGCCGCTCGATGCGCAAGAACATGAACATCGCGCGCAGCCTGGGGTACGTCGACCTGCCCGAGGACGTAATCGTCTCCCCGAAGGAGGCGATGGACCTTCCGCGCGACGAGGTGCTCGTCCTCTGTACCGGCAGCCAGGGGGAGCCGATGTCCGCCCTGACGCGGATCGCCTACGGCGACCACCAGAACGTCGAGGTCGAGCGCGGCGAC
>DATAPC010000038.1:0-1715 GCA_036265415.1 Gaiella sp.
GTCCGCTCGTGCTGGGCGTGGAAGCGCTCGAGCAGGTCAGGCCCTGCGGGGATCGTGAGCTCGAAGCTCTGTCCGACGTAGCGGACGTCGAGCTTGCGCTGGAACTCGACGCGGTCGCGACCGAGCCCTTCGGCGGCAAGCTCCTCCGTCCCGGTCCGCTCGAGCTCCCCGAAGAGCGCGTCGAGCTCCGCCTCCCTTGCCTCGTCGGCGCGGCGCATGACCGTCGTCGCCGCGTCCCGCTTGAGGTCGGTCGTCAAGAGGCCCGTCGCCGAGAAGATTCCCGGGCTCGGCGGGACGAGCACCGCCGGCATCTGCGCCTCCCGCGCGATGGCGTTCGCGTGCACCGGTCCGGCGCCGCCGAAGGCGACGAGCAGGAAGTCCCGCGGGTCGTAGCCCCGCTGGACCGAGATCAGGTGCAGCGCGTTGACCATCGCCGCGTTCGCGATCTCGACGATCCCGTACGCCGCCTCCGTGACCGCGAGACGGAGCGGCCCTGTCAGCCGCTCGATCGCCGCGCGAGCAGCCTCGACGTCGAGGCGCATCTCGCCGCCCAGGAAGAAGTCGGGGTTGAGCCTGCCGAGGACGACGTTCGCGTCCGTGACGGTGGGCTCCGTCCCGCCGCCGCCATAGCAGACCGGCCCCGGGTCGGCGCCCGCGCTCTGCGGGCCGACGCGCAGCAGCCCACCCGAGTCCACCCACGCGATCGACCCGCCGCCGGCGCCGATCTCGACCAGGTCGACGACGGGCGTCCGCACCGGATAGCCGGAGAGCGACATCTGGCCGATCCCTGCCCCGGCATGGCCGCCGACGTTGTAGTCCTTGGTCACCGACGGCTGCCCGTCCTGGATCAGTCCGACCTTTGCGGTCGTGCCGCCCATGTCGAAGGAGAGGATGTCCGGCCGCTCGATCATCTCGCCGAGGTGCGCCGCGGCGATCACTCCCGCGGCAGGCCCCGACTCGACCATGAAGACGGGCCGCCTTGCAGCGGCATCCGAGCCGAAGACGCCCCCGCTCGACTGCATGACGAGCAGCTTCGCCGTCACGCCCGCCTCGGCGAGTCGCCCCTCGATCCTTTCGAGGTAGCGGCCGACGACCGGCCTGATAGCGGCGTTGATGACCGTCGTCGAGGCCCGGAGATACTCCCGGAACTCCGGCGCGACGTCAGACGAGAGCGAGACCGGGACGCCCGGGAGCTCCTCGGCCAGGATCTCGCCGACCCGGCGCTCGTGCTCGGGGTTGACGTAGGCGTGCAGCAGGCAGACGGCGACCGACTCGACACCCGCGTGGGCCAGCACGTCGGCTGCAGCGCGCACCGACTCGTCGTCGAGCTCGACGAGCACCTCGCCGGCCGGCCCGAGCCGCTCCCGCACCTCGACGGCGCGGTCGCGCGGCACGAGCGGGCGCGGCTTCTCGAACAGGGTGTCGTAGAGCGTCGGGCGCACCTGCCGGGCGATCTCGAGCAGGTCGCGGAAGCCCTCCGTCGTGACGAAGCCGCCGCGGGCCGTCTTCCCCTCGATGATCGCGTTCGTCGCGACCGTGGTCGCGTGGACGACGAAGCGCACGCCCGCCGCGTCCTGCTCACCGAGCGCGCGGCGGAAGGCATGCATGAAGCCCTCCGACGGGTCGGCGGGCGTCGAGAGCACCTTCGCGATCGAGGCCGCGCCGCTCTCCTCGTCGATCAGCGTGGCGTCAGTGAACGTTCCGCCGATGTCGAT
>DATAPC010000039.1:0-9330 GCA_036265415.1 Gaiella sp.
CGTGTCCATCTCCACGGCGTCCCCGTCCGCGTCGAGGAGCTCGAGTCGCATCACGTGACGCTGGTTCGCCTGGTCCCACGGGACGCGGATCAGGATCGCGATGCCGAAGGGGACAGGGTCGGGGCCGGTCAGCGACCAGCCGCCGCCCACGATCGTCAGCTTGCCGTCGGACACCTGGGCGAAATCCGCGAGGAGCATCGTGACGCGCATGCAGGCGAGTGTCGCACAGCCCGGATTCGCCGGGCCGGATCGCGGCTCAGGCGACGGCTTCGAGCTCTGGAACGCTCGCGGCGACCAGCGTGCCGACCACGGCTCGGAGCTCGTCGCGAAGCTCGGGGTCAGGTCCCTCGAGGCGACGATCGGCCTTCGCGACTGCGAGCTCGACGTCGAGCACGCGCGCGGCCATGACGCCGAGCACCTTCTTGAGCTCGCGCTGCGCCCAGACCGCCCCGAACTGGCCGGGGCTCGCACCGATCACCGCGACGGGCGTACCCCGCAGCGGCGACTCCGCGATCGGCCGGGAGACCCAGTCGAGCGCGTTCTTCAGGAAGCCCGGAACCGAGCCGTTGTACTCGGGCGTCGCGACGAGGACTGCGTCGGCGGACGCGATCGCCGCCTTCAGGTCGGCGACCGAGTCGGGGACGAGGTCGTCGAGATCCTGGTCGTACGCCGGGATCTCGGCGAGGGCGTCGTAGAGGTCGAGCTCGACGCCCTCGGGCAGCTCCTCCGCCGCGAGGCGGAGAAGCTGCACGTTCAGGGACCCGGCACGGAGACTGCCCGCGAGGCCGAGGATCCGCATCTACGACTCGTTCCCGGCGGACTGGACGAAGACGAGGGTGGCCTCGAGGTCGACCTCGTCGGCCAGCATCGAGCCTCCCTCGGGCAGCGGCGCGTTCCAGGTCAGCCCGAGCGCGTTCTTGTCGACCGCGCCTGCGAGCCGGAGGGCGAGCTTGCTGTTCCCCCAGGGATCGGAGACAGGGTCGGTGATCGAGCCGGTCAGCCTGATCGGCGCGCGGTTGCCCTTCACCTCGAGCACGCCGTCGAACGTCACCGTGTCGCCCTCGCGCCTTGCCGCGCCGGCCTCGAACCCGAGCTCGGGATACGACGCGACGTCGAAGAAGTCGGGAGACGCGAGATGCTCCGCGAGCTGCTCGTTGTCGACGTCGATGCTCGCGGCCCGCGCCGTACCGCGGAGGCCGTCGCCGTCGAGGTTCGCGTCGAAGCTGCGGAACGCGCCCTGGAACGGCGCGACGCCCATGTAGACGACCGTGAAGCCGACGGACGAATGCGTCGGATCGAGCGTCCAGGTGCCTGCCGGGACGACCGAGGTCTCGATGGTGCTGCTCACTGTGCTTCCTCCCGCGTCGGTGCGCATTGTTGCGCACATAATAGTTGTTACAGCAAGTAACGCGGAGGGACTAGACGCTATTCCTGGCGGATGCGATTTCCTTGAGAGCGGGCGCGATCCGCTCGCGGTCCGCGAGCGGGAGCGGGAACATCGGCGAGACGACGAGGACGCCGGCGCCTTCGGCGTGCGCCGAGGCGACGGCGATCGCGTCCTCGACGTTCGCGGCGCGGACTGTCCTGCGGCGGTCGAAGAATGGGGCGAGACGCCCGGTGGCCGGGCCGAAGAGGACCACCACCCGTGCGACGCGGGCGGCCTGGGTGCAGGCGCGTTCGAGCAGCGCCCGCTCCTCGGGCGAGGTGTGGACGGCGAGACCGTCGTGCTCGAGCTCGCCGCCGGCGACGAGGACGACCGACCCGTCGGCGTACCCCTCGAGCGCTGCGGCGGTCTTCGACGGAGTCGCCGCCATCCCGTCGTCGACGAGCTCCGTCTCGCCGAGGCGACCGACGTGCGTCGCGCGGTGCGGCGGGGACTCCGGTGGCAGCATCGTGTCGGGGAGTGCGCCCGCCGCCAGTGCCGCGGCGGCGGCGCCGAGCAGCGCCTGGAGGCGCGGCGCGTCGAGGCCTTTCGGCACGCGGAACGAGCGCTCGCCGAACGAGCCGCGCAGCACGACGTCCGCGCGGCGCACGAAGGCGCCGGCCTCGACCTCGCCGGTCGTCGAAAAGCCGAATCTCCTGCCCGGCGAGCGTTCCGCGATCGCGGCCGCCTCGGGGTCGCTCTCGTTCACGACGACGGCGTCGCCGGGGCCCTGCCGGTCGACGATGGCGGCCTTCGCCTCGCGGTAGCGCTCGAGGGAGCCGTGGAGCTCGAGATGGTCGGGCCAGAAGCACGTGATCACCGCGATCGCCGGGCTCCGTGTCGTGAAGCAGAGATGCGAGCTCGTCAGCTCCATCACGACGACGCCGTCGCTCGGCGGCGGCAGCAGCTCGGCGGTCGGCCAGAGGTTCGCGGCGCGGGCCGTCGTGCTCGCATGGACCGTGACGCCGGCCCTCCGCAGGAGGTAGGTGAGGAAGGCAGCGGTCGTCGTCTTGCCGGCGGTCCCCGTGACGCCGATCGTCGGCACCGTCGCGCGCTCGAGGACGACGTCGCCGAGGCAGCGGACGACACAGCCGCTCCCGCGCAGCAGGGAGACGCGCGGCGCGACCTCGGGCGTCCAGACGTCGAGGAATGCCTCGTCGTACTGTCCGGGCTCCGTGTCGAGGGCAGCGCGTGCACGGACCGTGACGCCCGCGGCGCGAAGCTCGAGCGCCTGCTGTGTGGCGTCGCCGCCGGCCGCGAGCGTCACGCGACGGCCTTCCCGCGCGAGCATCCGCGCAAGGACGACCGAGTCGCGCTCGAAACCCTCGACGAGAACCCGGGTCACGAGGAAAGCGGCCGGGGCGGCGCCGCAGGTCCGCCCCGACCGGCAGGTGTCGATTGTGCACGTACCGGGCCGTGGCGGTCAACGGTCGTCGGCCCGGTCATCTCCTCTACCTCGTCTGCGGGAAGCCGAGGTCGACCTTGCTCGTCGCCGGGTCGGGCCAGCGCGACGTCACCACCTTGCCCCGGGTGTAGAAGTGGATCGACTCGGGGCCGTACGCGTGCGAGTCCCCGAAGAGCGACGCCTTCCAGCCACCGAACGAGTAGTACGCGACGGGGACCGGGATCGGCACGTTGATACCGACCATGCCCGCCGTGACATCGAACTGGAACTGGCGCGCGACACCGCCGTCCCGCGTGAAGAGCGCGACGCCGTTCCCGTACGGGTTGTCGTTGACGAGGCCGATCGCCTCGTCATAGCTCTCCGCCCGGACGACCGAGAGCACGGGGCCGAAGATCTCGTCGCGGTACGCGTCCATCTCCCTCGTCACGTTGTCGAGCAGCGAGACGCCGAGGAAGAAGCCGTCGCCATCCGGCGCGGACTCCCGGCCGTCGGCGACAATGGTGGCGCCCTGGTCGGAGCCGGAGGCGATGTACGACGCCACCTTGTCGCGATGCGCGCGCGTCACGAGCGGGCCCATCTCGGAGTCGGGTTGCATGCCGTCGCCGACCTTCACCTTCGGGAGCCGCTGCTTGATCGCCTCGACGAGCGGGTCGGCGACGTCCCCGACCGCCACGAGCACCGACACGGCCATGCAGCGCTCCCCGGCCGACCCGTAGCCTGCCGAGACCGCGGCGTCGGCCGCCATCTCGACGTCGGCGTCGGGCAGGACGATCATGTGGTTCTTCGCGCCGCCGAGCGCCTGGACGCGCTTGCCGTGCTTCGTCCCGGTCTCGTAGATGTAGCGCGCGATGGGCGTCGAGCCGACGAACGAGACCGCCGAGATGCCGGGGTGCTCGAGCAGTGCGTCGACCGCGACCTTGTCGCCGTGGACGACGTTGAAGACGCCGTCGGGCAGGCCGGCCTCCTTCAGCAGCTCCGCCGTGAGCAGCGAGGCCGACGGGTCCTTCTCGGACGGCTTGAGGAGGAAGCAGTTCCCGCACGCGATCGCGGGCGCCCACCTCCACATCGGGACCATTGCCGGGAAGTTGAACGGCGTGATGCCCGCGACGACGCCGAGCGGCTGCCGGATCGAGTACACGTCGATCCCCGTCGAGGCCTGCTCCGAGAACTCGCCCTTGACCAGCGTCGGGATCCCGCAGGCGTACTCGATCACCTCGAGCCCGCGCGCGACCTCTCCCATCGCGTCGGACAGCACCTTGCCGTGCTCGGCGGTGAGGAGCTTGGCGAGATCCTCGCGGTGCCAGTGGAACAGCTCTCGGATGCGGAAGAAGAGCTCGGCGCGCTTCGCGAGCGAGACCGTGCGCCACGTCTCCCAGGCCTCGGCCGCGTTCCGGACGGCCGCGTCGATCTCGTCGATCGACGCGAAGTCGACCGCGCCCGTCTGCGCGCCCGTCGCGGGGTTGTAGACCGGACCGTTCCGGCCGGACGTCCCCTCGACGCGCCTCCCGCCGATCCAGTGGGGAATCCGTGCGGCCGCGTTGTCGCGCCCTTCGACCGGCGCCTCGGCAAGCTCAGTCATCGCTCACTCCTCTCGAGAAATCGTCATCGCTGAGGGTATCGCGGTGAGGGTCCCACGCGGTCGGCCGGGCAAACGGTGTCAGACACCGATTTCTGTCAAGGGGAAACGGTGCCGACTTCGTGCCGATCGCCTCACACCTGCCGAATCCAGGGCACGCCGTGCTTCCACACAACGGAATGGTGCCAGGCGCACGGTTCTGGACATGTCGCATCGGAACGGCTTGACAGCGAGCGGTGTCTGACACCGTTCGGGGCCCGCCGCCGAACGGCGCGGCGGCGCACGCCGACAGGCGTCAGATGTCGACGTTGCTCGTGTCGCAGTCGCCCGGCTTGCCCGAGTCGAAGCCAGTGCGGAACCACTTCATCCGCAGCTCCGACGAGCCGTGCGTCCACTGCTCCCGGCTCCGCGCCCCGAGCCGATCGTCCCCGACCGCGGCCGCGGCCTTGAGGCCCTCGTCGATGTCGCCCGGGTCGAGGATCCCGCGGTCGTACGTCGACCGCGCCCACACGCCCGCGAAGCAGTCGGCCTGCAGCTCGAGCTGCACCGAGTACCGGTTCGCCTGACTCGGGTCGTCCTGCTGCTTGCGGCGGATGTCCTCTTCGATGCCGAGCTCGCTCTGGATGTGGTGGCCGATCTCGTGCGCGATCACGTACGCGGAGGCGAAGTCGCCGGGCGCGCCGAAGCGCTGCGACAGCTCGCGGAAGAACGAGAGGTCGAGGTAGACCTTGTGGTCGACGGGACAGTAGAACGGCCCGGTCGACGACGATGCGGGCCCGCAGCCGGTCACCGTGCCGGAGGTGAACGTCACGACCGGGGCCCGGGTGTACGTCTTGCCCGACTGCTCGAAGATCTGCGTCCACATGTTCTGCGCGTCCTGGCTGACGAACTTCGCGAACTCGAAGGCCTGATCCTTCGTCGCGCCTGTCTGTGTCCCGGGCTGCGAGCCCGGATCGGCCTGGGGAACCGTCTCGTTGATGCCGCCCGGGTCGAGCGGGCCGCTCGAGCCGCCGCCTCCGACGATGTTCCCGCCGAACAGCAGCGCGAGGACGACGATGATGATCAGGCCGAGGCCGCCGCCGCCCGCCCCGATCGGGATGGGAATCCCCCCGCCGCTGAACGGTCCCGTCGACTGCCCGCGCCGATCCTCCATGTCGCCCTGACCGGGCACCCTCTTCCAGCGCACGCGAGGAATGTACCCCGATCGGGCGAGAACGACTCCTCCGTCAGGCGGCGAATCCCAAGCCGGCCTCGGCCAACGGTCGACGGGCCCATGCGAGCGTCGTCGCGTACCAGCCCTGGAGCGGCTGGAGCGTCACGCCGCCGCTCGACGAGTGGACGAACCACCCGTTCCCGACGTAGATCCCCATGTGGCCGACCTCCGACGGCTTCGACGTGGGGCCGTGGGTGCCGAAGAAGAGGACGTCTGCAGGCTGGAGCGACGCAGGATCGATCCGCAGCGGCTTCGCCACCTCGCCGCTCATCGCGTACGACGTCCGCCCGCGGAGGACGGCCGCGAGCGCCGGTGCGTCGTCGAACGGCTGGAGCTTGTAGATCCGCCAGACGAACCCCGAGCAGTCGAAGCCGCCGGGCACGGTGATCGTGTTGCCGGGGGCCGTGGCGCTCCACAGCTTCTGGGTCTTCTCCGACATCCCGGCGAAGACGTAGGGGTAGCCGACGAAGCGAAGCGCCCGGGTGAGCACCTCGCGTTGCAGATCCGTGAGCGCGGGGACGGAGAAGCTCGCCACGAGCTGCTGGATCGCGGTGACTCGCGCGGGATCGAGCGTACGCAGCTTCGCTAGCGAGTACGCGGCTTCCGCTCGCGTCGCGGGCTGCCTCGGCGCGCGCTCAAGGTTTTCGCTTCCCTGCGGGTGGTTGATTCGCAGGCCGAGCAGTCGTGCGACGGTCTCGGTTCCGAGCATGTCGATCGGCGCGAGGTCCGCCGCCCTCGCCCCGAGCCGGATCGCGCGGGCCGCGGGGAGCAGGCCCGCCGCGGCGACGAGCTGGGCGTCGAGCTCGCGCATGGTCACGATCCGCGTCGGGTCGAGAGGCGTCTGGTGCGGCTTCCCGAGCGCGACGATGGCGGCATGCAGCTCGGCGCGCGTCAACGCGTCGTCGGGGCGGAACGAGGCGACGTCAGGCCCCATGAGGCCCGCGAGGACGACGGACGCGATCTGCGGCGCGGCCCAGTTCTTCGCCTGCACGGCGGAGGTCGTCGCCGCGAGCTCCGGCGCCGGGTCGGCCGCCGATGCCGGCCCCGCCACCGTCAGCGACGCGACTGCAGCAGCGAGCACCCCGACGAGACGTCCACCACCCATGCCTGACATATCGGACGGCCCCGGCGTGCGCTTGATCGGGAGCGAACGGAATCCAAACATTCGCCGCGGCGCGCCCGGCTCGGCTAGAACGTTGCGATGGCGCGGGAGACGATCCGCGACTGGATCCGCTCGGTCGAACGGGCAGAGCCGACGGAGCAGTGGACGATGCTCTGCTTCTTGGCAGGCCGCCGCGTCACGCTGGACGAGGACGAGCTCGCTGCGGCGATCCGGCGGGCCCAGCTTCTGCTCGCAGCCGGCGGCGACCCGCACCGCCCGCTCGACCCCTTCGGACGTGCCGCCACGGCCCTCGCCGACGACCTCGACACCGACGAGCGGCGCCGGCAGCTCCGCGCGGGGCTCGAGGGACTCGCAGACGAGGTCGCCGGCCTGCGCGGCGCGCACGAGCCGCTGGCGCTGCTCCTCTCGGACGCCGACCTCGCGTGGAACGCGTACGCGACGGCGCTCCTCGCCGAGGCGCTCGCCGACGAGTGACGTCGGTCAGCCGGCGAGACGGGCGATCAGCTTGAGCGGACCGCGGGCGACACCGCGGGCGTCGGCCGGATGGGCCACGTCTCCGCAGAGCAGGCCGGCCACGACCTTGAACACACCGGGCGCCCGCGCCGCCGTGAAGACCGTCCGCGGGTAGCGGTCGAACGCCCGCTTCGCGGCCCAGGACGCCGCGGCGTGGCGATCGAGCGCCGCCGAGAGCGCGGCGGTGTAGCCCGCGAGGTTCCCGGCGACCACCGCGTCTGCGGCGAGGCGCGCCGAGACGAACGCCTCGTACATGCCGTCGCCCGACAGCGGGTCGACGAGGCCGGCCGCGTCGCCGACGAGCAGGACGCGTCCGGTTGCGGCTGGCGTGCCGAGCCGGCGCATCGGAAGCCGGTGCCCGCGAAGCTCGCTTAGCGAATCGAACGGCAGACCGTGGGCCCGCGCGAGCCGCGCGAGATGGTCGCGAAGGCGCGGCCCTTCGCTTCCCCACCCACCGACGCCCAGGTTCGCGTGGTCGCCCTTCGGAAAGATCCAGCCATAACCGCCGGGCAGGACGGCCAGCTCGATCACCGCCGTCCGTTCGAGATCGCCGCCTAGCCGCTCGAGCGGCACGTTCCCCTCCAGCGCCACGCCGCGCACGATTCCGTCCCCAAGGCCGGCCGTGCGGGCGACCACTCCGTTCGCCCCGTCGGCGCCGACGAGCACGTCGGCCTCGACGACGCTGCCGCCGACACGCGCGGCGATCCGCGACTCGCCGGCTTCCAGGCCCTCGACTCGGACGCCGTCGCGCACCACGGCGCCGGCTTCGGCCGCATGCTCGACGAGGAACGCGTCGAGGCGGCGCCGCTGCGTCATCCTGATCAGGGGCTCGTCGTGGCCGCGCGTGAAGCTGGAGCCGTAGCGCAGACGGAGCTCGAAGCGGTCGACGTCGCGCTCGACGACGGGCGACGGATCGACCGGGATCCGCTTCAGGGCACGCCCGGTCAGGCCGCCGCCGCAGGGCTTGTCACGCGGGAAGCGCGCCTTGTCGGCCAGCAGCACCCGGGCACCGGCGCGGCCGAGGTGGATCGCCGTCGAGGAGCCCGCCGGCCCGGCGCCGACGACGAGGACGTCGAACCGTTCCACCCCGCCGAGTCTAGGGAACCTCAGGAGGCGGTCGAGGGCGGCCTGCGGGTCAGCCGCACCTGCGTCTCCGACTCGCCGAAGCCGAGCGAGCGGTAGATGCCGATCGCGTGATACCCGGGGTCGGCGACGATCACGAGCTGGCGCGCACCGCTGCGGAGTGCGAGCTGCCCCGCGTGATCGACGAGCGCGCTCGCCAGACCGCGCCGCCGCACGTCGGGACGGGTCTCGACGGACTGGAAGCGCGCGAGGCCCCTCCCGTCGGGGACGATCCCGAGCGACGAGAGGAGTCTGCCGCCGTCGAACGCGCCGAACCAGGACGCATGACCGCGCTCCGCCAGCGCGCGCGCCGCCGCGACCTGGCGGCCGAGGAACTCCTCCGTGACGGCGTCGTCGTCTGGATCCGAGCACGCGACGTGCAGCTCGAGCGACTGGCGCCAGTCGGGGTCGCCGCGCAGCGGACGAAGCTCGGCGTCGACCGCGCGCTCCGGGGACGTCAGCCTCGCCGCCGTCAACACGGCGTCTCGGCTGACTGCGAATCCGGCCGCGGCGAGCGTCTCCTCGTCCCCTGCGGTCCCGTCCGTCGAGTCGACTCCCCAGGCGACGTGCGCGGCACCGGGGAATGCCCGCGCGAACAGCGCCAACCGCTCGGCCACCTCGCCGCGCCCGACGGGATCGGCGAAGAGAACGAAGTTGCCCCACCAGTAGGTCGGGTTGCCGGGCGTGCGCACGACGACGTGCCGTTCGTCCCGCTCGATCGTGCTGCCGCCGAGCCCGAGCACGGTGAGATCGGTGCGGAAGCCCAGTGAGGTGACCTCCATCTGGCGAGTCTCCCAGACCTCCTCACTGCACGGAGGGCGCCCCGGAGCGCGGCTACAATCGCGTTCCCCGCAGGGATTCCCGAGTGGCCAAAGGGGGCGGGCTGTAAACCCGCTGGCTCAGCCTTCGGAGGTTCGAATCCTCCTCCCTGCATGGGCGTGGGGGGCCCCACGGG
>DATAPC010000040.1:0-1806 GCA_036265415.1 Gaiella sp.
GACGAGGCTGACGCCCGAGCCGGCCCACGAGCCCGCCGCCACCTCCGCGTAGCGGGACAGACCCGCCGCCGACGCGAACCGTAGGCCGAGCCGCGAGAAGATCGCGATCAGCGGCACGACCGACGCGACGACGATCACCCAGCCGAGCGCCGCGCCGTGGATGCCCCCCTCCGACAAGGCGATCCCGGGCAGCCCGAGCAGGCCGGAGCCGATCACCATGCTCACCGCGAGCGCGATCCCGTGCGGGACTGTGATCAGGCGCTGGAGGGCCGGCGCAGCCTGGGCGTCCGTCGCGGCCATCAGTCGAAGTAGTCCTCGAGCGGTCCGCGGCGGCGGACGTCGCTGGTCGCGCAGTGGAAGCCCCCGCCGAAGGTGTTCACCCAGCGGAACGGGCACGGGATCGGCTCGAAGCCCCACGACTCGAACGCGTCGATCAGCGGCTTCTCGCCCGCCTCGACCATGACGCGCCGCTCGTCGAGCATGAGCACGTTCAGGCTGATCCAGCGGCTGCACATGTACATCGGCCAGTCGCGCGGGATCGCAGACTCCGGCGGGACGAGGACGTCCCAGCCCTCGAAGAGCTCCGGCACGCGCTTCACGCGCTCGGGGTTGACGAGCACCTTCCCGGGCGCGAGCGGCAGGAAGGTCGCGTTCACGTGCATCGGGTGCGAGTCGTCGAACTCGACCTCGTGGAGCCGGTACTCGTCGCCGAGAAGCCGGTGCAGCCATTCGATCCCGAGGCGGTTCGTGACGTGGCTCCGCTGGACGATCAGGTCGCGCCCGCAGCGCATGAGGTCGCCCGCGTCGAGGAGCGGTTCGAGCTCGCCTGCCACCGGCTCGAACTCGTGGCCGTCCGGGTCCACGTCCTCGCGGAAGAGCTCGTCGCGGAGCATCGGCCTCGGCGCCGCGACCCACCGGGCGCCGCGCCGGAAGTAGTCGAGGACGATCGGGCGGAAGGCGTGGATCGCGAAGTAGTACGACCGCCAGCCGAGCGCCGACTCGATCATCCGGTCGCCGACGACGAGCATGACGTCGCGAGGGAACGCGGCCGACGGGCCGCCCGAGCTTCGCCAGTCGGGGGTGCCGAACTCGCGGCCGTGGTCGAGGGCATCTGGCCGTCGCACGGTCACGCCGTCCGACTCGAGCAGCTCGGCGAACCCGTCGAGCTCCTCGGCGGCGCGCTTCAGCTCGTCGGGCGGCCACTGCGAGCCGCCGCGCTCCCGGAAGAGCGGCCACGACTCGGCCGGCATGGTCGCCTGCAGCGAGACGTGCCACGGCGGGATCGCCGCGCCGTCGATCGTCCCGACGATGACCTCTTCGAGCGGATCCCACTCGTTGTGCGCCGAGACCGGCGACGCGACCGCCGTCTCCGCTCCGGGCGCCGCCTGCGCCTGTGCCGTCACTGCTCCACCCCCTGGTAGTTCGCGAGGATACGTCGGTTCGCGAGGAACACCGGGTGCGCGCCGTTGCCGTTAGGTAGGTACGCGGTGATCTCGGTGCCGCGACGGACCATCGGCACCGAGGTCTTCCGCAGGTACGCGCACGTGATCCGGCTCCCGTGCCACGGGCAGACGACGCGCTTGTCGTCGGGCGTCCGCCGCCCGAGGCTCAGCGGCCCGCCGCGGTGCGGGCACTTGTCGTGGACGAGGAAGAGCCGGCCCTCGTCCTCGAGCACGAAGTAGCGGTCGTCGCCGAGGAACACGGTGTTGTGCTCGCGCGCGTCCAGGACTGCGACGGTCATGTTTCGGCCGTGGAGCGGCTCCATTCCGCTTGCGTCGTCGCCCGGAGGCCGTGCAGGCACCCGGC
>DATAPC010000041.1:0-24668 GCA_036265415.1 Gaiella sp.
GTAGAGAGTGGGGTAGAAACCCAGCCTACCCCGACGCCAGAAACGGCCATTTAGCAGGGAGAACCCAGCAGGGGCGGCAGGACTCGAACCTGCAACCCCCGGTTTTGGAGACCGGTGCGCTACCAATTGCGCCACGCCCCTGGGCTGCGTGGGGAGTGTACCCCCGACGTGGTGTGAGACTGTCTCGCGACGATGCAGCGCTATGCCCTCGCCGGGCTCTTCGCCATCATCGCGGTGTCGCTCGCGCTCGTCGCCGTCTGGGCGGCCGCATCCGGCGGCCGCGCGTGGGTCGTCGCGCTCGGGGCGGGCGCGATCGCCCTCTGGATGGGGGATCTGGCGCGCAGAGTCTGGCCAAGCTGACGGGGGAATCTGGCCCATCGATAGATGAGACAGCAGACGCACGTCGTATTCTCCTCTGGTGGCCGCGGCACCCCTTTCCCGACCGACCCTTCGTGACGGATGAGCACCGTCTCCGGGGGGGACACGCAGGCGCTGTGGCAGGACTACCGGGCCACGCGTGACCAGGCGGTTCGCGACCGTCTGATCCTCACGTACGCGCCGCTCGTCAAGTTCGTCGCAGGACGTCTCGGCTCGAGCCTCCCGTCGCATGTCGACGAGCAGGATCTCGTCTCGTACGGCCTGCTCGGGCTGATCGGGGCGATCGAGCGGTTCGATCCGGCCCGGGAGATCAAGTTCGAGACGTACGCGATCGCCCGCATCAAGGGAGCGATCATCGACGAGCTCCGCTCGCTCGACTGGGTGCCCCGCTCGGTGCGGGCGCGCGCACGCGAGATCGAGCGCGCGATCGTCGATCTGGAGCGGAGCCTGATGCGCGCGCCGACCGACGCGGAGATCGCCGCCAAGGTCGGCATCTCCGAGGACGAGCTCGAGAAGAGCCTGTCCGACATCTCGCGGTCGTCCATGGCCGCCCTCGACGAGCTGTGGAGCCCGCAGGGCGGCGGCGACCAGGTCGCGCTCATCGACACGATCGAGGATCCGGCCGGCGCCGACCCGGAGTTCTCGCTGGAGCAGACCGAGCTCAACGAGGCGCTCGCCGAGGCGATCGCGCGGCTGCCCGAGCGCGAGAAGCTCGTCGTCACGCTCTACTACTACGAGGAGCTCACCCTCCGCGAGATCGGCGAGGTGCTCGGCGTGACCGAGTCGCGCGTCTCGCAGCTCCACACGAAGGCCGTGCTCCGCCTCAAGGCCCGGCTGTCGGGCGGCGTGCGCCAGACCGCCGACGCGTAGCCCGGCCTACTTCTGCACCTCGACGGCGAGGCGCCAGTGGGTGGCGCCCTTTACGTCGATGCCGACGGTCACGGTGCGGTCGCGGTCGGAGACATCCGCCAGGATCACCGACTCGCCTGCACTGAGCTCCGTGCGGCCCTCCTCGTCGCCCGACCACTCGACATCGAGCTTGCCGCCCCAGAGGCCGAGCGGCGACGTGTCCTCCGTGGTGAGGACGAGCCGTCCTCCGGCAGGGATCGACATCGTCTGCGCGGACGCGTCCTCCGTCGACTCGACCTGCGACTCCGTCGCCCAGCGCGGCTCGCGCGCGACCACGATCGTGACGCGCGAGCCGATCGGCGTCCGAGAGCCGGCGGTCGGCGAGACGCGGAGGATGGTGCCCGGAGCGACGGTCGTCTCCGGCTGCTCGTCGACGACCGGCGAGAATCCGGCGTTGCGCAGCGCCTCGGCGGCAGTCTCGGCGTCGAGCCCGTCGAGGCTCGGCACCGGTCGCTTCGGCGGCCCGGTGGAGACGACGAGCTGCACGTGTGCCGGGCGCTTCACGCGCTTCCCGGCCTCCGGGTCGGTCTGGACGGCGTGCCACGCCTCGATCTCGGTCGAGGGCGCGTACCGTCGCGAGGGTGTGTAGCCGTTCCGCTCGAGCAGTGTGAATGCGGCCGCACCCTCGAGCCCTGCCACCGACGGGACGTCGGCGTAGGCGCTGCCCTTGCTCACCGAGACGAGGAGCGCGCCGTTCTCCGGGATCCGCTTTCCCTCCGGCGGGTCCTGGGCGATGATCGCGCCCGCCGGAGCCGACTCGGAGTACGAGCGGTCGACGACCTTCACCTTCGGAACGGGGACGCCGTCGCCCTTCGCGCGCTTCGCCACCTCCGCCGTCGCACCCTTGACGCGCAGCCCGACGACGTCGGGCGCGCTCACGCCCGACGGGTCGTCGCCGGCGATGGCGTAGACGCCGCCGCCGGCGAGCCCGACCGCGACGACGAGTGCCGAGACTGCCGCCACGAGCCTGCCGCGATGGAGCGCCGTATGCGACCGGACCTGGCTCACGACGGCCGCCGGCGCGCGCGCGAGCGTGGCCGACGCCTGGACGATCGTCGCCGGATCCCGCAGCACCCGCGTGACGAGCGTCGCTGCTACAGACGACGCGTCGGCGGCGTCGGCCCGCGCTGCCGGGCGCGCTCCGGGTAGCGACGCGGGGTGCGCACCGAGCGCAACCGCGGCCTCGACGGCGTCTCCCCGGTCCTCCGGTCGGCGCTCGAGGAGGCGGTCGACGAACTGCACGGCCTCCGCGGGGGCAGCCGGCGCGGCGACGGCCAGCGACGGGGCCGCCTCGTGGGCCCGACGGAGTCCGGTTGCGAGTCGGTCCTCGCCTTCGAACGGCATCCGTCCCGCCAGCAGGCGGAAGAGCACGCAGCCGAGCGCGTAGAGATCGGTCGCCGGACCGGTCGAGCCGCCGGCGGCCTGCTCGGGCGCCCAGTACTCGGGCGTGCCCGCGAGGACCCCGGAGATGGGGGCGGTGCGGGACGACCGTGCGAGTCGCGCGAGGCCGAAGTCGGTGACGACGACGCGGCCGGTGCCGCGCTCGACGAGGACGTTCGCAGGGGTCAGGTCGCGGTGGACGACGCCGCGCGCATGCGCGTGCGAGAGCGCGGCCGCGACCGGCGCGCAGTATCTCCGCGCCTCGTCCCACGCGAGCGCCCGCCCGCGGATGATCGTGTCGAGTGCTTCGCCCTCGACGAGCTCCATCACGAGCACGGTCTGACCGTCGTTCTCGAGGACGTCGTACAGGCGGACGACGTTCGGGTGCTCGAGCCGTGCCAGCGCTGCCGCCTCGCGCTCGAACCGCTCGCGCAGCTCGGGGTCGTCCGCGACCCACGGGTGAAGCACCTTGAGGGCGACCTCGCGGCCGAGCCGCTCGTCGTGGGCGCGCCAGACGACGCCCATGCCGCCGCGCCCCAGCTGCTCGCGGAGCCGATACCGGTTGGCGACGATGTGGTCGACGTCCTGCACGAGTGGCACCTGCGCGGGGCTACCCCGGGCGGCCTGGAACCTACTCCTGCCTGGTTCGGAGATCGTTAACGCGCTCCTGCGACCGCCGTAGACTCGCGCCGTGGCCGTCTGCGCGACGTGCGGGCGCGACAGCCCCGACGACTTCGTCTTCTGCCCCGCCTGCGGCGCGTCTCTGGCTGCTGTGCCTCCGCGACGTCGCCGACCAGCTCACGCTCGATCTGGCTGAGGGCTACGCTCGCGCGCTCCTGGGTCAGAAAGGGGGAGGCGTGGCCGCTGATGGAGCGAGCGGCGGCGAAGGCCGAGACGATCGACATGTGGTCGGAGGTGAATGTCGCACGCGGGTTCCACCGTTTCGCCGAGCGGTACCGCCGCGACCTCGCGGCGCTCGACACCTCTCCGTAGCCGCGGCCCCGGCCGGGACTACCATTGCCGCTGCACCCACGGAACCAGGAGGAGCGCGCGCAGATGGCCGCAACCGAGCCAGGGAAGATCCGGAACGTCGCCGTCGTCGGGCACCGCGGGACGGGAAAGACGTCCCTCGTCGAGGCGCTCCTCTACCAGACCGGCGAGGTCAACCGGCTCGGGACGATCGACGCCGGCACCACGGTCTCGGACTCCGACGAGGACGAGCAGCGGCGCGCCGTCTCGATCTCGCTCTCGCTCACGCACACCGAGTGGCAGGGGCGGAAGATCAACCTCCTCGACTGCCCCGGCGATCCGTCGTTCCAGGGCGAGGCGCGCTGCGCGCTTCGTGTCGTCGAGGGCGCGCTCGTCGTCGTCTCGGGCGTGATGGGGTTCGAGGTGGGGACCGCCCGCGTCAAGAAGCTCGCGGAGGAGCTCGGCCTCGCGCGGGTGCTCGTCGTCAACATGCTCGACCGCGAGCGGGCGGACTTCTTTCGCACGCTGGGGCAGATCCAGGAGCAGTTCTCCTCGAAGTGCGTCGCCGTGCACATCCCGATCGGCGCGGAGCACGAGCTCGAGGGGATCGTCGACGTCCTCCACATGTGCGCGTACATGAACCCGGAGGGGCAGAAGGAGGGCGATCCGGTCGCGATCCCGGACTCGATGTCCGACCTCGCGCAGGAGTACCGAGAGAAACTGCTCGACGAGGTCGTGCAGATCGACGAGGCGCTCATGGAGCGGTACCTGGAGGGCGAGGAGCTCGACCCGCACGACGTCGCCGACGCGCTGAAGCTCGGCGTCACCCGCGGCGAGCTCTTCCCTGTCGGCTGCTCGGTCGCCACGAAGAACCTCGGCACGCACGCACTGCTCGACCTCCTCGTCGAGGGCGTGGCGTCGCCGGGGAAGCGGGGCGCGCCGTTCGAGGTGGAGGGCGCGTCGACCGCCGCGTTCGTCTTCAAGACCGTGGCCGACCCGTTCGCCGGGAAGATCAACCTCTTCCGCGTGCTGCAGGGCGAGGTCACCACGGAGACGACGCTCGTCGACCACCGCGAGCACTCCAAGGAGCGCATGGGCTCGCTCCTCTACCTCCAGGGGAAGACGACGACGCCCGCGAGGGAGTTCGGCGAGGGTGACCTCGGCGCGGTCGCGAAGCTCAAGAACGTCCAGACCGGCGACCTGCTCACCGACAAGGAGGTCGCGGTCGAGCCACCGGCGTTCGGCTTCCCCGAGCCGGTGATGAGCTTCGCCGTCACGCCGAAGATCAAGGGCGAGGAGGAGAAGGTCGCCACCGCGATCAAGCGCCTGGCGGAGGAGGATCCGACGCTGCGGCTGCGCCGCGACCAGCAGACCGGGGAGGAGATCCTCGCGGGGATGAGCCAGATGCACGTCGAGGTCGCGCTCGATCGGGCGAAGCGGCGGTTCGGCGTCGACGTCGAGCTGCACCAGCCGCGCGTCCCGTACCTCGAGACGATTCGCTCGGAGTCGCGTGCGCGGCACCGCTACAAGAAACAGACCGGCGGCCGCGGCCAGTTCGGCGACTGCGAAATCGTCTTGCAGCCGATCGAGGGGCACGAGGGATACGAGTTCGTCGACAAGATCGTCGGCGGCGTGATTCCGCAGAGCTACCGGCCCGCGGTCGACAAGGGAATCCAGGAGGCGATGCAGCACGGCGAGCTCGCCGGCGCTCCGATCCAGGGTGTGCGCGTGGAGCTCGTCGACGGCCAGTACCACAACGTCGACTCGTCGGAGATGGCGTTCAAGATCGCCGGGTCGATGGCGTTCAAGGAGGCGTACGCGAAGGCCGACCCGGTCCTCCTCGAGCCGATCATGGAGCTCGAGGTGACGGTTCCCGACGAGGCGGTCGGTGCCGTCAACGGCGACCTCAACTCGCGCCGCGGGCGACTCAACGGGATGGAGCCTGCGGCGGGGATGACGACGATCAAGGCCGAGGTGCCGATGGCGGAGCTGCTCACCTATTCCCAATCGCTCACGTCGATGACGGGTGGCCGCGGCGACTACGCGATGCACCTGCTGCGGTACGAGCAGGTGCCGACGCACGTCGCGCAGCGGATCGTCGACGAGACGAAGAAGGCCCGGGACGCGGCGACGGCGTAGACCCAGACGGCGGGTGTCCGACCTGGGGCCGGACACCGACGGGTTGTCCACAACTGTGGATTCCCCGGCGCGGGGCTATAGTGGCCGCTGCGATGCGGGTCACGAAAGCCAACGTCACGCGCGTCTGCGCGGTCTGCGAGCGGACGCTGCTCATGGGCGAGCAGACGCTCCGCTACTCCCCCGACGGTCACGACTTCGTCGACGTCTGCACGCTCTGCAGCGAGATCGCGCTGGAACACGGCTGGGTGCGCGAGGGGCACGCGGTGTCGCCGGCGCTCCAGCAGCAGCCGCGCCGGCGGCGTCAGAAGACGCTGTGGCAGGCGCTGCTCGGCGGGCGTGAGGAGGACGCCGAGCCGGTCGTCTCCGAGCCGATCCTCCGCCGCCTCTCGGACGACGAGCTCACGCTGGTCGAGGCAGCCGACCTCTTCAACCAGTCCGACTTCCGGCGCACCGTGGCCGGCGTCGCGAAGAGCCTCGGCGAGCCGAAGGTCTCGATCGTCCCGCTGGCGGGCGTCAACGCGGAGACCGTGCTCACGTTCGCCTGGGACATCACGTGGTACCAGTACCGCGTCACACCCGACGCGGCCCAGCCCGTCCGGATCGCCGACCGGGGCCACGACCTCGACGAGGTCGAGCCTGCGTACGCGCAGTGGAACGCCCGCTTCGACGAGACCGGGCGACTGGTTCCCGAGCTCGCGACCGTGTAGCGCGCTCCGGCGTGGCTCGAGCGACGCCGCTGCACGGACGGCCGCACCTACACTGACGCCGATGGCGACTCTCGGCACGTCCACCTCCGCGGGCGAGCTGCTCGACCGGCTGGGCGTCGATCCCGCGCTCGTGACGGAAGGCGACCTCGTCGTTCGCACGCCGATCACCGGCGAGGAGATCGGGCGCGTCGCTCGCGCGAGCGAGGCGGAGACGTTCGCCGCCGTCGGCCGCGCCGTCGCGGCGTTCGAGGCGTGGCGCGACGTCCCCGCGCCGGCCCGCGGCGAGCTCGTCCGGCTGCTCGGCGAGGAGCTGCGCCGCGAGAAGGACGCCCTCGGCGCGCTCGTCACCCTCGAGGTGGGGAAGATCGCGCAGGAAGGCCTCGGCGAGGTGCAGGAGATGATCGACATCTGCGACTTCGCGGTGGGTCTCTCGCGGCAGCTCTACGGGAAGTCGATCGCCTCCGAGCGACCCGGGCACCGCCTCACCGAGAGCTGGCATCCCCTCGGGCCGGTCGCGGTGATCAGCGCCTTCAACTTCCCCGTCGCCGTCTGGAGCTGGAACGCGGCGCTCGCGCTCGCGTGCGGCGACCCCGTGGTCTGGAAGCCGTCGGAGCGGACGCCGCTCACGGCGATCGCGACGACCTCGCTGCTCCGTCGCGCGGCCGACCGCTTCGGCGACGCCCCCGACGGCCTCTTCGAGCTGGTCGTCGGCGGCGCCGACCGCGCCGTGCAGCTCACCGACGACGAGCGCATCCCGCTCGTCTCCGCGACCGGGTCGACGGCCATGGGCAAGGCCATCGCGCCGCGCATCGCCGCCCGCCTCGGGAGATCGCTGCTCGAGCTCGGCGGCAACAACGCGGCGATCGTCGCCCCGAGCGCCGACCTCGACCTCGTCGTCCGCGCGGTGCTGTTCGCGGCCGTCGGAACCGCGGGACAGCGCTGCACCTCCCTGCGGCGGCTCATCGTGCACGAGTCGGTGGCCGACGAGCTCCTCGAGCGGCTGACGGGCGCGTATCGCTCGGTGCCGATCGGCGACCCGCGGGAGGAGGGAACGCTCGTCGGACCGCTCGTCACCGGAGAGGCGTTCGGCCGCATGGAGGCTGCGCTCGGGCAGGCGCGGGAGGAGGGAGGCGAGGTGATCGTCGGCGGGGGCCGAGCGCACGCCGACCGCTGGCCCGATGCCTGGTACGCGGAGCCCACGATCGTACGGATGCCGTCACAGACGGACGTCGTCCGCCAGGAGACGTTCGCCCCGATCCTCTACGTCCTCACATACCGGGAGCTCGACGAGGCGGTGGCCGCGCAGAACGGCGTGCCGCACGGGCTCGCCTCGTCGATCTTCACGACCGACCTCCGCGAGGCCGAGCGGTTCCTCGCGGTCGCGGGCTCGGACTGCGGTATCGCCAACGTCAACATCGGCCCGAGCGGGGCCGAGATCGGTGGCGCCTTCGGCGGTGAGAAGGAGACCGGCGGCGGTCGCGAGTCCGGCTCGGACGCCTGGCGGGCGTACATGCGCCGCCAGACGGCGACGGTGAACTACACGGACGAGCTCCCGCTCGCCCAGGGCATCCGCTTCGACGTCGCCTAGCGCGGGCGGCGCGCCCGCGCCCCGTCGAGGCGCTACGCCTTCTTCACGCCCGTCACGACGATGTAGCGGCGCTCCATGCTGATCGTGTCCCCGTCGCGGTGCTGCTCGAAGACCGCGGTCATGGTCTCGTCGAGCTCCCGCCGGCCGCCCTCGTCGAGGGAGCTCCAGAGGACGTGCGACGGGCCGTAGCTCGACCGGAAGAGCTCCCACATCTCTGCGGGGTCGTGATGGTCGTGACGCGTGTCGAGCTCCTCGAACGTGAGCTCGAACGCGTTGCCGAGCATCTTCTCGACGTACGCCTCGTCGGCCCACTGGAACGGCGAGCCGGCGCCCTCGGGCGGTGGCGGCATGAACTTCGCCATCCCGGTGAAGATGTCGCCGACGCCGCTGTCGCGGCGCCACGCGGTGATGCCCAGCCGGCCGCCCGGCTTGCAGACCCGCGCCAGCTCGGCGGCGACCCGCGCGTGATCGGGCGCGAAGATGACGCCGACCGACGACGAGACGACGTCGAACGACGCATCGGGATAGTGGAGCGCCTGACAGTCGGCGACCTCGAGCGTGAGGTCGAGCCCGAGCTCGCTCGCCTGACGCTGCGCGGTCTCGATCAGCGCCGGCGAGAGATCCGAACCGGTCACGATCGCGCCTGCGCGTGCGGCGTGGAACGCGACGTCGCCGGTGCCGCAGCCGAGATCGAGCCAGTGCTCGCCCGGCTCGGGCGCAAGGCGCTCCACGAGCTCGACGTGCATCTCCGTGATGATCTCGGCGATCCGCTCGAACGGGGCCGAGCTCCACACCTGGGCGTGCCTCGTCGTCAGCTCCTCGAACGCCACCGCACATCCTCCTCGTCGCCGGACCGGACGCCCGAGTATCCCGCTCGGGCGGAAGGGCGGTCAAGCGCGACGTCCCGCGCGTGCCTCGTGCGTATGTGGACACGAGCGCCGCAGGTTGATATATCAGCCGCGTGACCGGCAACGGCCGTGTCGGCGAGCCCCTCATCTCGGCGTCGGGGATCTGGAAGATCTTCGGGCCGAAGGCGGACCGCATCATCGGGACGTCGGACGCAGAGCTGAGCAGGTCGGAGCTGCGGGAACGGACGGGCTGCGTCGCAGCCGTCCGTGACGTGTCGTTCGAGGTCTGGCCCGGTGAGGTCTTCGTCGTCATGGGCCTCTCCGGCTCCGGCAAGTCGACGCTCGTTCGCACGCTCATTCGGCTGATCGAGCCGACGGCCGGGACGATCCGCATCGCGGGCCGCGACGTGACCGCGGCGAGCCCCGGGGAGCTCCGCGAGCTTCGCCGCCACTCCGTCTCGATGGTCTTCCAGCACTTCGGCCTCCTGGCGCACCGGCGCGTGATCGACAACGTCGCGTTCGGGCTCGAGATCCGCGGGATGGCGAAGGACGAGCGCCTCTCCCGGGCGCGCGAGCTGCTCGAGCTCGTGGGGCTCGAGGAGGTCGAGAAGCAGTTCCCGGATCAGCTCTCGGGCGGCATGCAGCAGCGGGTCGGCGTCGCGCGCGCGTTCGCGACGAATCCCGCGGTGATGCTCTACGACGAGCCGTTCAGCGCGCTCGATCCGTTGATCCGTCGCGACATGCAGGACGAGGTCTGCCGCCTGCAGGAGGAGACGGGCCAGACGATGGTGTTCATCACCCACGACCTGCCGGAGGCGCTCCGGCTCGGCGACCGCATCGCGATCATGCGCGACGGCGCCATCGTCCAGCTCGGGACGCCCGAAGAGGTCGTCGGCTCGCCGGCCGACGAGTACGTCGAGAACTTCGTCCGCGACGTGCCGCGCAGCCACGTCCTGACCCTGCGCTGGATCATGCGCGACCCCGAGCCGGACGAGATCCTGGACGGGCCGCGGCTCGACGTGGGGTGCGTCGTGCGCGACGCGGTGCCGGCGCTTGCAGGCAGCGAGCGCCCGGTGGTCGCGGTGGACGGAGACCGCGTCGTCGGCGTCGTCGACCGGACGGCGGCGCTCGAGGCGATCGCCGGCGAGGGCGGCTAGAGAGATGTCCGTCGTCGCCGAGACCGCCGCCCCGACGACCACCCCGTCGCTCATCGTCGAGCACCGCCCCTGGTGGCGGAGCCGCGTGACGCTGTCCGCGGCGATCGTCGGCGTGATGCTCGTCTGCTACTTCGCGCTGAAGGCGGAGTACCCGTGGCCAGCCGCGCTCACGTGGAACACGCTGCCCACGCACCTGAACGACTTCCAGACCTGGCTCGTCGACCAGCGCAACGCGGAGAGCCCGAGCGCGGTGATCCGCGCGTTCAACGGCTTCGCCGACTTCCTCGACAACCTCGTCACCTGGTTCACGAGCTTCCTCGGCTGGATGACCTGGGTCGGCGTGAGCGTCGCCGGCGTCCTCGTCTCGCTCCGCTTCGGGGGAGCGCGCGCAGCCCTGTGGGCGCTCGCCGCCTTCGCGACCTTCGCGGCGAGCGGCCTCTGGCTCGAGAGCATGCAGACCCTCGCGCTGATGCTCGCGGCGGTCGGCCTCTCGCTCGCGGTCGGGATCCCGCTCGGCGTCGCCGCCGGTCTCTCGCACCGGTTCGAGCGCGGCGTCACCCCCGTGCTGGACGCGATGCAGATCATCCCCGCCTTCGCCTATCTCATGCCCGTCGTGATCCTCTTCTCCGTCGGGCCGGGCGCGGCGGTGATCACGACGATGATCTACGCGATCCCGCCCGCGATCCGAATCACGGCGCTCGGTATCCGCGGGGTGCCGGCGAACACCGTCGAGGCGGCCGTCGCGATGGGCTCGACGCCGTCGCAGACGCTCGCCAAGGTGCGGCTCCCGCTCGCGCGGCGGATGCTGCTTCTCTCGGTCAACCAGACGATCCTCTTCGCGCTCTCGATGGTCGTGATCGCGGGGCTGATCGGCGGGAAGGGCCTCGGCGACGTCGTGACGAGCGGCCTCAACTCCTACCCGGCGCTCGCGCTGCTCGCCGGGCTCGTGATCGTCGTCATGGCGATGGCCCTCGACCGCGTCACGGAGGCGGTCGCCGAGCGGACGAACCCGGCCCGCCGGCACCTGACCGACGACCTTCGCCGCCGGCTGCGCCTGGCATCCATCGCGACGGCGGCCGCCATCGTCGTGGTCGTCGCGGTGGCTCGTCTCGCGGGCGTCGGAGCCGACTACTCGCGCACGACGGCGCGCGACTGGCTGCTCGCCCGGATCCAGTCGGTGCTCGACTACGTCCAGAACCCGGACACGTTCCTGTTCCGGATCACGAGCTGGATCGGCGACCACATCGTCCAGTACGGCCTCGTGCCGTTCCGCAACTTCCTCGTCGAGACGCCGTGGCCGGTGACCCTTGTCGGGATCACGCTCATCTCACTCGTTGTGAGCGGGCGGCGCTCAGCGATCACGACGTTCCTGATGCTCGGCCTGATCGGCGTGATCGGCGAGTGGACCTCCGCGATGGACACGGCGTCGCAGGTTCTCGTGGCGACGGTGCTGACGGTGGCGATCGGTCTCGGCCTCGGGATCTGGGCGGCGGAGAGCAGGACGTTCTCGAAGGTGCTGCGGCCCGTGAACGACGTGCTGCAGACGCTGCCGCAGCTCGTCTACCTGATCCCGCTCATCTACCTGATGCCGGTGTCGGTCGTGCCCGGCGTGATCGCCGGCGTCCTCTACGCCTTCCCCGTCGTTGCGCGCCTCGTCGAGAACGGCGTCCGGAACGTCGAGGCGAACGCCGTCGAGGCGGCCGCGTCGTTCGGAGCAACCCGTGCGCAGGTGCTCAGGAAGGTGAAGCTGCCGCTCGCGCAGGACGCGATCATGCTCGGCGTCAACCAGGGGATCATCATGGTGCTCGCCGTCGTCGTGATCGGCGGCCTCGTCGGCTCGCCGGGCCTCGGGTACGAGGTCGCGCAGGGGCTCGCGCGCTCGGACTTCGGCCTGGGCGTCCTCGCCTCCGTCGCGATCCTCGCCCTCGGAATCACGCTCGACCGCGTCACGCGCGGCGTACGCCGGGCGCAACTGGGAGACGAACCGTGACGTCACAGTCGGGAGGGCGGCGCCGACCGTTCGGCCGCTCCACGCAACCGAAGTACGAAGGAGGTCCGATGTCGAACAGGAGAGCACGACCGGTGCGCCTCGCCCTCGCGGCGCTGGTGTTGGTCGTCGTCGGCGCGCTGGGGGTCTCGGCGAGCGCATTCGGCCGCAGCGGCGCGGCGAGCTGCGGCACGGTGACGATGGACGAGAACGCATGGGCCGGCGCGACGGCGAACGTCTACGTCGTCAAGTACGTCCTCGAGAAGAACCTCGGGTGCAAGGTCAACATCGAGAAGCTCCCCGAGAGCACGCCGCTGTTCCAGGCGATGGCCGACGGCAAGGTCGACGTGCTGCTCGAGGACTGGAACAACATCCTGCTCAAGGTCAACCAGAAGTACGTCAAGAGCGGTGCGCTGATCAACCTCGGCTCGAACGGCGTGATCGGCCACATCGGCTGGTTCGTCCCGACGTACCTGATGAAGCAGTACCCGCAGCTCAAGACGTGGCAAGGCCTGAAGGGCAAGGAGAGCATCTTCAAGAGCCCGGAGTCGGGGTCACAGGGCATGTTCCTCGGCGGCGACCCGTCGTACGTCCAGAAGGACCAGCAGCTGATCAAGCAGCTCGGCCTCAACCTCAAGTTCGTCTCGGTCGGCGCCGAGCCGGCGCAGGTCGCCCGGTGGAGCCAGGCGTACAAGCAGAAGAAGCCGATCCTCTTCTACTGGTACACGCCGCAGTACCTGAACACCGCGTACCAGCTGTCCGAGATCAGGCTGCCGCCGCGCAGCAAGACGTGCGTCGACTCGTACAACCCGAAGCTCGGCAACGACTGGAGCATCTACAAGTGCGCGTACGGGCAGACGATCATCGACAAGGTGATCACGTCGAAGTTCGCGAAATCGGGCTCGCCGGCCGTCGGCGTGGTCAAGCGGTGGAAGTGGACGGCGGACGACCAGAACTTCGTCGCCAACCTGATCGCCGGCAAGCACATGGACCCGGAGAAGGCGGCCGAGCAGTGGGTCAAGGCCAACCCCGCCAAGGTGAAGGCCTGGCTCGGCAAGTGAGCTGAGGAACAGTCGGTGTCCTCCCCGCTTCGAGCGGGGAGGACACTTGTCCGCGCGATGGCGACGCCGACCCTTCACATCAACCAGCCCCGTCTCGGAGACGAGCAGTCGCTCGCCGACCGTGCCTACTACGCGATCCGGGAGTGGATCGTGACGCTCGACCTCGCCCCGGGGTCGGTCGTCAGCGAGCGGGATCTGATGGAACGGCTGGGCGTCGGGCGAACCCCCGTCCGCGAGGCGCTGCGCGACCTCGCCCGGGAGCAGCTCGTCGAGGTCTTCCCGCGCCGGGGGATCTTCGTCTCCACGGTCGACGTCGGGGACATCGCCGGGCTCTCCGAGGTGCGGCGCGTGCTCGAGAGCCAGGCCGCGCGGCTCGCCGCCGAGCGGCGCAACGGCGAAGACCTCGCGGCGACCGAGGCGCTGCTCGCCGAGCTCGCGGGCGGTGTCGAAACGCATGCGGACAGTGCTCCCCGCGACCGCGCAGCGGGCGCCTTCACGGATGTGCCCCGCCCGAGGCGCGGATCGAGCGGCGGGGTTCCGCCCGGCGGAATCCCGCTCGCGGACAAGACGGACGAGCGTGGCCTGATCGACCTCGACCAGCGAATCCACCGTCACCTCTACCGCTGCACGCACAACCCGTTCCTCGAGGCGACGCTCGAGGAGTACTACGTCCTGACGCTTCGCATCTGGTTCCTCGCGCTCGACCGCGTCGAGCGCCTTGACCGCGCCGTGCGGGAGCACCACGAGATCCTCGAGGCGATTCGCGACGGCGACGCCGACCGCGCGGAGGAGGTCATGCGCCGGCACATCGTCGGCTTCGAGCACGCGATGCGCGCAGTCCTGTGACGCCCTCGTGTAGATTCGCCGCGGACTGATATATCAACCCGGACGGAGATCATGAGCACTCCCGCTCCCACCGCAGCGCGCGCCGTCGTCATCGGCTGCGGAATCGTCGGCAACAGCCTCGCGTACCACCTCACCCGGCTCGGGTGGACGGACGTCGTCCTGCTCGACACGGGCCCGCTCCCGAACCCCGGCGGCTCGACCGGCCACGCGTCGAACTTCATCTTCCTGGTCGACCACTCGAAGGAGATGACCCAGCTCACCGTCGAGAGCACCCGCCAGTACAAGGAGATGGGCGTCTTCACCGAGTGCGGGGGGATCGAGGTGGCGCGCACGGAAGAGCGGATGGAGGAGCTCCGCCGTCGGATGGCGTCGGCAAAGTCGTGGGGCATCGAGCCGGTGTCGCTCGTCACGCCGGCCGAGATCAAGGAGCTCGTGCCCTACATCGACGAGACGATCCTCCTCGGCGGCTTCTACACGCCGGGCGTCGGCGTCGTCGACTCGCTGCGCGCGGGGACGATCATGCGCGAGCAGGGGATCGCGTCGGGTGGCCTCACCGTCCTCCCGAACACCGAGGTGCTCCGGATGGACGTCGAGGGCGGCCGCATCCGCCGCGTCGAGACGTCGAAGGGGACGATCGAGGCGGAGACGGTCGTGATCGCGTGCGGAGTCTGGAGCCCGCTCCTCGCCGCGATGGCAGGGGCGCACATCCCGCTGACGCCGATGGTGCACCAGATGATCGACGTCGGGCCGGTGCCGCGCTTCGAGAAGAGCTCCCGCGCGATCGAGTTCCCTATCGTCCGGGACATGGACGTCTTCATGTACGAGCGCCAGGACGGGACGAGCCTCGAGATCGGCTCGTACGCGCACCGCTCGATCGTCCACGACCCGGAGGAGATCCCGTCGATCGAGGCCGCCGCGCTGTCCCCGACCGAGTTCCCCTTCACACAGGCCGACTTCGACCCGCAGCTCGCCGACGCGCTCGACCTGATGCCTGAGATCGTCGGCGACGAGTCGGTGGGCGTGAAGTACGCGATCAACGGGCTCATCTCGCTGACGCCAGACGGGATGCCGATCCTCGGCGAGACGCCCGAGGTGAAGGGCCTCTGGTCGGCCGCCGCCGTGTGGGTGAAGGAGGGGCCCGGCGTCGGCATGTCGCTCGCCGAGTGGATGGTGCACGGTGAGTCGCACATCGACCTCCACTCTTCGGACGTCGCCCGCTTCCACGACCATCAGAAGACGCGCGCGCACGTGAAGGCCCGCACGACCGAGGCCTTCCCGAAGACTTACGGGATCATCCACCCCGCGGAGCAGTGGGGCTCCGACCGCGACATCCGGCTCTCGCCGATGCACGAGCGCGAGAAGGCCCTCGGCGCCGTCTTCTACGAGGCTGCCGGCTGGGAGCGGCCGCACTGGTACGAGGCGAACGCTCCCCTCGTCGAGCGCTACGGCGTGGAGCCGCGCGAGGCCGAGTGGGACGCACGCTGGTGGTCGCCGGTGATCAACGCGGAACACCTCGCGATGCGCGAGCACGCCGGGCTCTTCGACCTGTCGGCGTTCGCCATCTTCGACGTCAAGGGCCCGGGCGCGCTCCACGCCCTCCAGCGCAGCGTGCTGACGCAGATGGACGTCGCGGTCGGCCGCGTCGTCTACACACCGGTGCTCTCGCCGGGAGGCGGCTTTCGCTCCGACCTGACGATCATGCGGCTCGGCGTCGAGGAGTTCCGCATCGTGACAGGCGGCGCGCACGGGATGGCCGACCGCAAGCTCTTCTCCGACGGGCTGCCGGAGGACCGGTCGGCGACGCTCGTCGACGTCACCACGGCCTGGACGACGATCGGCCTCTGGGGGCCGCGCGCGCGCGACATCCTCTCGTCCGTGACGTCGGACGTCGTCTCGCACGAAGGCTTTCCGTTCGGGACGTGCCGAACGGTGGAGATCGGCTCGCAGCTCGTGCTCGCGTCGCGGATCTCCTACGTCGGCGACCTCGGCTGGGAGCTGTACGTCCCGATCGAGCAGGGCGCGCGCCTCTGGGACGTCCTCTGGGAGGCGGGGCGCCCGCACGAGCTGACCGCGTGCGGGATCGGCGTCTACGGCACGACGGGCCGCTTGGAGAAGTGCTACCGGGCGTTCGCCGCCGAGCTCGAGAGCGAGTACACCGTGGTCGAGGCGGGCATGCAGCGGCCGAAGGTGAAGGACGAGGACTTCGTCGGCAAGGAAGCGCATCTCCGCCACCGGGAGGAGAAGCCGGCTGCGATCCTCTGCACGCTGACCGTCGACGACCACACGTCGGCGAGCGGCGGGAAGCGATATCCGCTCGGCCGCGAGCCGATCACATTGCGCGACGGCACGCCGCTGACCGACGCGAAGGGTCGCCGTTCGTACGTGACGAGCGCGGGCGCCGGTCCGTCGCTCGGGAAGTACATCCTGATGGCGTACCTCCCGCCCGAGCATGCGATCGAGGGATCGAGCGACCTCGCCGTCGAGTACATGAACGAGCGCTTGCCCGTCACGGTCGACGTCGTCGGCGCACGGCCGATCTTCGACCCCGACAACACCCGGATCCGCTCGTGAAAGTCCTGGTGTGCGTCAAGCGGGTGCCGATGACCGGCGGCACGATCGTCCTCACCGAAGACGCGCAGGCGATCGAGACGCGCCACCTCGGCTTCACGATCAGCCCGCACGAGGAGTGCGGGGTGGAGGAGGCGGTCCGGCTGGTCGAGGGAGCGGGCGGCGAGTCTGTCGTCCTCACGCTCGGCCCGGCGGAGGCCGAGGAGCAGCTCCGCGACGCGATGGCGATCGGTATCGACCGCGCGATCCACCTCGTGACCGGCGCCGACGAGTGGGACGCGCAGGCTACGGCGGCCGCGATCGTCGCCGCGATCCACGAGGACGAGTCGACGAACGGCCGATTCGACCTCGTCGTGTTCGGCAACGAGTCGGCGGATGCGGGGAACTTCCAGGTCGGGATCCGCGTGGCGCACGCGCTCGATCGCCCCGTCGCCACGGGGCTCAAGGCGCTCGCCGTCGGCGACGGCTCCGTGCGCTGCGAGCAGGAGGCGGGCGGCGGACGCGACGTCTACGTCGTTCCACTCCCCGCCGTCGTCACGGTGAAGGAGGGGCTCAACCTGCCGCGCTACCCGTCGGTTCCCGGACGGCTGCGCGCGCAGCGCAAGCCGGTGGACGCGCGCACGCCGGAGCGACCCGCATCGCGGCTCGAGAAGCTTCGCCTCGAGGTTCCGTCGGGCGAGCGCAAGCAGGCGGAGATCCTCGGTGAGGGCGCCGCCGCCGCGCCGCGCGTCGTCGAGGTGCTCGCGGAGATCGGCGTCCTGTGACCGTCCTCGTGTACCTCGAGCACGTGGAGGGAACGGTCGACGAGCCGTCGCGCCAGGCGGTGACGCTCGCGCACTCCCTGGCGGGCGACGGAGGCGTCGACGCGTTGGTGGCAAGTGACAATGTGTTACCTGCCCTCGAGGGCGCTCCGACCGTGGGGACGGTGTACGCCGCCGTGGACGACGTCTTCTCGTCCTATGCCCCGCGGGCCGTCGCCGAGGCGATCGCCGAGCTCGTCGCACGGCTCGGCGCGACGGTGCTCCTCGGTCCGGGAACCGAACGCGGGAACGAGGTCCTCGCGCACGTCGCGACGCTGCTCGACGTCCCGTTCGCAGCGAACTGCGTGGCCGCGGACGCGGCCGAGGACGGGGCGGAGGTGACACGCGTCCGTTGGGGAGGGAGCCTGCTCGAGCGCGCACGGGTACACGCGTCGACCGTCGTCCTCTCCGCCCAGCCGCATGCCGTTCCCGCCGCGGCCGAGGCGCCGGATGCCCCGGCGGTGGAGACGTTCGCCCCGTCGCTCTCGGAGGCTGCGCGGGCGCTTCGGGTCGTGGAGCGGGTCGGGGCGGCCTCGGGCGGGATCTCGCTCGCGGACGCCAAGGTCGTCGTCTCCGGCGGCCGTGGCGCCGGCTCGGCCGAGGGCTTCGGGCCGGTGGAGGAACTGGCGGCACTCCTCGGGGCGGCAGTCGGATGCTCCCGCGCGGTGACGATGGCCGGTTGGCGTCCCCACACCGACCAGGTCGGGCAGACCGGGACGAAGATCGCTCCCGATCTCTACGTCGCCTGCGGCATCTCGGGCGCGACACAGCACATGGCGGGGTGCAAGGGGGCCAAGCGGATCCTCGCCATCAACTCCGACCGCGAGGCGCCGATCCTCGCGAGCGCGGACTACGCCGTGATCGGCGACCTGCACGAGATCGTTCCAGCGATCTCGGCGGCGATCCGCGCCGCCCGGACGTGACGGCATGACGACCGCGTTGTCGGCGGTCGCGCTCCTCGCCGCCGTGGCGATCGCCGGCGGCCTCTTCCTGCGCCGCGCCCACCTCCTCTACCGCGTCGTGCGGCTCGGGAAGCCGGCCGGACGCACGGGCGACGTAGGCCGCCGCGCCCGTGCCGAGGCGACGATCGTGCTCGGCCAGCGAAAGCTCCTCCAGCGGCTCGGGCCCGGCCTGATGCACGCGTTCATCTTCTGGGGCTTCCTCGTCCTCTTTCCGACCATCGTGATGGCGTTCCTCGGGGCGATCGACCGCGGCTGGACGCTGCCGTGGCTGGGCCACCAGGGTTGGTTCTTCCTCCTCGTCGACGTCTTCTGTGTCCTCGTGCTCGTGGGTGTGACGGCCGCCTTCCTGATCCGCAAGGTGCAGCGGCCCGCGCGGTTCGAGGGAAGCCACCTCCGCGAGGCCGACCTCATCCTCGGCCTGATCGCGCTTATCGTGACGACGCTCCTGCTCTGGCACGCCGCGCAGATCGCGCTGGGGCTGAACGAGTGGCCCGCGGGCTGGTCGCCTGTCTCCGACGCTCTGTCGGGGCTCTTCGGCGACGGTGACGCGACCGAGGCCCTGGAGCGCGTCTTCGTGTGGCTCCACGTCCTGACGATCCTGGGCTTCCTCGTCTACCTGCCGTACTCGAAGCACCTCCACATCGCCACCGCAGGCCTCAACGTCTGGTTCGGCCGCACCCGCGCACGGGGCCGTCTCGAGCCGCTCGACTTCGAGGTCGAGGACGAGGCGGCGCTCCGGCTCGGCTCGGGGACGTTCGCCGACATGACCTGGAAGCAGATGCTCGACACGGTGTCGTGCACCGAGTGCGGCCGGTGCCAGGACGTCTGCCCCGCGTGGGCGACGGGCAAGGCGCTGTCGCCGAAGCTCCTCGTCATGGGGCTTCGCGACCGGCTGTTCGCAGAGGGACCGGCCGTGCTCGCGGGGGGCGAGCCGACGCCGCTCGTGCCGGGCGCGGTGACCGACGAGGTGGTCTGGGACTGCGTGACGTGCGGCGCGTGCGTGCGGGAGTGCCCCGTCTCGATCGAGCACGTCGACCACATCGTCGACCTCCGCCGCCAGCTCGTGATGGCCGAGGCGCGGTTCCCCGCCGAGGCCGAGCCGATGCTCCGGGACGTCGCTCGCTCGTCGAACCCCTGGGGCAAGGCGCAGTCCGAGCGGGCGTCGTGGGCGGAGGGGCTCGACGTTCGCGTGCTCGAGCCGGGGGATCCCGCACCCGAGCTCCTCTACTGGGTCGGCTGCGCCGCGTCGTTCGACGAGCGAGCGCGCGCGACGGCTCGCGCGACGGCGTCGCTGCTGCTGCAGGCGGGGCTCGACGTCGCGATCCTCGGCCCGCGCGAGTCGTGCACCGGCGACCCGGCGCGGCGCATGGGCGACGAGTACACCTTCCAGTCGCAGGCGCAGAAGAACATCGCGACCCTGGCTGCCTCCGGCGTGACGCAGGTCGTGACGAGCTGCCCGCACTGCTTCAACACGCTCGGCAACGAATACCCCGACTTCGGCGGCCGCTACGAGGTCGTCCACCACAGCGAGCTGCTTGCGGACCTCGTCCGCGACGGACGGCTCGAGCCGCCGGGTGGGGACGCCGGGATCACGTATCACGACTCGTGCTACCTCGCGCGGCACAACGACGTGCTCGCGGCGCCGCGGGAGATCGTCTCGCGCATCGGACGGCCCCTCGAGATGGCCCGGAACGGCAGGCGGACGTTCTGCTGCGGCGCCGGGGGCGCGCACATGTGGATGGAGGAGCGAGGGTCGGCGATCAACGAGGCGCGCGTCCGCGAAGCGGCCGCGACGGGCGCGGCGACGCTCGCGGTCGCCTGTCCCTTCTGCACGATGATGCTCGACGACGGCGTCAAGCAGACGGGGGAGGAGCTTCGCGTGGCGGATGTCGCAGTCCTGCTCGCAGAGGCGCTCGAGCCGGGTTGACGGCGATCGCCGCCGGTCTCTAGACTCATATGGTGGGACGCGGGTTCCACCATATGAGCACGGGAACGCAATCCATCGACCGCGCCGCGCAGGTGCTCGTGCACGTCCTCGAGACGGCCGAGCCGCCCACGGTCGGCGCGCTCTCGACCAGGCTCGGGCTGCCGAAGAGCACCGCCTCGCGCGTCGTCGGCGCGCTCGAGCGGCAAGGGCTGATCCAGCGCGACGGTGGCGGAAACCAGCTCGTGCCCGGGGCCGTCCTCCAGCGGTACGCACGGCGGGAAACCGGGGACGCAGAGCTCGTGGAGCTCGCGTCGGACGCGCTCGACCGCCTCGCCCAGGCGAGCGGCGAGACGGTCAACGTCGGCGTTCCGTCGCTCGGCGCCGTCGAGCTGCTCGACCAGCGCGACAGCCGCCACTTCCTCGGCTCGACGAACTGGGTCGGACGGCGCGTCCCGGCGCACGGCTCGGCGCTCGGCAAGGTCTTCTACGCGTACGGCGCGCTGCCCGTGCCGTCCGGCCCGCTCGAGCCGCTCGCCCCGCGCACCCGCTCGGCTGCCGCGGGCCTCGGCCTCGCCGACGTGACGGCGAAGGGCTACGCCACCGCGGTCGAGGAGCTCGAGCCCGGCCTCTGGGCGGTCGCCGCACCGGTTCGCGACGCCTCGGGCGGAGTCGTCGCGGCCCTCAGCATCTCGGGGCCGACCGTGCGCCTCGGGCGCGGGCTGCTTGCGCGGTACGGGCGGTTGCTCGTCACCGAGGGCCGGGCCGTATCCGCCCTGCTCGGCCACGACGACCGAAAGCGAGGTGCCGCATGACTGACGAAGAGATCGTCCTCGCGAATCTCTCGGACGAGGACCTCGTCAAGCAGATGCACGACGACCTCTACGACGGCCTCGCACCCGAGATCGTCGAGGGGACCGAGATCCTGCTCGGGCGCGGCTGGTCGGCGGAGAGAACGCTCAACGACGCGCTCGTCGAGGGAATGCGGATCGTCGGCGTCGACTTCCGGGACGGGATCCTGTTCGTCCCCGAGGTGCTCCTCGCGGCGAACGCGATGAAGGCCGGCATGGAGGTGCTGCGCCCGCTGCTGTCCGAGTCGGACGCCGATCGGATGGGCAAGGTCGTGATCGGCACCGTGAAGGGCGACATCCACGACATCGGCAAGAACCTCGTGGCGATGATGCTCGAGGGCGCGGGCTTCGAGGTGATCGACCTCGGGATCAACAACCCCGTCGAGAACTACCTCGCCGCGCTCGACGAGCACAAGCCCGAGATCCTCGGGATGTCCGCGCTCCTCACGACGACGATGCCGTACATGAAGGTCGTCATCGACACGCTCGAGGAGCAGGGAAGACGGGACGACGTGATCGTGCTCGTGGGCGGCGCGCCCCTCAACGAGGAGTTCGGCAAGGCGATCGGCGCCGATGCGTACTGCCGCGATGCCGCCGTCGCCGCCGAGACGGCCCAGGCGCTCGTCCTCGCGCGCCGATCGTCCGTCGCCGCGTCGTGATGCCGTGACGAGCCGGCACGAATCGCTGCTCGAGGACGAGGTCGCGTATGCGGGGAAGGACGGCCAAGTTCTCGTGCTCGCCTGCGGCGCGATCGCCCGCGAGGTGCTCGCGGTGATCGAGCTGAACGGCTGGACGCACGTCGACGTCCGCTGCCTGCCGGCGAAGCTGCACGCACGCCCGGAGCGGATACCGGCGGCGGTCGACGCGAAGCTGGCCGAGCTCTCCGGCCGCTACGAGCGCGTCTTCGTCGCCTATGCCGACTGTGGGACAGGCGGCGCGCTCGACCCGGTGCTCGAACGCCACGGTGTCGAGCGGCTGCCGGGCGCGCACTGCTACGGGTTTCTCGCCGGCAACGATGCCTGGGACGCGATGCACGACGACGAGCCGGCGACGTTCTACCTCACGGACTTCCTCGCCCGGCACTTCGACGCCCTTGTCGTGCGGGCGTTGAAGCTCGACACGCACCCCGAACTGCTCCCGCTGGTGTTCGGCAACTACCGGCGCCTCGTGTACCTCGCACAGACGGACGACCCCGGCCTCGACCGTCGCGCCGAGGATGCGGCGGCCTTCCTCGGGCTCGAGTACGAGCGCGTCCGCACCGGCTACGGCGAGCTGGTCCCCGCACTCAGGCGCTTCGCGACGGAGCCGGCCCGTGCCTGAGCTCACCGTCATCTGGTGGCGCGACATCCCGGCCCAGGTGACGGCCAAGGAGGGCCGCACCCGCGCTTCGCGCGAGCTCCCGCCGCGGTTCCAGGAGGCCATCGACGCGGCCGCGATGCGGGCGGGCCTGATCGGCACCGATGCCTACCTCGAGGAGTGGCGGCGCGAGCCGCGGACCTGCGGCGACGACCTCGAGGGCGAGGTCGCGCAGGAGCTCGAGTGGCTCGACGCGGCCTACACCGACGAGCTCCTCGAGCGGCTCGTCCGCGCGAACGGAAAGGAGAACGGGTGACCGAGACGCTCCTGTCGTCGGCCACGAGGGAGGTCGTCATCGGCTTCGACCGGCCGTTCGTCGTGATCGGCGAGCGGATCAACCCGACGGGGCGCAAGGCGCTGGCGGTCGAGATGGCGTCCGGCAACTTCGACACCGTCGTCGCCGACGCGCTGGCCCAGGTCGAGGCCGGAGCCCAGATGCTCGACGTCAACGCGGGAATCCCGCTCGCGGACGAGCCTGCGATCCTCGCGCACACCGTCGGGCTCGTCCAGTCGATCACGGATGTGCCACTCTCGATCGACTCCTCGATCGTCGAGGCGCTCGAGGCCGGTCTCGCCGTCTACCGCGGGAAGGCGCTCGTCAACTCCGTGACGGGCGAGGACGAGCAGATGGAGCGTGTGCTGCCGCTCGTCGCCCGGCACGGCGCGGCCGTCGTCGCGATCACGAACGACGAGACGGGGATCAGCGAGGATCCCGACGTCCGCTTCGAGGTCGCTCGGAAGATCGTCTCGCGCGCCGAGGACCACGGAATCCCCCGGGAGGACGTCGTCGTCGACCCGCTCGTGATGCCGATCGGTGCGATCGGCACCGCCGGGCGACAGGTCTTCGGGCTGCTGCGGCGGCTCCGAGACGACCTGCGTGTCAACACGACGTGCGGCGCGTCGAACGTCAGCTTCGGGCTGCCGAACCGCACCGGGCTCAACGCAGCCTTCCTGCCGATGGCGATCGCCTCCGGGCTCACGTCGGCGATCACGAGCCCGCTGCACGGCGAGATGCTGCAGGCGATCAAGGCGGCCGACGTGATGATGGGGAACGACCCGCACTGCGCCGCCTGGATCGCGCGGCACGGCGACGGGGGGACCGCTGCGGCCGCCGGCAGGCGAGGGGGACGCGCCGCGAGACGGAGCGCGGCAGGCGCATGACGCAGCCGCTCGTCGTCTTCACCCCGTCCGGACGGCGCGCCCGGGTCGAGCAGGGCACGACGGTGCTCGACGCCGCGCGGGGGCTCGGCGTCGACCTCGACTCGACGTGCGGGGGCCGCGGCATCTGCGGGCGCTGCCAGGTCTCGGTCGCCGAGGGCGAGCACGCGAAGCACGGGATCACGTCGACCGCCGAGGCGCTGACGCCGCCGACATCGACGGAGCTCGACTACGCTGCGGACCGCGGTCTCGCCGCAGGACGACGGCTCGGGTGCACCGCACGGATCGACGCGGACGTCGTGATCGACGTCCCGCCGGAGAGCCAGGTGTACCGCCAGGTCGTGCGGAAGGACGCCGACGCGCGGGCCATAGCCGTCGATCCCGTCGTCCGGCTCTATTTCGTCGACGTTGAGGAGCCCGAGCTCGCCTCCCCTCGGAGCGACGCCGCGCGTCTGCTCGACGCGCTCGAGCGCGACTGGGGCCTGCAAGACATATCTCTTGATCGTGTCGTTTTGCAGAATCTACAACGTGATCTTCGCCGTACCCCCGCGTGGCAGGTGACCGTTGCCGTCCACGACGGCGCGGCCGTCACCGCGATCTGGCCGGCGTTCCACGACGTCGCACTCGGGATCGCGTTCGACGTCGGGTCGACGACCGTGGCCGGCCACCTCTGCGACCTCCGGACGGGCGAGGTGCTCGCGTCCGCGGGAGAGATGAACCCGCAGATTCGCTTCGGCGAGGACCTGATGAGCCGCGTCTCGTACGTGATGCTCCACCCGGGCGCCGAGAAGGAGCTCACACGCGTCGTCCGCGGCTGCCTCGCGAAGCTGACCGCAGAGCTCTGCCGTGACGCGGGCGTCGAGCGCACGGACGTCCTGGAGGTGACGCTCGTCGGGAATCCGGTCATGCACCACCTGCTGCTCGGGATCGACCCGACGGAGCTCGGCGGCGCACCGTTCGCGCTCGCTCTCGACGAGGCGCTCCGGCTGCCGGCCTCCGAGCTCGGGCTTCCGGTGAACCCCGGGGCGCGCGCCTACGTCCTGCCCTGCATCGCCGGTCATGTCGGGGCGGACACGGCAG
>DATAPC010000042.1:0-1524 GCA_036265415.1 Gaiella sp.
TCGCGTTGTCCGGATCGGCGGCGAAGGCGGAGACCTCCGTTCGCGGCCGGGCGATCTCGACCTCGGTGCGGACGTCGACGGCCACGGAGCCTCCTCGGGGACGATCTGGAGTCGTGTGATGGACAGTGCCAGCGTCACAGGGCACGTGAGTCTCGGCGGATGATGTCGAGTGCGCGCGCGAGCACGGGCCGGTCGTCGTCTCGTCTCCACGCCGCGGCGAGCTCGACGCGTGTGGTGTCGCCGGCGAGCGGGCGGTAGATCGCACCGTGGACGGTCATCTTGGCGACCGAGGCCGGGACGAGGGAGACGCCGAGTCCGGCGGCGACGAAGCTGACGAGCGTCGCGGTCTCGGACACCTCGTGCGCGGCGAGCGGCTTGAAGCCGTGTGCCGCGCAGGCGTCCTCGACGGCGTCGTGCACCACGGAGCGGAAGTGCGACGGATAGGTCACGAACGGCTCTCCCTCGAGCTGCTCGAGCGGGAGCGCGTCCTCGCCGGCGAGCGGGTGGGACTCCGGCAGGACGGCGATCAGCGGCTCGGACCGCAGCATCTCGGTGCAGAGATCGCGCACGTGCACGGGGGGGCGCAGCAGTCCGAGGTCGAGCGTGCCGTCGAGGAGACGGGACACCTGGGCCGGGGTCAGCAGCTCGCCCTGCAGGTCGAGCACGACTCCGGGCAGCTCCTCCCGGAGCGCGGCCGCGAGCGCGGGCAGCATCTCGTAGGTGCACGAGCCGGTGAACCCGACGGCGAGGCGTCCGTATTCGCCGCGCGCGGCGCGACGCGCGTCGTCGATCGCCGCGTCGACCGCGGCCAGGATGTCGCGCGCGCGTTCCAGCATGACCTCGCCGGCGGGAGCGAGCTCGACGCTGCGGGTGGTCCGGTAGAGCAGTGGTTCGCCGAGCTCGGCCTCGAAGCGGCGGATCTGCTGTGAGAGCGGCGGCTGAGCGATGTGAAGCCGGGCGGCGGCTCGGCCGAAGTGGCGCTCCTCGGCCACGGCGACGAAGTAGCGCAGCTGTCTGAGCTCCACGGTTCACCTCTCGCAATTGATATTCAGAACATAGTCAATCGACACGTGATTGGTGTTGCTCAACACATCGAATCGGCCTAGCTTGTGGCCATGCGCACGGATCCGGCGACGCTCGCGGCACGGCATGCGTCCGTGGGCACGGTGCGGATCGCCGCGATCGAGGCGATTCCGTTCGTGGTTCCCTACCGGCGTCCGCCGGCGTTCGCGTCAGGAAGCGTGAGCAGCGCGGACAACGTGCTCGTCCGGGTGCACACCGACGCCGGCTTGGTCGGGCAGGCCGAGGCGCAGCCGCGCCCGTACACGTACGGGGAGACGCAGACGTCGATCGTCGACGTCGTAGGCGGCCCGCTCAACGAGGCACTGACGGGTGTCGACCCCATGCGGCTCGAGCTCGTCGCCGAGCGCTGCGCGCGTGTCGCCGGGAACTACGTCGCGCGCGGCGCGGTCGACCTGGCCGTGTGGGACCTGGTCGGGCAGATCCTCGGCTGCTCGTCCCACA
>DATAPC010000043.1:0-1591 GCA_036265415.1 Gaiella sp.
CCGCCCTCGATCGCGATGTCGAAGACGCCCTCGCGGCCGGCGAGGCGCGCATCGCGCACGAGGAGGTCGGCCGGCACGGCGGTATCGTAATCCGGTGCGGCTGCGAATCGAGGGCGGGCTCGTCGTCACCATGGACGGCGCCGGATCGGTGCTCGAGCCGGGCGTGGTCGAGATGGAGGACGGGCGGCTCGTCCACGTCGGTGCCGAGGCGAGTCCCGAGGACGGCGAGAGCGTCTCCGCGCGTGGCCTCATCGTCGTGCCCGGCCTCGTCAACACGCACTGCCACCTGAGCCAGCAGCTCGGCCGCGGCCTCGCCGACGACGTCGACCTCCTCACGTGGCTCCGCGGTCGCATCTGGCCGTACGAGGCCGCGCTCGACGAGGAGGACGTGGAGACGAGCGCGCTCGCCTGCGCACTGGAGCAGATCCGAAACGGCGTGACGACGATCGCCGATCCCGGCGGCCAGCACGTCGCCGGCGCCGGCCGGGCGCTCGAGCGCGCCGGCATCCGCGGGTTCCTGGGGCGGAGCACCATGGACGAGCCCGAGGGCGTCCCCGAATCCCGGCGGGAGTCGACGGAGGAGACCATCGCCGTTCAGGACGACCTCGCCGCGCGCTGGGACGGCGCCGCCGAGGGCCGCCTGCGCTTCTCCTACACGCTGCGCACGATCTTCAACTGCTCCGACGAGCTCATCGAAGCGAGCGCGGAGCGGGCGCGGAGGCTCGGCACTCCGCTGCAGATGCACATCGCGGAGGTCCCGGCTGAGAACGAGCACACGCAAGCGACTCGGGGCACGACCACTGTGCGCCACCTCGGGCGCCTCGGCGTGCTCGGCCCATGGTTTCTCGGTGCGCACGCCGTCTGGGTCGAGGACGAGGAGATCGAGCTGCTGGCGGAGAGCGGCGCCGCGGTCTCGCACAACCTCGCCTCCAACCTCCGCGTCCTGGGCGTGCCGCGGATCGCGGACATGCTGGACGCGGGCGTTCTGGTCGGGATCGGCACCGACGGCGCGCCGGCGAACAACCGCATGAGTCTCATCGACGAGCTGTGGGCGGCCACGCTCCTGCAAAAAGGCCTTCGTCTCGATCCGACGGCCCTCGACGCGCGCACGGCTTTCGCGATGGCGACGCGGGAAGGCGCCCGCGCCCTCGGCCTGGGCGACGAGATCGGCTCCCTGGAGCTTGGCAAGGCCGCCGATCTCGTCCTCCTCGACCCGGCAACCGTCAACATGACCCCGGTGCACGATCCTGTCTCCGCGCTCGTCACGGCGGCGAAGAGCGAGAACGTCCACTCCGTCATGTGCGCCGGGCGCTGGCTTCTCAGGGAGCGCGAGATCGCCGTCGTCGACGAGCGCGAGGTGCTCGTGGAAGCCCAGGAACGCGCCGAGGCGGTCGCGCGGCGCGCGGGTCTTCGCTAAGAGCGACTTTTTTCGGGTTGTAACTCGTCCGCCCGGCGTCGCACAATCCAGCCACCGGATTCCCCGGGACACCCTCAGGAGGAGGCACATGTCGACCCTCGAGCAGGAAAAGCGCGAGCTGAGCGAGGCGGTACGCCTCGACGCGCACGGCATCGAACCGGTTCCGGTGGAGGA
>DATAPC010000044.1:0-17125 GCA_036265415.1 Gaiella sp.
GGGGGGCCGCAGGATGGAGGTCGCGGCGTGGCGTCGCGGCCTCAGGTGAGCCCGGCGCGCCGCGCCGCGTTCACCGTCCTGCAGCGCGTCTTCGAGGACGGGGCGTACGCCGACCGCGTGCTCCGTTCCGCGTCCGAGGGCCTCGACGAGCGCGACCGCGCGCTCGCCCGGCGGCTCGCATACGGCTCGATCCAGCGAGCGCGGACGCTCGACCACGCGATCGAGTCCCTCGGCCGTCGCCCGGTGCGGAAGCTCGATCCGCCGGTGCGCGCCGCGCTCCGTCTCGGCTGCTACCAGCTCGCGTACCTCGACGGCGTGCCGCGCTACGCGGCCGTCAACGAGTCCGTCGAGCTCGTGCGGCGTGCGCGCCTCGAGCGCGCCGTGCCGTTCACGAACGCGGTGCTCCGCCGTCTCGCCGACGGCGCGCGAGCGCTCGTCGCCGCATTGCCGGAGACGACACCGGCCGAGGCGGCGCTCTGCCACTCGTACCCCGACTGGATCGCCGACACGTGGTGGCGGGAGGTCGGGCCGGACGAGGCGCGTGCCCTGATGGCCGTCCAGAACGACGAGCCCGAGATCGCGGTGCGGCTCGTCCGGGGCGAGATCGCCGGCCGTCCGGATCCCGTCGTCCCGGGAGCCTGGGTCGTCGACCGTGTCGACGAGGGGGCCGTCGCCGAGGGCAGGATCTGGCCGCAGAGCCGCGGGTCGCAGCTCGTGGGGCACGTCGTCGGCTCGAGGCCCGCGGAGCGGACGCTCGACCTCTGCGCCGCACCCGGAGGGAAGGCGACGATGCTCGCCGGCGAGGTCGTGGCCGTCGAGATCGACGGCGCGCGCGCCGAGCAGCTCGCGGAGACCGCGCGGCGCCTCGGGGCGGAGAACGTCCGCGTCGTCCACGCCGACGGCCGCGCGCTGCCGCCCGACCTCGAGGGCTTCGACCGCGCGCTCGTCGACGCGCCGTGCTCCGGCCTCGGCGTCCTCGCCTCGCGGCCCGACCTGCGCTGGCGCGCCGAGCCGCTCCCGGAGCTCCAGGGTGAGCTCCTCCGGGCGGCGATCGAGCGCGTGCGCCCCGGCGGGACGGTCGTGTACTCGACCTGCACGATCAACCGGGGGGAGAACGAGGACGTCGTCGACGCGGTCGTGGCCGAGCGGGTCGCCGACCTCGACCGGGCCCTCGGTGAGGAGTGGCCGATGTTCCAGCATCGCGCGCGACCGGAGTTCCTGCAGACGCTGCCGCACGTCCACGGCACGAGCGGCTTCTTCGTCGCCCGCCTCGTCGTCCGGTGAGCGGCCGCTACGCCCGAGTACGATCGCCGCCATGGCGTGGCGGGACTGGATCCGGAGCGGCACAGAGGTCGAGCCGTCCCTTTACGCCGCAGACTTCCGCCGCCTCGGTGCGCAGATCGACTCGCTCCTCGGGGCCGGCTGCCGCGTCTTCCACTTCGACTGCGGCGACGGGCACTTCGTCCCGCCCGTGACGATGGGACCAGTCGTGGTCCGCTCGATCGCGCCGGCGATCCGCGCTGCGGGCGGCGCCCTCGACTGCCACCTGATGGTCGACGATCCCGTGCACCACTTCGAGGAGTTCGCCGCCTCCGGGGCCGACTCCGTGACGTTCCACGTCGAGGTCGCGGACGATCCCGCCGACGTCGCGCGACGGGCACGCGAGCTCGGGCTGTCCGTGGGCGTGGTGTTCAACCCCGAGACCAGCCCCGAGCGGGCGGCCGACGCCGCCACCGCTGCGGAGGCGGAGATCGTCCTCTGCATGAGCATCCATCCGGGGTACTCGGGCCAGGAGTTCATGCCCGAGGCCCTGGGGCGGATCGAGACGCTGGCCGGGCTCGTCGACGTGCCGGTCCAGGTCGACGGCGGCGTCGGCGGGGACAACGTCGAGGCGCTGCGGGCGGCCGGTGCGTCGCTGTTCGTCGCCGGGAGCGCGATCTTCGGCGCGCCCGATCCCGCCGGGGCGTATCGCGGGCTCGCAGAAGCCGTCGCGTGAGCCTCGAGCGGGCCCTCGCACTGGTCGCAGCCGCACCAGGGCGCGGGTATCCGAATCCGACCGTCGGGGCGGTGGTCGTCGGGTCGGGCGGCGAGACGCTCGGGGAAGGCGTGAGCGAGCCCGCAGGCGGACGGCATGCGGAAATCGTCGCTCTCGACGCGGCGGGCGACGCGGCGCGCGGCTCGACGCTCCACGTGACGATGGAGCCCTGCGCGCATCACGGGCGGACGCCGCCGTGCGTCACGCGCATCGTCGAGGCCGGCGTCGCGCGCGTCGTCGCCGCGTGCGCCGACCCGAGCGCGGCGGCCGGAGGGGGCGCGGAGCGCCTGCGGGCGGCCGGGGTCGAGGTCGAGCTCCTCGACCTCTCGGAGGCGCGCCGCCAGAACGAGGCGTGGCGCACGTGGGTCACGCTCGGGCGGCCGCACGTGACGCTGAAGCTTGCGACCTCCGTCGACGGCCGCGCCGTCGTCCCCGGCCGGCGGTGGGTCACGGGCGAGGAGGCGCGGCTCCGTGTGCACGAGCTCCGTGCCGCAGTGGACGCGGTGGCGGTGGGGATGGGAACGGTGCTCGCAGACGCGCCGCGCCTCGACGCGCGCGACGTCCCGGTGACGAGACAGCCGCGTCGCCTCGCGTTCGGGCGGGGGCCGCTGCCGGAGGGCTCGGAGCTCGAGCTGCGCTCGCGCACGCTCACGGACGAGCTCGAGGCGCTCGCCGCCGACGGCGTCCAGTCGCTCCTTCTCGAGGGGGGCCCGACGCTCGCGACGTCGTTCCTGGCGCATGGCCTCGTCGACCGTCTGCTCGTCTTCGTCGCGCCGGTGCTCGCGGGCGGCGGCGTGCCGATGCTCGGCGCGCTCCGCGAGCCGCTCGAGCTCGCTCCACCGGACGTCGAGCGGATCGGCAAGGATCTCCTCCTCGCCTGGCGCCTCCGCGAGGCGTAGGGGTAGCCTCGGCTCGTGTTCACGGGAATCGTGCGTGAGGTGGGACGCGTCGTCTCGGCGGACGGCGGCGAGGCCGGTCGCACGCTCGTCGTCGAGGCGCCCGCGACCGCGGCGTCGACTGCGGTCGGCGACTCGATCGCGATCGGCGGCGTCTGCCTCACCGCGGAATCCGTCGACGGCGGCCGCATCCGGTTCCATGCGGTCACGGAGACGCTCCGCCGCTCGAGCCTCGGCCGCCTCGGCCCGGGGGGCGAGGTCAACGTCGAGCCCGCCCTCCGTGCCGGCGAGCCGCTCGGCGGCCACGTCGTGCAGGGGCACGTCGACGGGCTCGGCCGCATCTCGTCGGTCGAATGGGAGGGTGAGGGCCTCCGGGTCGTCGTCGAGGCGCCGCCGGAGATCCTCCGCTACTGCGTGGAGAAGGGATCGATCACCGTCGACGGCGTCTCGTTGACGGTGGCCGAGCTCCTAGACGACGCGTTCGCGGTCGCGCTCGTGCCGCACACGCTCTCCGCGACGACCCTGCGCGACCTGGCTCCGGGGCAGCCGGTGAACCTCGAGGTGGACGTGCTCGCGAAGTACGTCGAGCGGCTGCTGACCCCGCGCTGACCCAGGCTACGATTGCCTGGTGACGACCGTGTCCGAGCCTCAGACGAGCCCGTTCGCGCGCATCGAGGACGCGATCGAGGAGATCCGCTCGGGACGGTTCGTCGTCGTCGTGGACGACGAGGACCGCGAGAACGAGGGCGATCTCACGATCGCGGCCCAGTTCGTGACGCCGGACGCGGTCAACTTCATGGCGATCCACGGTCGCGGCCTCATCTGCCTCTGCCTCACGCCCGAACGGTGCGACGAGCTCGGGCTGCGCCAGATGACCGACCAGAACGAGGCGCAGTTCGGGACCGCGTTCACCGTCACGATCGAGGCGCGCGACGGCGTCTCCACCGGCATCTCCGCCGCCGACCGCGCGAGGACGATCCAGGTCGCCGTCGACCCGACCTCGACGCCCCACGACCTCGTCTCTCCCGGCCACGTCTTCCCGCTCCGCGCGCGGGACGGAGGGGTGCTCCAGCGCTCGGGCCAGACCGAAGCCGCGGTCGACCTCGCGCGCCTCGCGGGGCTGGCGCCGGCGGGCGTCGTGTGCGAGATCATGAACGACGACGGGACGATGGCGCGCGTCCCAGACCTCGTCGAGTTCTGCGACCGACACGGCCTCAAGCTCGTCACGGTCGCCGACCTGATCGAGTACCGCAAGCGGACGGAGAGGCTGATCGAGCGGGTCGTCTCCGTGCGGCTGCCCACGGAGCACGGCGACTTCCAGGCGGTCGCGTACCGCGAGACGCTCACGGGCAAGCAGCATGTCGCACTCGTCAAGGGAGACGTCGCGGGCAAGGAGAACGTCCTCGTGCGGGTGCACTCCGAGTGCCTCACCGGCGACGTCTTCCACTCGCGGCGCTGCGACTGCGGCGAGCAGCTCGAGCGCGCGCTCGCACGGATCGAGCAGGAGGGCCTCGGCGTCCTCCTCTACCTCGCCCAGGAGGGCCGCGGCATCGGCCTCCTCAACAAGCTGCGCGCCTACGAGCTGCAGGAGCAGGGGCTCGACACGGTCGAGGCGAATCTCGAGCTCGGGTTCAAGGCCGATCCGCGCGAGTACGGCATCGGCTCGCAGATCCTGTCCGACCTCGGCCTGACGACCATCCGCGTGCTGACGAACAACCCGCGCAAGATCTCCGGTATCTCGGGCTACGGGCTGACTGCGGTGTCGCAGGAGCCGATCCAGGTCGAGCCGAACGACGAGAACCGGGGATACCTCCAGACGAAGCGGGACAAGCTGGGCCACACGCTCGGCCCGATCCACCACCAGGGCGAGCGCTACGGCGAGGACGAGAGCTGAGGACGGTGGGATGAGCCGGATCGAGGAAGACGACGCGCGGCAGCCGGACGAGGGGCTCGGCTGGGACCCGGAGGACGGCGAGCTGGAGCGTGCGAGCGAGAACGTGCTCGAGGTATGGCCAGCTGCGCCCGCCGGCGACCCGGACGACGAGGCGAAGGAGCCGCCGCCGTTCGACACCGTCGTCGAGCCGCCGCCGTTCGAGCCTCCCGGGGAGGTCGTCGAACCGGAGCCGTCCTCCGTGGCGAACGACGAAGGTCTTCCGGGGAGCGACGAGCTTCCCGCCGGGCCGGCGGAACCCGATGCGCCCGAGGCGGCGACGGCGGCTGCCACCGCCGAGCACGCGGCCGGAGAGCTGACGATCCCGCCGGGGTACGCCGTGCTCGAGGGCGAGGCACGAGGCGGACGGCGGGCGGTGGGCATCGTCGTCTCGCGCTTCAACGGCGAGGTCACGGGCGCGCTCCTGGACGCCGCGCTCGCCGAGCTCGACGCTCGCGGCGTCGACACGGCCTCGATCACGGTGATGCCCGTCCCCGGCGCGTTCGAGCTTCCGCTCGCGGCGATGGCGCTCGCGAAGACCCGGCGGTTCGCCTGCATCGTGGCGCTCGGATGCGTGATCCGCGGCGACACGCCGCATTTCGACTACGTCGCCGGCGAGGCAGCCTCCGGCCTGCAGCTCGCCGCGATCGAGACAGGCGTCCCGGTCGCATTCGGCGTTCTCACGCTCGACAGCGCCGACCAGGCCGAGGCGCGCCTCGACAAAGGCGCGGAGGCGGTCCGCACCGCGCTCGAAATGGCCGACATCTTCTCGAACCTCCGCGCCGCCGCCGCGCGCTGATCCTGCCCGCCAGGCAGGATGCGGCGGAAGCCGAATCCTGCGGTCGATCCCTATCTGGGACGGAGCTCCCGCGGGACCATCGGTTCCACACGGCGCTGCTACCATCCGCGGCCGCATGTCCAGGGTCTGCGTCATCTGCGGAAAGAAGCCCGCGACCGGGAACAACCGGTCGCACTCGATGGTCGCGACGAAGCGCCGCTTCAACCCGAACCTCCAGCGCGTCCGCATCGTGCTCGACGGCAAGCGGAGCCGCGAGTACGTCTGCACCCGCTGCCTCAAGGCCGGCAAGGTCGTCAAGGCGGTCTGACGCGACCGGCCGGCGCGCGGGCCGGCTGCGCTCGTGCCGGTCTAGACTCGCGCCGTGAGGAAGGGCACCGTGCTCCTGCGCGAGACCGAGCTCGGCCGCGTCACCATGACGACGGGGGCGATCGCCGCGATAGCGGGGCGGGCGGTGGACGAGTCGTTCGGCGTCGTCGACCAGGCCAACCGACGGGGGCCGCTTCGGCTGATCGTCCGCAAGCACGACCCCGGCGTCCGCGTCCGGCAGTCGGATGACGGCCTCGCGCTCGAGCTCCACGTCGTCGTCGACTACGGCGTCAACCTGGCTGAGGTCACGGAGATGGTCCGATCCCGTGTGACCTACGAGGTCGAGCGCCACACCGGCCTCCCGGTGAAGGCCGTCGACGTCCACGTCGACAGCGCGCGGAGAGCGGAGTGATCGACCTCGCGACGGTGCGGTCGCTGGCCGCGTCCGCGCTCGAGAGCATCACGCGGCAGCGGACCCGGATCAACGCGCTCAACGTCTACCCGGTGCCCGACGGGGACACCGGCACGAACCTCGAGAAGACGATGGAAGGCATCGTCGCGGCGCTCGAGCGGTCGGAGGCCGCGACGACGGAGGCTCTCGCGGCCGAGGTGCAGCGCGCGGCGACGATGGAGGCGAAGGGCAACTCCGGGGTCATTCTCTCGACGATCGTCCGCGGCATGGCCCGCGTGCTGGGCGAGGCCGAGCGCATCGACGGCGCCGTCATGGCCGAGGCGCTCCGCGCCGCCGCGACGAGTGCCTACCAGGCGGTCAAGGTTCCCGTCGAGGGGACTATGCTCACCGTCATCCGCGAGATGGCCGAGGAGGCCGAGCGTCCCGACGTCCGTGCGCTGGCGGTCGTCGAAGGGCTGGCGCGCGTCGTGGCGCGCGGAGAGGACGCGGTCGAGCGGACGCCCGAGCTGCTCGACAAGCTCAGGGAGGCCGGCGTGGTCGATGCCGGCGGCGCGGGCCTCGTCGAGCTCGTGCGCGGCGTCCTCCACGGCCTGACGGGGGAGGCGCTGCCCGCCGCGACCGGTGTCGCCGACGAGCTGACCGAGGAGGCGATCCACCTCGAGGACTCCCTGTTCCGGTACTGCACTGTCTTCGTCGTCGAGGGGCAGGAGCTCGACCTCGATGCGCTCCACGAGCAGCTCGAGCCACTCGGCGACTCCCTCCTCGTGACAGGGGACGAGACCGTCGCCAAGGTGCACGTGCACACCGACGAGCCGGACGGCGCCCTGGCGATCGGCCGCTCCGTCGGTGTCGTCGACCAGGCGCGCGTCGAGATCGGCGACATGCGGAGCCAGGCCGCCGAGCGTGAGCGTTGGCTGGCACAGCTCCACGCAGCGGCGCAGGCGCCGCCCTCCGGTGTTGCCCTCGTCGCGGTCGCCCAGGGCGCGGGCAACCGGGAGATCCTGCGCAGCGAGGGAGCCGCGATCGTGATCGAGGGGGGGCAGACGATGAACCCGTCGGTCGGCCAGATCCTCGAGGCGGTGACTGCGGTCAACACCGACAACGTCGTCGTGCTGCCGAACAACCCCAACGTGAGGCTTGCGGCCGAGAACGCGGCGGCCGAGTCGACGAAGGACGTGCGCGTGATCGCCACGGCGTCGGTGCCGGAGGGCATCGTGGCGGCCTTCGAGTTCGACGCGTCCCGGAGCATCGACGCCAACGAGGCGGCGATGCGCGACGCCGTCGGCGCGATCGAGGTCGGTGAGATCACGCGCGCCTCGCGTGACGCGACCGTCGACGGCGTGACGGCCGCCGAAGGCGACTTCCTCGCGCTGGTCGGCGGACGGGCCGTCGCGGCCGGAGACGACTTCTGGATCGTGCTCGATGCGCTCCTCGAGCGGTTCGCCTCGGACGGCCGCGCATACGTCCACGTGCTCCGCGGCGAGGACGCTCCCGCTGACGACGAGCTGAGGGCGCACGTCCAGGCGCGGGGCATCGAGGCAGACGTCTCGCCGGGAGGGCAGCCGCACTACCCGGTCCTTCTCTGGGCGGAGTAGCGCGTGGCGACGCGCGTCGTGCTCGTCGAGGACAACGCGGTGTACCGCTCCTCGCTCGAGCTGCTGCTCGGGCTCCAGTCGGGGCTCGAGGTCGTCGGGGCCGTGGGCACGGGGGACGAGGCAGCGGAGGCGGCGCGCGAACTCGCAGCCGACGTCGTCGTGATGGACTACCGCCTGCCGGGCCTCGACGGGGCCGCGGCGACGCGGGCAGTGGTCTCGTCGTCGGGCGCGGCGGTCGTGTGCCTCACCGCGGAGGCCACGGCCGACGAGGGGGAGGAGATCCTGCGCGCGGGCGCGGTCGCGGTGCTCGAGAAGGGCGGCCCGATCGACGCCCTCGCGGCGGCGATCCGCGCCGCCGCGGTGCGGAGGCTCTAGGGTTCCCGCGTGCGGCTGACGCGCGAGAACACGGCGATCGTCCTCGACTCGACCTCGGACTTCGTCGACGCCCGCGACCGGCACGCGAACATGCGGCTCGTCCCGCTGTACGTCCTGTTCGACGGCGAGTCCCTGCGCGACCACGTCGACATCGGCCCGGACCGGTTCTACGAGCGGCTCGCCGCCGCGAAGACGCTGCCGACGACCTCGCAGCCGACGCCGGGAGACTTCCTCGCCTGCTACGAGGAGCTCGTCGCCGCGGGCTACGAGCGCATCTGGTCGCTGCACCTCACGTCGAAGCTCTCGGGCACGTACGAGTCCGCCGTCCGCGCCGCCGAGCAGCTCGGCGGCGAACGGGTGCGGCTCGTCGACACCGAGACGGCGTCGCTCGCCGTCGCCCTGCTCGCCGAGGCCATCGACCGCCGGCTCGACGCCGGGACGAGCGACGAGGAGATCGGGGGCCTCGTCGAGCGGTTCAAGGCGACGAACGGCGTCGTGTTCACCGTGGCGACGCTCGAGTACCTGCAGAAGGGCGGACGGATCGGCAAGGCTCAGGCGCTCGCCGGGTCACTGCTCAACGTGAAGCCGATCCTCACCGTCGAGGATGGCGTGATCGTGCCCCTCGGTCGCGTCCGCGGCCGGCAGAAGGCGCTCGAGGAGTTCGCGAAGCTGTTCGCAGCCGAGTCGGAGGACCGTGACGGGTTGCGCATCGCGATCGCCCACGCGAACGCGCCGGAGTGGATCGACGTGCTCACCGACATGGCGCGGAGGGTGCGGCCCAAGGCGTCGCTCGAGCTCGTCGAGCCGCTGGGCGCCGTCGTCGGCACCCACGCGGGGCCAGGTGCGGTCGGCTTCTTCTGGTTCCAGGACTGACCGGCGCTGGGCGCCGATCAGTCGTCGGGTCCGTCGCGCCCCGATCGGTCGCCGTGGTCGTCGGGCTCGGTCGACGTGACGCCCGTCGTGACGCCGGGTGCGGTTCCCGATGCCGGCCCGCGGTCGAGGGTCGTCACCGGCTCGAGGCGGCCGACGGGGTCGTTACGCTCGGATGCGAGGCCGAGGAGCGCGACGTTCGCCACCATCACGGCGGCGACTCCGGCCACGACGAGGAGAACCCAGATCCCGCGCGTGCCGCTCACGTCGTCGAGGATACGGCGTGTGCCGCGCGCTCCGCGGATCGGCCTCGCGCCCGCCCCGGCCGGTAGAGGCACCGGAACACGGTGGCGCAGATGACGGCGCCGAGCGATGCGGCGTACACCGAGGTCGCCCACGAGGCGCCGCTGTCGCTCCCCGCGGCGAGCCCGTGGACGGTGGCGGCCGCGAAGACGCCGTAGCTCGCCCAATGGAGGCGCCGCCAGGCGCGCGTCCCGATCCGCTTTCGCAGCGAGAACGACAGGATCAGGACGGCGAGGAGCTCGGCGCTCACCACGCCGAGCCCCGTCCAGACGGGCCGATAGGGGACGAGACCGGGCACGACGAGCGCGAGCGGGCCGATCGCCACCGTGCTGTCGAGCAAGAGCGCGAGGCCGTGGACGCCCGCCATCCCGAGCGCACCGAGGGCGAGCGTCCGGTGGACGTCCGTCACCGCAGCCGGGCGGAGCGCCTTTCCGAGCGGCCGCGATTTCAGAACGAGCCCCGCGACCATCGAGGCGGTGACCAGCAGGTACGCCGTCAGTCCCGACGCGCGGGCGAGGATCCAGAAGGTCGGGTCGTGCGTCACGCGAGGGCCCCCGCGACGATGGTGCGGCCGTCGGCCAGGACGAGGACTCGGGGGACGTCCAGCTCGGCACCCAGGAAGGCCGCGGTGGCGAGTGCCTCCGCGTCGGCCGCCGTGTCGGCGAAGACGGTCGCGCGAACGACGTCGGTCGCGGCGGGCAGGCCGGTCGCGGGATCGATCACGTGGTGGGCCTCGACACCGGCCCGCCGCCAGCGGCGGCGGTCACGTCCCGTTGTGGCGAGCGCGCCCGCCGTCAGCTCCAGCGTGAGGTCGTCGGTGACCGCCACGGGCCACCTGCCGGAACGGACGGTCAGGTCGCCGCCGACGTTGACGAGGCAGGGCCCGGCAGTCGCCAGCATCTCCGCAACGCGGTCCGCCGTGTAGCCCTTCGCGATTCCACCCAGGTCGAGCCTGACGCCCTCGCCGAGCGAGACGACCTCCCCGTCCACCACGACGTCGCCGCCGCAACGGCGCGGTAGCCCATCGCCGGCGACGTTCCGGAGGAGCTCGAAGGACCGGTCGTACCCGGCGGCGACGACCGCGTCGTGCACCGTCGGGTCGAACAGCCCGCCCGTTCGCTCGCGCGCCCGCACCGCGAGCTCCACGACCCGCACTACGTCCGGGCCGCAGCGCAAGGCGCCTCGGCGGTTGAGCTCGGAGAGCTCGGAGTCCTCGCGGAACCGGGAGAGCAGCTGCTCGAGACGCTCCACCTCGGCCTCGCCGCGCCGCAGCACGTCCCATGCCGCGGCATCGCGCTGCACGTCGAGCAGCAGCTCGACCTCCGTCCCCATCGCCCGGAATGCGTGTCGGAGCATCAGGACGTCCTCGTCGACGTGACGGCGGGGATCGTGACGATCCGGACGCGTGGCTGCGCCGCCGCGGTCGCCGCCGCGCGGGCGGCGACCTTCTTCCGGTAGGCAGCCCAGCGCTCGGCGGCGGCCGCCTGCGCGGCCGCGGCGTCCCGGCGGATGCGGGCCTCCCGGCGGTCGAGCGCCGCGACGCGCGGGTCGGATGCGGCGGCCGCCGCCCACGGCCGGGCGGCGATGCCCGCCCAGAGGACGAAGAACGCCAGCAGCGTCCCCGCGACGACGTAGACGCGGCCGACGACGCTAGTCATCGTGGCCGCCCGCTTCGCGGCCCTCGTTCTCGTGCTCGTACGGCTCGCCGTGCGACCGCGCGCTCCGGACGACGACCACGCGCGTGGCGGAGCGAGTGGCCGGCACGGCAGGAGGCCGCTGCGCGCGGAGGCGGCGGACCTGCGCCTCTGCGCGGTCGAGCTGCGCGGCGCGCCGCGCAATCTGCGCGTCGCCGACCGCGGCGTGCTGGCCGAGCGCCATCGTGCGCGTCAGCGCGAGCGCGCCCGCGACGACGGCCAGCCCTAGCAGCAGGCTCGTCAGGAGTGCGTGTCGGCGCTTCACGGTCACCTCCGTCGGTCGATCTCGGCTGCCGTCGACGGTACGGCGTGCCGTGCCGCCGCCGGGCAAACGGATGGCCAGGAAAGGCGAGGACGAGCCCAAGGCGCGGGAGGTGGAGGTTCGGCGGCCCTACGATTCCTGCATGCGCGTGCTGATCGTCGAGGACGAGGACGCGATCGCTGAGCCGCTCGCGGAGGGGCTCCGCCGCGAGGGCTTCGACGTGACCCGCGTCGCGACCGGGGAGGAAGCGCTCACCGCGGGTGCGGACGCGGAGCTCGTCCTCCTCGACGTCCGGCTCCCCGACGTCGACGGCTTCACAGTCTGCCGGGAGCTCCGCGCACGCTCGGACGTCCCGATCATCATGGTCACGGCGAAGGGCGAGGAGATCGACCGCGTCGTCGGGCTCGAGCTCGGTGCGGACGACTACGTGGTCAAGCCCTTCGGCGTGCGCGAGCTCGTCGCGAGGATCCGGGCCGTCACACGGCGCACCACGCGCCGCGACGGCGGCACCCACCTCGCCGCAGGGCCGGTCGCGATCGACACCCGCGCCAGGAGCGTCGCCGTCGACGGCCGTTCCGTCGAGCTGACGCCGAAGGAGTACGACCTCCTCGTCGCCCTGGTCGCGGCGGAGGGGGCCGTGGTGTCCAAGCAGCGGCTGCTCCAGGACGTCTGGGGCGGCAGCTGGCTCGGGGCCGGCAAGACCGTCGACGTGCACGTCGCCTCCCTCCGGCGGAAAGTGGGCGACCCGGACGTCGTCCAGACCGTGCGCGGCGTCGGCCTTCGCATCCGCGCGTGACTGCGCGCCTGCTCGTCGCCGCGGTCGGCATGACCGCGGTGGTGCTCGCCGCTCTCGTGGTTCCGCTCGGGATCGCGAACGCGCGCTCCGAGCGCCGTGATCTCGAGGCGAAGGTCGAGCGCGACGCGCAGGCGCTCTCGTCGATCGTCGAGGACGGCCTCGAGCGCGCGGATCCGGCCGTGGTCGCGAGCGGCGCGCGTCTGGCGCGGGCGTACGAAGCGCGGACCGGCGGCCGCGTCGTCGTCGTGCGCCGGAACGGCGTCGCCGTCGTCGACTCCGAAGGAGGAGTGGGGCGGAGCTTCCGCTCGCGGCCCGAGATCGCGGCCGCGCTCGCCGGGCGGATCTCGGTCGGCACGCGCCCCTCGCGCACCCTCGGCACGGACCTCCTCTACGTCGCCGTTCCGGTGGCGTCGAGCGGGCGGGTGCACGGCGCCGTGCGCGTGACGTACCCCACGTCTGAGGTCGACCGCCGCGTGCGCCGTTTCTGGCTCGTGCTGGCCGGGATCTCCCTGAGTGCACTCGCCGCCGCTGCCGCCGTCGGCGTCGTCCTCGCCCGGTGGGCGACCCGACCCCTCACACAGCTGGAAACCGCCGCGGACCTTGCGGGTGCCGGCGATCTCACGGCCCGCGCACCGGTCGAGGGACCACACGAGGTGCGCGCCGTCGCCGTGGCATTCAACGCGATGGTCGCGCGGCTCGAGGAACTGCTCTCGGCTCAGGAGGCATTCGTCGCCGACGCGTCGCACCAGCTCCGGACGCCGCTGACCGGGCTCCGCCTCCGGCTCGAGAACCTCGAGCGGGACGTCGGCGCGAACGGGGAGGAAACCCTCGCGGCGGCGGCGGCCGAGGTCGAGCGGCTGTCGGATCTGGTCGACGGCCTGCTCGCGATCGCACGCGCCGACCACGCTGCGAGCTCGCCGGGCGAGGTGGACCTCGCATCCGTCGCCCGGGACCGTGTCGCTGCGTGGGCCGCGCTCGCGGAGGAGCGCGCCCTCGCCTTTCGGCTCGAGCCGTCGGCGACGTCGTCGGTACGCGCCGGCCGCGACCGGCTCGACCAGGTGCTCGACAACCTGCTCTCGAACGCCTTCGAGGCGGTCGGGCCCGGTGGTGAGGTCGAGGTCTCGACGGCGGTGGACGGCGCCCACGGCGAGATCCGGGTCCGGGACGACGGCCCGGGCCTTGCGGACGACGAGAAGCGCGCTGCCTTCGACCGGTTCTGGCGCAAGCGGGCGACCCCGGGATCGGGCCTTGGGCTCGCGATCAGCCGCCGTCTCGTCGAGTTCGACGGCGGCACGATCCATCTCGAGGACGCTCCCGGCGGAGGGACGGTCGCGGTCGTGCGGCTCCCGCTCGTCGACGGGCGGCTCGCGGGTCCCGGCACGTCCGGAAGCGGGTCGTAGACTCGGTTCCGGTGCCTTCCGCAACGCCACGCACCCGGCTGCGAGCCGGCTTCGCCGGTCTGGACCCGTCCTCGAGCCTGCCGCGGACGCGCGCAACGCCTCGCCCGGCGCTCCTCGAGCGGCCCGTCGAGACGTTGCCCGGCGTCGGCCCGGCAGTACGGCGGAAGCTCGCCCGCCTCGGCATCGCGACGCTCGGTGACGTCCTCGCGCACCGGCCGAGGCGATACGAGTCGGCGGCCGAGGAGCGCACGGTGGCCGCGCTCTTCGGCGACGAGGAGGCCGTGCTGGACGTGACGGTGCGCCGCGCATCGGCCCGCAGGCGTGGCCGCCTCCACATCCTCACCGCCCACGTCGCCGACGCCACCGGCAACATCCGCGCGACGTGGTTCAACCAGCCCTGGCTCGAGGCGAGGCTCGTGCCGGGCACGCGCCTCCGGCTCCGCGGCAAGCCGAGCCGGTACGGGTTCCAGGTCTCCTCGTACGACATCGGCGACGCGGCCCAGACGGCCGACTTCGCGCCGGTCTACCCGTCGACCGCCGACCTCGCGCAGAAGACGCTGCGGTCGCTCACCGAGGCAGCCCTCTCGTTCGCGCGCGACGCCGGCGAGCCGCTTCCGGCGGTCGTTCGCGCTACCGAGGCGCTTCCGCTTCGCGCGGACGCGATCGTGCGACTCCACCGGCCGCGCTCGGAGGACGAGGCCGAGCGCGCCCGGCGACGGCTCGCGCTCGACGAGCTCCTCACGCTGCAGCTCGCTCTGCGGCGGCGGGCGGCCGAGCGAGAGGTCCTGGTCGCGGAGGCGCTGCCGCCGCCGGCCGCGCTCGTCGCCCGCTATCGCGACGCGTTGCCCTTCGTCCTCACGGCGGCGCAGGACAGGGCGATCGCCGAAATCGACGGCGATCTGGGGCGGACGACGCCGATGCAGCGACTGCTCCAGGGGGATGTCGGATCCGGGAAGACCGCGGTCGCGCTCTACGCGCTGCTCCGCGCCGTGGAGGGTGGCCGCCAGGGAGCGCTGATGGCGCCGACCGAGACGCTCGCCGAGCAGCACTTCCTGACGATCGAGACGCTCTGCGCGGAGCTCGGCGTCCGGGTCGCTCTGCTCACGTCGAGCCTCACGGCGCGGGAGCGGCGCGCGGCGCAGCAGCTCGTCGCGTCCGGTGATGTCGGCGTCGCCGTCGGCACCCACGCGCTCATCGAGCGCGAGGTGGAGTTCGCGGACCTCGCCGTCGCGGTCGTCGACGAGCAGCTCCGCTTCGGCGTCGAGCAGCGGGCGGCGCTCGCCGAGGGCCGCAGCCCGCACATGCTGCACATGACCGCCACGCCGATCCCCCGCACCCTCGCGTTGACGGTCTACGGCGACCTCGCGGTGTCCGAGATCTCGGCGCCGCCGGCGAACCGGAAGCCGATCAGGACGGCCTGGGTCACCGAGGAACGCAGCGCCGATGCCTACGCGCGACTGCGTACACATCTCGACGACGGCCGGCAGGCCTACGTCGTCTGCCCCCTCGTGGAAGGCTCCGAGACGACGCTCGCACGCGCGGCTGAGGACGAAGCCGCGAGGCTCCGCGCTCACGAGCTGCGCGGCTACCGCGTCGGTTGCGTCCACGGCCGGCTCAAGACCGCCGAGCGGCGCGCGACGATGGCGGCGTTCAAGGACGGCGCCGTCGACGTCCTCGTGGCTACGACCGTGATCGAGGTCGGGGTCGACGTTCCGAACGCGACGATCATGATCGTCCAGGAGGCGGATCGCTTCGGCCTCGCCCAGCTGCACCAGCTCCGCGGCCGCGTCGGCCGGGGAGCCGAGCAGTCGTACTGCCTCCTCGTCTCGCGGCATCGGGACGAGCTCTCGGAGGCCGCAGCCGAGCGTCTCGAGGCGATGGTCTCGACGACCGACGGCTTCGAGCTCGCCGAGCGCGACCTCGAGATCCGCGGCGAGGGACAGCTCGTCGGCGCGCGGCAGTCGGGGCTCACCGACCTCCGCTTCACCAGCCTGCGCGCCGATCGCGACCTCCTCGAGCGCGCCCGCGAGCTCGCCGTGACGCTCGACGGGGAGCCGCTCCTCGAGGCGGCGGTCGAGCGCCTGCTCGGAGAGGCCGACCACGTCGGCGAGTCGTAGCGTCGCGGCATGCGGATCATCGCCGGCACGCATCGGGGACGCCGGATCGCGGCCCCGAAGGGCGCGCACACGCGCCCCACCGGCGACCGCGTGCGGGAAGCGCTCTTCAACCTGCTCGGGCCCGTCGACGGCGCCTCGGTGCTCGACCTGTACGCCGGCTCCGGCGCGCTCGGGCTCGAGGCGCTGTCACGCGGTGCCCGGCGCTGTCTCTTCGCCGAGACCGACCCCGCGGCCTGCCGCGTGATCCGGGCCAACCTCGACTCGCTCGGGCTGACGGGCGGCCTCGTCGTCCGGCGCGACGCGATCGCCGTCCTTCGCGACGAGTCGGCGGGCGGGCGCCGCCACGAGCTCGTCCTCCTCGACCCGCCGTATGACAGTTGGGCGGACCTCCAGGAGCGGCTCGCTGGGCTCCTGCCGCCGGTTCTCGCCGAACCCGGCGTCGTCGTCGTCGAGACGGATGCCGCGATCGAGCCGACGCTCCCGCTCGCCCTGCGGACCACACGGCGGTACGGTTCCGCGCGTCTCTCCCTCTTCGACCGATGATCGACCGCGAGCCCATCGTCGCCATCAACCCCGGCACGTTCGATCCCGTCACGCTCGGGCACGTCGACGTGATCCGCCGCGCCGCAGGGATCTTCGACCGCGTCGTCGTCGGCGTCGTGCGGGATCCGCACCACAAGCAGACGCTCTTCACCGTCGAGGAGCGCGTCGCGTTCCTCGAGGACGCGCTCGCGGACACGGCGAACGTGGTCGTCGACGTCTTCAGCGAGCTGGTCGTCGACTTCGCCCGCAAGCACGGCGCGCGAACGATGGTGAAGGGGCTCCGCGTGATCGCCGACTTCGAGTGGGAGTTCCAGATGAACCGGCTCAACCATCTGCTCGCGCCCGAGGTCGAGACGATGTACGTCATGTCGAGCCCCGAGTACGCATTCGTCTCGTCGAGCGGCGTCAAGGAGATCGCCTCGTTCGGCGGCAAGGTCGAGAGCCTCGTCACGCCGGCGGTCGCGGAGCGCTTTCGCGAGCTGTACCCGGACGGTCGCCCCGGCGCCCCGCTAAGTCCTCAGGAGTAGGCGGAGACGCCCGCCACCCCACGTCTTCCGGGGTCGCGAGTACCATCCAGCGCATGGACGTCCTCGTACTCATCGACAAGCTCGACGATCTCGTGCACAACGCCAAGGCGGTGCCGCTGACCGACCAGGTGCGCATCGACCGCGAGGAGATCTACGACATCCTCGACCAGATGCGCGCGACGATCCCCGAGGAGATCAAGCAGGCCCGCTGGATCGTCAAGGAGCGCCAGGAGATGCTCGCCGAGGCGAAGCGCGAGTGCGACCG
>DATAPC010000045.1:0-26142 GCA_036265415.1 Gaiella sp.
GGCTCCAGATGCGGACTGGGAACGGGAGGTCGGCTGCGTCTACTGGGAGGCCCCTGACGCGGTCGTGCTCGTCGATCCGCTGGTTCCTGCGGACGGCCCTTCGCGCGCCCGGTTCCTCGACGCGCTCGACCGCGACGTGGAGGCGGTCGGCCGGCCCGTCGTCGCGCTGCTGACGTGCGCATGGCACGTGCGGAGCTCGGACGAGCTCGCACGACGGTACGGCGGGCGGGTGCTGGCCGCGGACGATGCGCTTCCGGGCGGCGCGGTCGCGTTCGCCGCTCCGACCGCCGACGAGGTGGTCTTCTGGCTCCCCGCTCCGCGCTCGCTCGTGCCGGGCGACGTCCTCCTCGGCACCGATGCCGGGCTCGAACTGTGCCCGGGGTCCTGGCTCGGGTCGCGCGGCGGGCTTCCACGGCTCGTCGACGACCTCGCCCCGCTTCTCGAGCTCCCCGTCGAGCGTGTGCTGACGTCGCACGGGCCGCCGGTGCTCTCGGGCGGCCGTGACGCGCTTGCGTACGCCCTCGCCTCCGGCGGTGGCGCTCAGCCGTCGGCGTAGGCGGCGAGGGCGTCGAGGACGGACCGCAGTCTGCGGCCGTCCGGCGTGAGGCGGTACTCGACCCGGGGGGGCCGGGAGTCGATCACCGTGCGCTCGAGCAGGCCTGCGTTCTCGAGCTCGACGAGGCGCTGGGCGAGCGTTCGCGGCGGAATCTCGCCGACCGCCTGCTTGAGCTCGTTGAAGCGGCTGGCCCCTTCGGACGACGCCCAGAGGATCGACACGGTCCAGCGCCGCTCGAGGAGGCCCGCCGCGCGGCGGACCTCCTCGGGGACGGGGCTGCACTTGCGGCAGCGGGTCATGCCGCGACGCGTCGATGCGACGACTGCGTCGGCTCGAGCGCGATGCCGAGCACCTCGTCGAGCGACATCACCGGATGGAACGTCAGCTCCTCGCGGACGTGATCCGGCACGTCGTCGAGGTCGGCACGGTTCCGCTCGGGGATCACGATGTCGGTGAGTCCGGCCGCGTGTGCCGCGAGCACCTTCTGCTTGAGACCGCCGATGGGGAGCACGCGCCCCTGGAGCGTCAGCTCGCCGGTCATTCCGACCATGTGCTTCACGGGCCGCCCGGAGAGGAGCGACGCGAGCGCCGTCGCCATCGTGATTCCGGCGCTGGGGCCGTCCTTGGGGATCGCACCCGCCGGCACATGGACGTGGAACTTCCGCTCGAACGCGTCCTGGTCGATCTCGAGCCGGTCGGCCTGCGAGCGGACGGCTGAGAGCGCGATCTGCGCCGACTCCTTCATCACGTCACCGAGCTGTCCGGTCAGCGTGAAACCCTCGCCGGGCGACGCGGTCGCCTCGACGAACAGGACGTCGCCGCCGGTCGCGTTGACGGCGAGCCCGGTGGCGACGCCCGGCACCGCCGTCCGCTCCGCCGCCTCGCGGAAGAACTTCTGGCGTCCGAGCGCGTCGCGCACGGCGTCGACGTCGACGTCGACGAGCGTCTCCGCCTCCTTCGTGACGATCTTCGTCGCGGTCTTGCGCAGGATCGAGCCGAGCTCCCGCTCGAGCTGGCGGACGCCGGCCTCGCGTGTGTACTCCGAGATCACCGTCTCGAGGACGTCGTCGGAGATCGAGACCTCGCTCTCCTCGAGGCCGGCACGCTCGCGCTGGCGCGGCCAGAGGTATCCGCGGGCGATCGCGACCTTCTCGTCGGTCGTGTACCCGTCGAAGCGGATCACCTCCATCCGGTCGAGCAGCGGGCCGGGGATGGTCTCCGCCATGTTCGCGGTTGCGATGAAGAAGACCTGGGACAGGTCCACCTCGACGTCGAGGTAGTGGTCGCGGAACGTCGAGTTCTGCGCCGGGTCCAGCACCTCGAGGAGCGCCGCGGACGGATCGCCGCGCCAGTCCGCGCCGACCTTGTCGACCTCGTCGAGCAGGATCACCGGATTCATCGTCTTCGCGTCGCGCAGCGCACGGACGAGCCGGCCCGGGAGGGCGCCGATGTACGTCCGGCGGTGGCCGCGGATCTCCGCCTCGTCGCGAACGCCGCCGAGCGACATCCGCACGAACTCGCGGTTGAGCGCCTTCGCGATCGACTCGCCGATCGACGTCTTGCCGGTGCCAGGAGGCCCGATCAGGGTGAGGATCGCCCCGGCCCGCTTGTCGGGCTCGATGCCGCGCTCCTTGCGGAGCTTGGCGACGGCGATGTACTCGACGATCCTGTCCTTGACGTCCTCGAGGCCGGCGTGATCCGCGTCGAGCACCTCGCGGGTGCCCTCGGGATCGAGCACCTCGTCCGAGCGGACACCCCACGGCACGGCGAGCAGCCAGTCGAGGTAGCTGCGGATCATCTGCGACTCCGGCGAGCTCTCGCCCATCCGCTCGAAGCGCGCGAGCTCCTTGTCGGCCTGCTCGCGCACGGCCTCCGGCATGCCCGCCTCCTCGATCTTCGTGCGGTACTCGTCGACGACGGACGCATCGTCCTCGCCGAGCTCCTTGCGGATCGAGTCCATCTGCTTGCGGAGCAGGAACTCGCGCTGCTGCTTCTCCATGCCCGCGTTCACGTCGTCGCGGATGCGCTGGCGGATCTGCATCAGCGAGAGGCGCTCGCGCTGGAAGCCCAGAGCGAGCTCGAGGCGCTCCGTCACGTCGACGCTCTCGAGCAGCTGAACCTTCTGCTCGAAGGTCAGGTCGGGCGAGTAGCCGGACGTGTCGGCGAGTGCGCCGGGGTCTGCGATCGAGCGGACGAAGGACTGGATGCGTCCGTCGTCGCCGCGCAGCTCGAGGATCTCCTCCACGACGGCGCGGTATTCGGTCTCGAGCTGACGCGTCTTCTCGTCGGTCGGGACGCCGTCCTTGCGCTCCTCGACCTCGACGAGCAGGCGCCCCTGCTGGTCGGTCTCGGCCGCGCCGGCGACGCCGCGATGCAGGCCCTCGATCGCGACGGCAACCGCACCTCCGGGCAGCCGCACACGGTCCGTGACGCGCGCGACCGTGCCGACCGCGGCGTATTCGCCGTCGTGCTTCGGCACGAGCAGGACGCGATCTTCGTCGCCGACGTCGACCGTCAGCGTCACGTTCATGTTCGGGAAGACGACGATGTCGTCGAGTGGGACGAGCAGTAGCTTGGTCACGCGGAAACTCACACTCCTCGGCGGTAGTAGATACAAAGATTGTACCTAGTACGTTCGTGGCACCGCAATCCTGATCGCACGCGTACCGAACCCTCACAAAGCCTTCGCAGCCGACGTGTCGAATACAGCGGAGGCACGTCCGCGATCCCGAACCGCCTCCCAGGGATCGGCCAGGACGGGGGCGGCACGCGCACTCCGAGGGCGCACGCCGACCCGCTGCGAGGGCGCCGGTCGGCGCCCTCGCGCCTCCATCCGGTGCTCAGGTGTCAGACACCGATCTCTGTCAAGGGCCGGTGTCGACTTCGTTCCGATTCCTCCACAGGTTCGAGCCCGGCGCGGTGTGTTTCCCGGTGCCTGATCTCTCGTCCAAGCTCTCGATCGAGAGGCGCTGTGAACCGGCAATGCGCATAGATACAGCGCTCCTGAGGCTGTGGAGAAGATGGCACTCAATCGGCACGGATCGGGGTTGACAGCAAACGGTGTCTGACACCGCGCCCGGCACCGCTCCCGGCTCAGCCGCGGAAGCGCCGCAGGGCGGCCCGGGCGACCCGCCCGGCGAGAACGTCGGATCGCACGCCCGCGCCGTCGGCGCGGTACGTCATCACGGCCGCGACGAGGATGCCGCCGCGCCACACGACGAGACCGGCGTCGTGACGCGCAGCGTCGATCCACCCCGCCTTGTGCAGCACCGTGGCGCCCTCGCGCCGCACGAAGCGGGCGAGCTTTCCCTGGTCGCCCGCCCGCGCGAGGACGTAGAGCAGGTAGCGCGCCTCTGCCGGGGTGACGCCGCTGTGGCTCCGACCGAGCGCCCCGAGACCGCCGCTCGCGAGCCAGATCGAGCGGTGCAGCATCGCGAGGTCGAGGGCCGTCGTCGCCTTCCCGACGCCCCAGTACGGCTGATCGAGCACGTTCAGCGGGACGCCTCGCCCCGCGACCGTGCGCGAGCCCGCGAGCTCCGTCCCGAGGATGTAGCCGCCATACATCACCGTCCGCTCCAGCCCGATCGACCGCATGAGATCGTCGACGAGACGGCCGCCGCCGCTCGTCGAGCCGCCCATCGAGGCCAGGAGGACGTTCGCGGCCTCGTTGTCGGACGCGTCGATCAGCCGCCGGAGCAGCCCGTCGAGCGAGCTGCCGGGCCCGGGCGGACCCTCCGTGCGCGAGAGCAGGGTGACGGCGATCGCAAGCTTGAGCGTCGACGCCGCGGGAAACGTGGCACGGGCGTTCCAGGCGGAGGCTGCTCCGGTGGCGAGGTTCTCGACGTAGGCCGCCGTCGTCCCCGTGAAACCAGCCGCAAGATGCCGCATGTCGGCCTGGAGCCGGGCGTCGAGGCGAGGCACGCGGACACGCGGGCGCGCCGCCCGTGGCAGCCCGAAGACGTGCGCGACCGTTGCTCCGGCCCGGCCGTTCGCGCCGACCGTCTCGACGCTCACCTTCAACTCTCGAGCCGGCAACGCGACGTCGACGGTGAACCGGCGCCCGGCGAGCCACAGCTCGCGAACGACCGCACCGTCGACCCGGACTACGACCCGGCGTGCCCCGCTCGGCGCGCGCCCCTCGACGATGCCGTACGAGACCTGAAACGGGGCCGGCCGCTCGATTACCGGCGGCTCCGGTTGATGCGCTGGCGGCACGGACGCGATCACGCGCGAACCGTAGCCTTGGCGGCACCGTGCCGATCCTCGCGCACCTCGACCTCGACGCGTTCTTCGCCGCCGTCGAGGAGCTCGAGGATCCGAGCCTCCGCACACGGCCGCTCGTCGTCGGCGGCGACCCGCACGGACGCGGTGTCGTCGCGACTGCCAACTACGTCGCCCGCCGCTTCGGCATCCGCTCTGCGATGAGCTCGGCGGAGGCGCTGCGCCGCTGCCCGCAGGTCGTCTTCCTGCGTCCCAGGCATGCGCTCTACCGGCAGTACTCGCAGGCCGTGTGGGCCGCCGTCGCGGAGGTCGTTCCGCGGCTGGAGCGAACCGGCCTCGACGAGGGCTATCTCGACCTGCGCTCCGTGATCGCGTCGTTCTCGCAGGCGAGGCGGATCGCCGAGGCGGTGCAGGTCGCGGTGCGCGGGTCGACGTCCCTCACGTGCTCGCTCGGCGTGGCGACGTCGAAGGTCGTCTGCAAGGTCGCCTCCGACCGCCGCAAGCCCGGCGGGATCACCGTCGTCCCGCCCGGCCGCGAGGCACGCTTCCTCGGGCCGTTGCCGACGAGGATCCTGCCCGGCGTCGGCCCCCGCGCGGAGCATCGGCTCGCCGCGGCCGGCATCGTCACGATCGGCGGCCTCGCCACGCTGTCGGACGCGGAGCTGCGCGCCGTCCTGCCGGGTCAGGTCGGCCGGCTTCTCCGTGACCGCGCCCGCGGCGTCGATCCGCGCGACCTCGACCTCGACACCGAGCGGGTCTCGATCTCCACCGAGGAGACGTTCGAGCGCGACCTGACGGACCGCCCGGCCCTCCATGCCGAGCTTCGGCGCATGGCCGAGGGCGTCGCCGCGCACCTTCGGCGCGACGGGCTCTCGGCTCGCACGGTGACGACAAAGCTCCGGTACGCGGACTTCTCGATCCGCTCGCGTTCGACGACGCTGCCGACGCCGATCGACGAGCCCGAGCGGATCGGAGAGCTCGCCTGCGGGCTTCTCGACCGCGGCCTCCGCGACCGTCCCGGCGCGCTCCGGCTCGTCGGGGTCGGCGTGTCCGGCCTGACGGCAGTCCGCCAGCTGACGTTCGACGGGCTCTGAGCCCGGTCACCCCCGTAGCAGCGGCCGCGTCAGGCACGTGGGGCCGCCGTCGCCCTTGCGCGAGATCTCGTCGCCGCGGTACATGACCACGTCGACGCCCGCGCGCTCCATGCGACGTCGCGTCTCGTCGTTGCCCTCGAGGGCGAGCGCGCGCCGCGGTCCGAGCGCGAGGACGTTCGGACCCATCGTCTCGAACTCCTCGTCCGTGACCGCGACGACCTGGATCCCGCGCTCGGCGAGCAGCCACATGAGGCGCGTCGGTGCGATGCGCGGGTAGACGAGAGCGAGGTCGCGATCGAGCGGCGAGATGAAGCTCATGAGGTGCATCACCTCGGCGGCGCCGTTCCAGTGCGGCAGGTCGAACGCGATCACGTCGATTCCGGGGAACGCTGCCCGCAGCGCCTCGGGCGCGTCGCTGCTCGTCCGGTACCCGATTCCGACGAGCAACGTCGAATCGTCGAGCCAGACCGTGTCACCGCCCTCGACCGTCACCGGAGCCTCGACGCGGCCGACGACGGGGATCCCGGCGGCCACGAGCGCCCGAGCCGTCGCCTCGGGCTCGCGGCGGCGGCCGGCCTTGCCCGGGTGCAGCAGCACCGCGCCGTCCGCACCGACGAGCGTCGGATCGTAGGTGTAGATCGCGTCGGGGTTGCCCGGGTCGTGCTCGGAGACCACGACCTCCGCGCCGGCCTCCTCGAGCAGTGCGCAGAACGCCTCGTGCTCGGCCCGCGCTGCGTCGACCCGCGGCGCGGCGCGCCATCCGTACGACTCCCACGCCGCGGCGTCCTCCGGCAGCGGACGACGCACGAGGACGCGGCGAAGCGGGCCCCACATCGATGCGCTTCCGTATCCGGCCACGGCCGGGGGAACCTAGCCGACGGCGTTCGCGGGCCTGCGGCCCTCGAGCAGGACGGCCCGGAGCGCATCGACGCAGAGCATCCCCATCGCCACGCGCGTGTCGCGCGTCGCGCTGCCGAGGTGCGGAGTGAGCACGACGTTCTCGAGCGAGAGCAGTCCTTCCTCGACCTCGGGCTCGCGCTCGTAGACGTCGAGCGCCGCGCCCGCGATCGTGCCGTTCCGCAACGCGTCGACGAGGGCCCGCTCGTCGACGACCGGCCCTCGCGCGACGTTCACGAGCACGGCCGACTGCCTCATCGCGCGGAGCGCGGCGCCGTCGATCAGGTGCCGCGTCGCGTCGGTGAGCGGGACGTGGAGGCTGACGACGTCGGCGGCGCCGAGCAGGGCGTGGAGGTCGTCACCGCGACCGGCGAACGAGCTGCGTGCGCCGAAGGCCTCGGCGAGCCGCGCGGTCTCCCGCCCGATCCGGCCGGGCCCGACGACCAGCAGCTCCTTGCCGTCGAGGCTCGACCCGAGCATGAACTCGAGCGAGAACTCCCACTCGGAGCCGCGGCGGATGAAGCGGTCGCCCTCGGCGATCCGGCGCAGCAGCGCGAGCATCAGGCCCAGCGCGAGCTCGGCCGTGGCGCGCGTCAGGACGTCCGGGGTGTTCGTCACCACGACCCCACGCGCGCCCGCGGCGTCGAGGTCGATGTTGTTCACCCCGACCGCGTAGTTGGCGACGACGCGCAGCTGCGGCCCGGCACGGTCGAGGTAGCGGTCGTCGATGCGCGCGGTGAGGGCCACGAGGACCCCGTCGGCGCCCTCGGGAGCGTCGACCAGGTCGAAGTCAGGCTCGAGCGCGGCGGCCACCTGGTCCGGGACCTGCGCCGTGAGATGGACCCGTGGGCGAGCGCGCACGCCGGCGACGGCCCCTACGCGTCGAGCACGCGCGGGCGGTGGCCGGCCGAGTAGACGTCCTTGCGCAGGATCAGGCCGTCAGCGAACGGGAACACGTCGATGCCGTCCCATTCGAGCCGCCTGCCGTCGGGGTGCGTCGCCGTCGCGGTCCACTCGCTGACGACGAGGCCGTCGCGGGCGTACAGGCGCCGTCCCCGGAACTGCAGGTCCGGCCAGTTGGCGAAGATCTCGCCGATGTGCCGGCGGACGTCCGCACCCTCCGCGCGCTCGCCTGCGGTGTGGTTCTCGAACACCATCCCCGGCGCGTGGAACTCGAGGATCGCGTCGAGATCGTGGACGTTCCAGGCGGCGTTGTAGCGCTCGATCACGCGCTCCAGCTCCGCGGCGGTATCGGCCTCGCTCACCGCTCGAGTATCTCACCCTCGCGTTCGCCAAGTCGCTGGACGAGCACGCCGCCGACGAGCAGAAGACCTCCGACGGCGACGAACGACGCGGCTCGCGCGACCGAGCTCAGCTCGGCGAGGTCGAAGACGAAGATCTTCGCGAGCGTGAGGCCGAAGAGCGCCAGGCCGGCGTACCGCAGCCGGGACGAACGGCGGGCGACCCCGACGACGAGGACCGTGAGCCCCGTCAGCCCCCAGACGGCGCTGACCGCCGTGTGCCCGCGCTCGAAGTCGGTCTCGAGCGATGTGCCGGAGACGCGGATCGCCAGCTCGAGCACGACGAGCGATACGGCATAGAGCGCGAGACCCGCGGCACCGGCGAGGATCCACCGGCGGTGGCCTCGGGCGGTGAGGGCGACCACGGCGGACGCGGCCGCGACCGCGAACAGCGCGGCCACGCCGGACGCCGGGTGCTGGCTGGCGGTCAGGAGATGCTCCGGAGGCGTCAGTCCAGCGAGGACGCCGAGTGCATCCACGGAGAGAAGCGTCGCCCCCGCGATCCACAGGCGTGGCTCGCGCAAGCGCTGTCCGGCCCCGGCCGACGCGGCCGCCGTCGCCGCCACGACGGCCGCATAGAGGCCGCCGCCGTCCGTGAGGGCGAGCTCGGCGACGAGGACCGCGAGCAGCCCGAGCGACCAGAGCGTCGTCGCGAGGTTCCGCAGGCGCGGGGCGCGGAGAGCGCAGCCGGCGAGGACGAGATGGACGAGGGCGATCAGTGCGGCCCCGAGCGCCGTCCAGAGCCGCGTCGCAAGGTCGGGGCCGTCGGGCACGAGGACGCCGATCGCGACGAACGAGGCCACGAGGGCGCAGATCGCCGCGGCGCCCGACGCAAGCCCGAGCCGCGCGGGCGTCTCCCAGAGAACCCGGAGGAGCACGCCCGCGGCGAGCAGCCCTGCCGCGGCCAGGAGCAGGGACGTCCCGCCCCAGCCCGGCGCGAGCTCGTCGACGTCGTACCAGCCCGCCTCCGCGAGGACGACGAACGACGCGACCAGCGACGCGGCAGCGAGCCCCTTCGCGCGTCGCCGCCAGGCGACGACCACGCCGACGACGGCGACCAGCGCGGCGACGGCGGTGAGCGCCAGATGCCCGCTGTCGACGTCGATCGACACGGCGAGGATGCCGAGGGCGACGACGCCGAACGCCGCGGCGAGGGTGAGGACCGTCTCGACCAGTCGGTCGCGGGCCGCGAGGAGCGCGGTGCGGACGGCCGCGAGGAACGCGAGCACGCCGACCTCGCCGGTTGCGCGGTACGTCGGCGGCGCGAGCAGGCCCGCCGCCGTCGCCGCGGCCGCGACGGCGAGCGTCGGGATCGCCGTCCGGGCATCGACACTCTCCCGGAAGAGCTCCTCGAAAGGCTCCGTGACGACGAGGAGGTGACCCGTTGCAAGCGCGAGGTACCCGAGCGCCGCGAGCTGCAGCCGCGCATCGGCGAAGCGATACGCGAGGAGCGAGAGCACGGCGCACTCGGCGGCCCACGCCAGGGTCAGCCCGTCGCCGGAGACGAGGTCGCCGACTGCGACGGCTGCGAGCGCGAGCGCGCCTGCGCCGAGGACGAGAGCGAGATCCGGCTGCGCGTCGCGCAGGGCGAGCCACGTGAGCCCGAACGCGAGAGCCGCGATCGCGAGCCCCACGCCGCGATCGGGGCCGGACGCGAGGAGCGCCTGGCTCGAGAGCAGGACGAAGCCGAGGTCGGCGAGCACGACCGGCCCGGCGAGACGCGAGAGGGCGCGTGCCCGTCCCGTCACCTGCCAGGCGCAGGCGGACGCGAGCGCCATGGCGGCCAATGCGGCGAGGACGGCGAGCGTCGCAGCGTCCGCGGAGTGCGCCTCGACCGAGACGAGCCAGGCCCCCTGCGCGCCGACGACGACGAGGACGACCGCGAGCAGGACCTCCCAGCGACGGGAGATCGAGACGACCGTCGTCGCGCCGAGGACGACGACGCCGAACGCGACCCCGGCGGCGCCGATCTCGGTGTCGAGCGCCTCGAGCGCGGGTGCGAGCGCCGCGCCGACGAGGCCGAGCGCCGCGACGAGCTCGGAGCTCCAGGAGAGCGACACGGCGACCGCGAGCCCGGCGATCGCCGCTGCGATCGCGAGCGCGGCGGCGTCCGGGACGAGGTGGTACAACGCCGCCGCCGCGGCGAGGGTCGCATAGGCGCCCGCGATTCCCGCCCCGACGGCTGCGAGTCCGGCCGCGAGCTGCCCGTAGCGCCGGTGCAGGACGACGCCCGCCCCGAACACGATCGTGGCGACGAGGGCGCCTGCGGCGACGCGCTCGACCGGTCCGATCCAGCCTCGCTCGGCCGCGAGCACGAAGAGGAGCGTGATTCCGAGCGCGGTGACCGCACCGCCTGCGACGGCGAGGCCGCGGGCGCCGAGGAGGTCGAAGCGCTCGAGCACCGCTCCGAGGTCGACGCTCCGCCGCGGGGCGCGCGGCTCCGCCGGGATCTCCGGTACGGGCTTGGGAGCGGGAGCGGGAGCCGGCGCGTCGTCGAGGGTCACCACCGGCTCGGGCTCCATGCTTGCGGCCGTCGCCGCGCGCGCCTCCCGCCGAAGCGCCTGGAGCTCCCGCTCCACGCGTCGCAGGTCGAGCTCGAGGAGGTCGATCCGCTCCACGAGCGATGCCATCGTCAGCGCTCCGCCGTCCGCGGCCGAAGCTCGACGTGCAGCTCGCAGTCGAGGGCAGACGCGATCCGCAGCAAGGTGTCGATCCTCGGCGGCCGCCCGCCGCCCTCGAGACGCGCGATCGCGGACTGCGTCGTGTCGCAGAGCGCCGCGAGCTCGGCCTGCGAGAGTCCGAGCTCCCGGCGCCGCTCGGCGACCTGCGACGCGATCGAGGCGAAGAGCCACCCCTCGTCGGCGCCCGCGAGGCGGCGGCGAAGGCGTTCGACCGGCGTCGCCGCCTGCCGCTTCGATCTCATGTTTGCTATATAGCGTGTTTGCGATTGCCCGTCAAGAGGCGATCGCAATCGCCTCAGGCAAGGAGTGCGCGGTGCCGTTCGAGCGCGTCGAGCAGCCGGTCGACGTCCTCCTCGACGTTGTAGAGGTGGAGCGCGACGCGAAGCTTGTCCTCCCGCGAGGAGACGACGATGCGCTCCGCTGCGAGGGCCGTGACGAGCGAGTCGACATCCGTCGAGCGGACACAGACGAGCGGCCCGCGGCGGCCGCGCTCGCGCGGCGTCACGACCGTTGCCCCGAGCGCCTCGAGGCCGGCGGCAAGCCTGTCGACGAGCCCGGCGACGTGTGCCTCGACCGCCGGCACGCCGGCGTCGGCGACGAGCGACACGCCGGCGGCGCCCGCGTAGAGCGCCGGGACGGGCGGCGTGCCGGAGTCGAACCTGCGGGCGCTCCCGTGCGGCGAGTAGTCCGCGATCGACATCGCGAAGATGTCCTCGTCCGCGAACCAGCCCGTCTGCGTGGGGACGAGCGTTTCGCGCACCTCGGGTCGCACCCACATGAAGCCGAGGCCCGCTGTCCCGAGCAGGTACTTCACCGTCCCACCCGTGACGACGTCGGCGCCGAGCGACCGCACGTCGAGCTCGACCGCCCCGCACGCCTGGTAGCTGTCGGCCAGGACGATCGCGCCCGCCGCGTGGGCGGCCTCTGCGATGGCTGCGACGTCGTGGCGGTGGCCCGAGCGGTACGACAGCGTCGTGCAGCAGACGAGCGCCGTCCGCTCGTCGATCGCGTCGGCGAAGCGCTCGGGGGGGATCGAGCCGTCCTCGTCCGGCCGGACGTGGACGACCTCGGCGCCGCGCAGCTCCTGCGCGTGGGCGATCTGGCCGACCGTCGGGAACTCGTACTCGCTGATCACGATGCGGTTGCGCTCGCCGTCGAGCCGGAGCGCCGAGACGAGCCCGCTGACGCCCTGCGAGACCGACGTCGTCACGGCGACGTCGTCCGCCTCGGCGTGCAGCAGCCCGGCGACCGCGGAGCGGAAAGCCTCGTTGCGCTCGACCCAGAAGCCCCATTCCGCCCCGTTCTCGTCCCAGCCCTCGAGCCACATCTCGACGGCCTCGCGCACGCGGCGCGAGAGTGCGCCCTGCGAGCACGAGTTGAGGTACGTCGCGGTCGCGAAGATCGGGAACTCGCCGCGAACGGCAGCCCCGACCGGAGAACGAGTCGGCGCCTGGCTCATCGAGCGATCGTATCGGGAGCGACCCGCGCGCCCCACTCAGCGAAGCAGCGGAAGCACGCGGTCGCAGATCAGCTCGACGCCCTCGAGCGTCGTCCTGCCCTGCGGCGTGCCGAGCTCGACGCGGTCCGCCCCCGCCTCCCAGAGCTCCTCGACGCGCGCGGCGACCTCCTCGGGCGTCCCGGCGATGCAGAAGCGGTCGAGTGGCGGAGGAGCCGCCCGGTCGATCGTGGGGTCCAGGCCCGCGACGATCTCGAGGTAGGGCGCTACCGCGGAGCGCGCGCGCTCGCGCGCCCAGGCGCCGTCGGCGGCGACGACCGTCACGCAGCCGAGTACGACGCCGACGTCCGCGTGGCCGATCCACTCGCGCACGACGGGGACGAGCTCCGGATTCGCGCTGCCGCCGATCTTCACCTCGTCGGCGACCGTCCCCGCCCACGACGCCGTGGCCCGGCCCCAGGTTCCGACGAGAAGGGGGACCGCGTCGCGGAAGCGGGGATACGCCAGCCGCGTCCCGGGAGCCAGCGTGAAGCGGTTGCCGGCGACACCCGTGTCGTCCCCTGCGAGCAGCGCCCGGACGATCGCGACCGCCTCCCGAAGCGCGCCGAGAGGGCGCGGCTCGTGGATTCCGAGCCGGTCGAGCCAGGCGCCCTTCGCGAGACCGAGGTACGCACGTCCCCGGGAGACGGTGTCGAGGAGCGCGATCTGACCTGCGATCTCGTAGGGGTGGAGCGTGAAGGGATTGAGAGCAGCCGGTCCCAGCCGAACCCGCTCGGTCGCGCGCGCCATGAGCAGGAGCGGGCCGATCGCCGGCTGGTAGAGAAGGTCGTGGAAGACGGAGACGACGTCGATCCCGGCGGCGTCCGCTCGCCGGGCGATCGCCTCGTACGCCTCCGGCTGCTGGTCGGTGAGAAGGCCGATCCCGAGCTCGCGCGCTACGTCAGCTCCTCGGTCACGAGCGAGCGTTCGGCAAGCCTCTCGATCCGCATCACGACGCGCTCGTCGGGATCCGGGCAGCAGACGAGACTGTCCTGCTCGAGCCAGTCGTCCTCCGGCAGACGGCGCATCTTCGCGGGCAGCAGCGGAATCACCGACTGGAGCGCGAAGAGGCAGAAGTGCCGTCCCTCGGGGATGCGCACACGACTCGACTCCGTCACCTCGAACCAGTCGCCGACCTCGAGGCCGCACACCGAACGTCCCTCGATCCGCTCGACCGTCACGCGGACGTCGTACAGGCGCATCTCGGTCACGGGCCAAGCATAGAGTGCCGTGTCGCGCCCCCCGGACCACTGCCGGGCGCGCAAGCGGACGAGCGAGGCAAGGTGAGCGACACCCGGGTGACCCACAGGGACGGCACGGTGTTCGAGCAGCGTGCGTCGTACTCGCGGGCGGTGCGTGCTGGCGCCCATGTCGCGGTGAGCGGCACCGCTGCGATCGGTCCGGACGGCGTTCTCCATCCGGGCGACACCTACCGGCAGACAGTCGCGGCGATCGAGAAGGCGCTCGGCGCGGCCGCAGCCCTCGGCGCCGCTCCCGCGGACGTCATCCGGACGCGGATGCTGCTCGCACCCTCTGCCGCCTGGGAGGACGCCGTCCGTGCCCACGGCGAGGCCTTCGCGGGGATCGCGCCCGCCAACACGACCTACGTCGTCGCGGGCTTCATCCCGGACGTGCTGGTCGAGATCGAGCTCGACGCGATCGTTCCCGCGACGCCGTAGGCGGGTGTCGGGGAGGCAGTCGTGCCGCCTCCCCGACGACCGATCGCTACGAGCCGCGGAACGTGATCGTCCTCAGCGTCGTGATCTTGCCCGCGCCGTCGTACTGCCAGATCTCGTACACGGCCGATCCGATGTCGCCGTTCCTGTCGAAGTCGACGGGGCTGAAGGCGCCTTCGTAGTTGACGTCCTTCCCCGCTGCGGCGGCCTTCACGCCCGCTGCGAGGTTGAGGAACGTGACCTTCAGGCCCGGGGGTGCGGACACCGCCCGCATGTGCGCCTTGATCTTCGCCGGCGAGGCCGAGCAGCCGCGCACGGCCGCCAGGAACGCCGTCATCGCCGCGTCGAACGCGGTTCCCTCGAACCCTGTGTAGGCCTTGGCGCCCTTCACATTCTTCTTCCAGTACGCGGCGAACGCCTTCCCGGCCGGGCCGCCGGCCGCGCTGCCGGCGGAGCCACTGAGGCCCTTGACCGGATCACCGATCTTGTCCAGCGTCTCGGCGTTGCGCAGCGCCTCGATCCCGAGCGTCTTGGACGCGCTCCACTTGCCGCTCCGGACGAGCGACGGAGCGAACTTCTCGAAGGTGTCCGGGAAGTCGATGACGACCCAGCCGGCAGGGTCGCCGTCGAGGAGCTTCGCCGCGTCCGTATCGAAGTTCGCCTGGTCGGGGTTCCACGAGATCGAGGTGCCGACGGTTCCGCCGAGCCGCTTCCACTCGGCGACGAACAGCGTCTGGAGCGCCTTGCCGAACGCGTCGTTCCGGGCCCCGACGTTGAGCTTCGCCCCCTTGCCGAACTTCGTCAGCGCAGCGCCCGCGAGCACCTTGCTCTGCAGCGCGTCGGACGGGTACGCCCGGAACACGAGCCCCTTGTCCTTCAGGTCGCTGATCTGCGGCGCGCTGGACGTCGGCGAGACGAGCACGACGTTGTTGGGAATCGTCACCGACTGTGCCATCGGGATCGTCGCCCCCGAAGCCATCTCACCGATGATCACGGTCGCCTTGTTCGCCTTGATCAGCTTCGTCGCCGCCTCGACCGAGGCGGACGCCTGCGTCTGACCGTCCTCGGAGCCGACGAGCCGGACCGACGCCCTCGTGAGGCCGGCCTTCTTCAGCGCGGCGTTCTGCAGGACGACCGCCTGCTTCACGGCGCGGTCGAGGTTCGCGCCGTACGCGGCGAGGTCGCCGGTGAACGGGAGCACGTCGCCGATCCGCAACTCGAACGCACACGTCCGCGGCGACGCGGAGTGAACGGACGTGGCACCCGTCGCGGTCGCCGCGATCGCAGCAAGGGCGATCCCGACCACGGCAGCGAGCCGGGTGGGCCTCAGCAGTCTGTTCATGTGCTCCTCCTTGATGGTGGCTCGCCGCTCCGCCCGGACGGCGCGCATCATTCCGGATCGTCGGCGAACCTTCAAGGACGGCATTCGGCGATCGGCCGACCCACGCGCCCGCGATACTCGCTTTGAAACGACGAATCGAGCGGGCTAGGATCCCGCGCCGAATGGCCGCGCCCCACGCTTCGGCCGACGTCCTGGTGGTCGGCGCCGGGGTCGTCGGGCTGTCGATCGCGCTCGAGCTCCAAGAGCGTGGCGCACGTGTCCTCGTCCTCGAGCGGACGGGCGTCGCCGAGGGGCAATCGGGGATCCAGCCGGGCGGCATCCGGCTCCAGTGGGGCACGACGGTCAACTGCCTCCTCGCGACGGAATCGCTCGCCTGGTGGCAAAGCGCCGAAGAGCGCCTGCAGTCGCCCGTCCCGCTCGCGTTCGCATCGTGCGGCTACCTCTTCGTCGCCCACAGCACGCGGGCGCTCGAGCGGCTCGAGGCGAACGTGCGCGTCCAGAACGCTGCGGGCGTTCCCTCGCGGATCGTCTCGCCCGCGGAGGCAGGCGACCTCGTCCCGGGTCTTCGGACGGCAGCGATCGTCGGCGGGTCGTGGTGCGCCGACGACGGGTACCTGGGTAAGCCGCAGGCCGCGATCGCCGCGATGGCCCGGCTGGTCGACATCCGCATCGCCAGGGTGGACACCGTCGCGCCGCTCGACGGAGGGTGGGCGTTGGCGACGTCGGCGGGACGCTTCACGGCACCAGCCGTCGCGATCGCCGCCGGCGTCGACAGCCGGTCTCTCGTCGCGCCGCTCGGCGTCGACCTTCCGATCGAGCTTGAGCCGCGGCATCTCTTTCTCAGCGCGGCGATCCGCGAGCGCCTCCTCGAGCCCCTGGTGGTCTCGCCCGAGCGGCGCTTTGCGGCGAAGCAACTCCACGCGGGTCGGGTGCTCGCGAGCGACCTGGGCGCGACCGGCGACCCGGAGAGCGATGCACCTGCCTGGCGCAGGAACGTCCGAGCCGTCATCTCCGAGCTCCTGCCGATGCTCGAGTACGTCGACCTCGACGTGATCGCGAGCGGTGCCTACGACGTGACGCCTGACCGCCAGCCGATTCTCGGTCCGCTCGACGGCCACGACGGACTCCACGTCGCCGCGGGCTTCAGCGGGCACGGGTTCATGATCGCGCCGGCCGTCGGGCGAATGATCGCGGCTGCCGTGGCGGGCGAGCGCGATACGGTGCTCGACATCCTCGACAGCCGACGTTTCCGGGAGGGACGCACCGTCCCCGAGCCGCAGGTGATCTAGACATGTTCCTGCAGCTCCTCGTCAACGGCCTCGTGACTGGGTCCGTGTACGCGATCGCCGCCGTCGGCATCTCGCTCGTCTTCGGGATCCTGCGCCTCGTGAACTTCGCCTACGGCGACATGATGACCTTCGGTGCCTTCGCAGCCTTCTTCGCGAATGCGACGCTCGGGCTGCCGATGGTCGCCTCCGCCGTCGTCGGGATGGCGGCGACGGCCGTGTTGTCGGTCGGCCTCGACGTCGTGCTGTGGCGCCCACTCCGCTCGCGCCGCGCCGGGTTCATGAGCCTCTTCCTCGCGTCGATCGGCGTCGCGCTCGTGCTACGGCAGGCGATCCTGCTCGTCTGGGGCCCGCAACCGCGGGCCTACGACGTCGATCCCTTCAAGGTGTACGTCCTCGGCGACGTCCGGCTCTCGCTCGCTCAGGTTGCGACCATCGTGGCAGCCGCCGTCGCGATCGTCGCGATCGGCCTGTTCCTCGCGCGGAGCTCGACGGGCCGTGTGATGCGCGCGATGTCCGACGATCGTGTCCTGGCCCAGCTCTCCGGGATCGACGTCAACCGCGTCATCCTCGCGACGTGGATCGTCTCGGGCCTCGCGGCGGGCCTGGCGGGCGTGCTCGCCGGGCTGGTGCAGAGCACGTTCGACCCGAACTTCGGCTTCCAGCTGCTCCTGCCGGTGTTCGCGGCGGTCGTGCTCGGAGGGATCGGCAGCGCCTACGGCGCGCTCGCCGGCGGTCTCGTCCTCGGCGTCGCGACCGAGCTGTCGACCTGGGAGGGCTTCGGCGGCGGCGTCGACCCCGTCTACAAGCCGGTCGTCGCGTTCGTGGTCCTGATCGTCGCGCTGCTCATCCGGCCCCAGGGTCTCTTCGGACGGGTGCGGGCCGTATGAGCATCCTGACGAGCGGCGAGTTCTGGGCGTTCGTCGGCGTGATGGCGGGGATCTACACGCTCTTCACACTCGGGTTGCAGGTGCAGTTCGGGCTCGCCGGCCTGCTCAACTTCGGCCAGGTCGGCTTCATGGCGATCGGGGCGTACACGATGGCGGTCCTGGTCGCCAAGGAGGGCTGGAGCATGTGGCTCGCCGCCCCGCTCGCGATCGCCGCGGCAGCTCTGGCGGGCGTGCTCGTCGGTCTGCCGACCCTGCGCCTGCGCGGCGACTACTTCGCGATCGTGACCATCGCGTTCAGCGAGATCGTGCGCTGGGTCGCGACCAACGAGGACGGTCTGACGGGCGGCGCCCAGGGGACGATCAACCTCGGCGGGACAGGGGTCGCGGCGCAGTACAACGGCGACTGGGAGCGGTTCCAGGCCTGGGTCGGCTCACAGCTGCACGTCGGCCAGAAGGACGTCGTGATGCTGCTGATCGTCTGGACGGCCACGCTTGTCCTCCTCTGGCTGACCGCCCGGCTCGCTCGGACACCCTGGGGACGGGTGCTGAGGGCGATCCGAGAGGACGAGGACGCGACCTCGTCCCTCGGCAAGCACGTGTTCGCCTACCGCCTGCAGGCGCTCGCGATCGGTGCAGCATTCGCCGGGCTCGCCGGCTGCTTCTACGCCTGGCAGTTCTCGTTCTTCAGCCCCGACGACTTCCAGCCACTGATCACGTTCTTCGGCTGGATGATCCTGATCCTCGGAGGCGTGGGACGCGTCTGGGCGGTGCCGGTCGGGGCGGTCGTCTTCGGATTCCTCTTCGCCGCGACGCGGTTCTTCGACTTCGCGCCGTTCTCGTACCTCGACTCGGCGGACCGGGCCTACGTTCGACTGATGCTGATCGGGCTCGCGATCATCGCGCTCGTCCTGTTTCGTCCGCAGGGTCTCCTCGGGCGGCGCGACGAGATGGTGCTGGAGTGAGCGCGCTGCTAGAAGCACGCGGGGTGAGCAAGGCGTTCGCCGGCGTCCGAGCCGTGGACGACGCGTCTCTCGCGGTCGAGGCAGCCTCCATCACCGCGCTGATCGGCCCCAACGGCGCCGGGAAGTCGACGCTCTTCAACTGCATCTCGGGGTTCCTGCGCCCGGACGGCGGTCGCGTCGAGCTCGCGGGGCACCGGATCGACCGCCGCCCGCCGCACGTGGTCGTCCGGGCCGGCCTCGGACGCACCTTCCAGACGGCGCGCGCGCTGACGCGGATGACGGTGCTCGACAACGTTCGGCTGGCCGCTCCCGGCCATCCGGGAGAGCACCTGCCCGCCCTCGTCGGGCGGAGACCCGCCGTCCGCCGCCGCGAGCGTGAGGTGACGGAGCAGGCGCACGAGCTGCTCCGGCTCGTCCGCCTCGACGGGCACGCCGATGCGCTCTCCGGAACGCTCTCCGGCGGCCAGCGGAAGCTGCTCGACCTGGCACGGATCCTCATGGCGTCCCCGCGCGTGATCCTCCTCGACGAGCCGATGGCGGGCGTCAATCCCGCCGTCCGCGAGGAACTCCTGGCTCACGTGCTCGAGCTGCGAGCGTCGCGGGGGATCTCGTTCCTCGTCGTCGAGCACGACCTGGGCTTCGTGATGCAGGCGAGCGATCGGGTCGTCGTCATGAACGAAGGACGGATCCTCACGGAGGGAACCCCGGACGAGGTGCGCGGCGACCCGCGCGTGATCGACGCGTATCTCGGCACCCACGCATGAGCGACTCCACGCTCGCGGTGACCGACCTGTGCGCCGGCTACGACGGCGTGCCCGTGCTCAGGGGGGTCTCCGTGCACGCGGGCCCGCGGGAGATCGTCTCGATCATCGGCCCGAACGGCGCCGGGAAGTCGACGTTCCTCAAGGCGATCGCGGGGATCGTCCGGCCGACGAGCGGGTCGGTTGTCTTCGGCGGCCGCGACGTGACGGGCCACCGGCCCGATCGCCTCGCGCGCCGCGGGCTCGGCTTCGTGCCGCAGCTCGACAACGTGTTCCCGACCCTGACCGTCACCGAGAACCTGCGGGTCGGCGCCCAGGCGCTGCGCCGGGGCGAGCGGAGCGACGCCGTCGCGGCGGTCGTCGAGCAGTTCCCGCTCCTGCGCGACCGGCGTCGCCAACGGGCGGACACCCTCTCTGGTGGCCAGCGCAAGCTGCTCGCGCTCGGGCGCGCGCTCGTCGGCCGGCCGTCGCTCCTGCTGCTCGACGAGCCGTCCGCCGGGCTCTCGCCACACGCGATGGACACCGTCTTCTTCGAGCTCGAGGGCATCCGCGACGCGGGCATCGGGATCGTGATGGTGGAGCAGAACGCCCGGCGCGCACTCGCGCTGTCCGACCGGGGCTACGTCCTCGACATGGGCCGCAACGCGCACGAGGGGACCGGCGCCGACCTGCTCGTCGACCCGCGGGTCGCCGAGCTCTACCTCGGCTCGCTGACCTCTGCCGCGGACGGCGACGAGCCGCGGTAGGCCCGGCCCGGAGACCCGCTACCGCCCGAGGTACGCCTTCCGGAGATCCTCGTTCTCGAGCAGGTCTGCCGCCTTGCCCTCGAGGACGACGCGCCCGGTCGAGAGGACGTAGCCGCGGTCGGCGATCGAGAGCGAGACGTTCGCGTTCTGCTCGACGACGAGCATCGCGACTCCCGCCTTGTTGACCTGCTGGATGATCTCGAAGCTCCGCTCGACGAGGACCGGCGCGAGGCCCATCGAGGGCTCGTCCATGAGGAGCAGCTTCGGCTTCGACATCAGCGCACGCCCCATCGCCACCATCTGCTGCTCGCCGCCGGACAGGGTGCCGGCGAGCTGCGAGCGCCGCTCGTAGAGGAGCGGGAACAGGCCGTAGACGCGCTCGAACTCGTCCTTGAGGTCGGAGCGCGGCCGCAGGTAGGCGCCCATCTCGAGGTTCTGCAGGACCGTCATCGGGCCGAAGAGCCGCCGGTTCTCGGGGACGATGGCGAGCCCGCGGCGAATGCGGTGCGCAGTCGGCGTGCGGGTCACGTCCTCGCCGCCGAGGAGCACGCGCCCGGTGCGCGGTCGGACGAGGCCGAGGATCGTCTTAAGGGTCGTCGACTTGCCCGAGGCATTGCCCCCGAGCAGGCACACGAGCTCGCCCTCGCGGACGACGAGGTTCGCGTCCTGGAGGATGTGGATCGGCCCGTAGTACGTGTTGATCCCCTCGAGCGCGAGGAGCGGCGACGCCTCGGCCGGGGCGCTCACTTGCGAACCATCCCCCCGGTCCCGAGGTACGCCTCCACCACGCGCGGGTCGGTGGCGACGGCCTCGAAGGAGCCCTCTGCGATCTTCACGCCGTGGTCGAGCGCGACGACGCGGTCCGAGATGCCCTCGACCACGTGCATGTCGTGCTCGATCACGAGGATCGTGTAGCCGCCCTTCGTCCGTAGGTCGCCGATCAGCTCGGTGATCTCCTGCGTCTCTCTCGGGTTCATCCCGGCCGCAGGCTCGTCGAGGAGCAAGAGCCGGGGGCGCGTCGCGGTCGCCCGAGCGATCTCCAGTCGCCGCCGGTTCGCGTACGAGAGCGAGTAGGCGGGCTGATCCCAGCGGTAGCCCATCAGCCGCTCGCCGAAGAACGCGAGCCGCTCTTCGGCGAGCGCGCGGATCTCGCGCTCCTCACGCCGTTGGCCGGGCGTGCGCAGCATGGAGCGAAGCGGCCCGGCCTTGGTGTGGCCATACGCCGCCGCCATCACGTTCTCGCGGACGCTCATGTTGAGGAACAGACGCAACGTCTGGAACGTCCGCGCGATGCCCTTCCGCGTGATCCGGTGCGGGTCGAGCCCGACGATGCTCTCCCCCGCGAACAGGATGTCGCCGTCGACGGGCTCGTAGATGCCCGTGACGAGGTTGAAGAGAGTCGTCTTCCCCGCGCCGTTCGGCCCGATCACGCTCACGATCTCACCCTCGTCCACGTGGAGGTCGAGCCCGGCCACGACCATCAGCCCGCCGAACGCCATCGACGCCTTCCGCAGCTCGAGGAGCTTCTCCGCGGGCACTACACGATCTCCACGCGCTTGTCGCCGAGGAGTCCCTGCGGCCGCGCGATCATGGTCGCCACGAGGATCGCCCCGAGCACGATGTAGCGGGCCGACTCCGGGTGCGGCAGCAGCACGTTCTCCCAGACGAAGGCCGCGAGGTAGAGCGTCGGCACCAGGAGGACGATCTGCGTCCAGCCGTGGACGAGCGTCAGGGCGAGCGCAAGGGCGACGAGCCCGACGTACGCCACGGGCGCGACCCATCCGGCCATGTGGGTCGGGACGATCACCCAGTCCGAGGCCCAGCCCGCAACCCGTCCGGTGCCGTCGACCGGCCCGGCGGTCCACGAGGAGTCGATCTCGCCCGCCACGACGCGCGCCAGCAGACCGAACACGATCGTGCCGCCGAGCACGACGGCGAGCCTCGTCGACGCGCGGAAGAAAGCAGCAAGACCGAGGATGATCACGACGTAGAACAGGGCGCGCACGTCGTCGCCGGCGTCGCGGAGCATCTCGACGAGGACGCTCACCAAGACCGCTCCGATCACGACGCCGGCCTGGCTCCCGGCGCCGCCGAGGATCACCATCGTGTAGACGGTGATCAGGAGCGGAAACTCGAAGTTCGCGGGGAACACGCTCCCCGCGAGCGCCGTCGCGAACGTGCCGGTCAGCGCCGCGACCGACGCGCCGAACGCGAACGCCATCAGCTTGAGCCGGTTGACCGGCATCCCCATCAGCTCGGCCGCGAGCGGGTCCTCGCGGAGCGAGCGCCATGCACGGCCCGTGCGCGAGTCGTTCAGGAGGTGGAGGGCGACGTAGACGAGCGTGAAGAAGACCAGTGCGACGTAGAGGTAGACGATGTTGAAGAGGCCGTCCGGCGTGGCGCGGTGGAGCGTCCAGCCGAAGATGTCGAACTGGTCGAGCTTGAGGATTCCGTTCGGGCCGTTCGTGACGCTGTGGCCGAAGACGTCGTCGCCGTTGTTCGTGAACGTGAGGAAGACCTGGAAGAAGAACAGCGTCACGATCGCGAGGTAGTCGCCCGAGAGCCGTCTCGACGGCAGGCCGACGAGGAACCCGACGATCCCGCCGACGATCGCCACGAGCGGGATCACGACGAGCGTCGGCAGGTGGATGTCGTACTTGTCGGAACTGAGAAGCGCGTACGTGTACGCGCCGATCCCGAAGAACGCGACGTAGCCGAGGTCGAGCAGCCCACCCCAGCCGACAACGATGTTGAGGCCGAGAGCGAGCAGCATGAAGACGACCGTGTTGAAGGCCACCAGCCGGACGTAGCCGCTCTCGAACCCGACCGGGAGCAGGCAGATGATCCCGACGAGGAGCGCAAGCCACGCCCACCACGGCACGACCTGGAGGCGCTGCTCGATCGTGCCGAGCCATCCGCCCCGGTCGGCGCTGCGCTCGCCATGGCGGGCGACCCACTCGTCACGACCGACCGCCGGGCTCGTCGGGCCTTCGGCCGCGCTCGCCTCGGCGGCGCCCTCGAGCGGCTGCGAGAGGTCGTCCCAGTCGGTCGGGTTCGACACGATCTACACCTTCCTGATGTCGGCCTTGCCCAGTAGGCCCTGCGGGCGGAACAGCATGAACACGATGAGGATCACGAACACGAGCAGGTCGGACCACTTCGTCGAGATGTAGCCCTGGGTGTACGCCTCGGCGAACCCGAGGATGAGCCCGCCCGCCATCGCGCCCGGGATCGAGCCGATCCCGCCGATCACCGCGGCGGTGAAGCCCTTGAGCCCGGCGAGGAAGCCGATCGAAGCGAAGGTCGGCGCGCGCAGGGCGAAGAGGACCCCGGCCGCACCCGCGAGCGCCGACCCGAGGACGAACGCGAACACGATCACCCGGTCGATGTCGATCCCCATCATCGCGGCGGCCTCGCGGTCGTAGGACGTGGCCTGCATCGCCTTGCCGGTCCTCGTCCGCGTCGCGAGCACCCAGAGGAGCGCCATCAGGACGAATGCGGCGACGATGATGATGATCCGCAGGAGTGGCACCCGCACGTTGCCGACATCGAACCCCTTGAAGAACAGCGCCCCGTTGTCCATCGCGAACGCGTCGTAGTCGCGCTGGTCGGCCCCGAAGAGGAGCTGCATCGAGTACGCGAGGAAAAAGGAGACGCCGAGCGCGCTGATGAGCGGCGCGATGCGCGGTGCGTCGCGCAGGGGACGGTACGCGAAACGCTCGATCGCGACGCCGAGCACCGCACAGCCAGCCATCGCGGCGAGCGTGATCACGATGAGGAGGAGCCACACCGGGACGACGGGATCCGCGGAGCCGCCGAGCAGCTGGAGCATGCCGAAGCCGATGAACGACCCGACCATGAAGACGTCGCCGTGCGCGAAGTTGAGGAGCTTGAGGATCCCGTAGACGAGCGAGTACCCCAGTGCGATGAGCGCGTACACACTCCCGAGCGTCAGCCCGTTGAGCGTCAGCTGGATGAACGTGTCCATGCTCTTACGCCGCCCCCGCCGCGCTAGAGCCTAGGACACCCGTGGCGTCCGCGCTGCGGAGCGGCCCGGTGCTCAACCGGGCCGCTCCAACGACGGACCTGCCTTCCGCTCAGCCGACGAGCTTGTAGCTGCCGTTCGACTGGATCTGGAAGATGAAGAACTTCGCGTTCAGCGGGTCGTTCGACTTCGTCGAAAAGCGGAACGGCCCACCGAGGAGCGTCGTCTTGAGGTTGATCTTCTTGACGTTCCGGATCACGAGCTTCCGGTTCGCGATCGTGCCCTTGCCGGCGTCACATGCTTTCCTGATCGCGTTCAGCGCGACCTCGACGGCCAGATAGGCGGGCGGCCCGAAGGAGCCGAGCGTCGCCTTCGGGTTGTCCTTCTTCCATCCGTCAATCAGCGCCTTGTTCGCCGCGATGCCGCTGATGTCCGGTGCGAAGTTGGAGACGTATGAGCCGGCGACCTTGAACTGGTCGGGGCTGTTGGTGCCGTCCCCGCCGAACACCTTCGCCTTCTTGCCCTGCTCGAGCATCTGCTGGGCGAACGTCTGCGCGTCGGAGGCCTGCTGGGACGGGAAGAACACGACGTCGGCGTCGCTCGGCACCTTGGTGACGAGCGAGGAGAAGTCGGTCGTGTTGACCGAGGTGGACTGACGGCTCACCGATACGCCCTTCTTCTTGAGGACGGCCTCGGCGGCGTCGGCGAGGCCGACGGAATACGGCTCCTGAAAGTCGACGATCGCGACCTTCTTGACCTTGAGCTTGTCGACCATGTAGTTCGCGTCGGTCGGTCCCTGGATGTAGTCGCCGGGCACGACGCGGAAGAACGCGTTCGTCGCCTCCTTGTTGCCACCCTTCGTCAGCGACGTCCGGGTCGCCGACGGCGAGATCTGGGCGATGCCCGCCGCGGTGAGCGCCCCGCTCGCTGCGGCGACGCCGCCCGAGGTCGCAGGTCCGATCGCGACGAGGACGTTCGGGTCGGAGATGAACTTCTGGGCGACGGTGAGCACCTCGCCGTTGCCCTTCTCGACCGGGGTGTCACCCTGCAGCAGCTGCACCTTGAGGCCGTACTTCTTCGCAAGGGTCTTGACCCCGTACTTGGCCCACGCGACCTGTTCCTGGCCGATGAAGCCGCCGCCGCCCGTGAGCGGGGTGATGAGCGCGAGCTTGACGGTGCCCTTGCAGTTGATCGCCTGCGTCCGGGCGACGCCCGACGAGCCGGCCCCGGCGGTCGATGCAAGCGCGGCGGCGACGATCGTCGCCAGCGCCAGCACCACTCCTCCGCGTCCCTTCATTCGGTCCCTCCTTGGTGGATGTCTCACGATGTGAGACGCCGATCTCACGATCGATGTTGCGACCCGCACGTGCGTCCGCAGAAGCGGCACTCTCGCAGCGGGGCGCGTGACATGTCAATGCCGCAGGCAAGGTTCGGGTTTCCACCCCTCGGCCCAGCGGCCGCGCCGCTAGCGTGGAGCGCGAGGTGCCCGCCGTCGTCGAGGCCATCGACCTGCACCGGACGTACCGGACGACCACCGGTACGTTCCGCCGGCGCGCGCTCGAGGTCGAGGCCGTCCGGGGCGTCAGCTTCGCGATCGAGGAGGGTGAGCTCTTCGGTCTCCTCGGGCCGAACGGGGCCGGGAAGACGACGACGATCAAGATGCTGATCACGCTGCTGATCCCGACGTCGGGGCAGGCGCGCGTGCTCGGCCGCGACGTGGTCGAGGACGCCCGCTGGGTGAGGGAGCGGATCGGCTACGTCTTCGGTGGCGACCGAGGCCTCTACGAGCGTCTGTCCGCCCTCGACAACCTGCGCTACTTCGCAGAGCTGTACGGGGTCGAGCCGAAGCGGCAGCGCGCGCGGATCGGCGAGCTGCTCGAGCTGGTCGGCCTCGAGGGACGCGAGAAGGAGCGGGTGGAGGGCTACTCCCGCGGCATGCGCCAGCGACTCCACATCGCCCGCGGGCTCCTGCACGACCCGCCGGTGATCTTCCTCGACGAGCCGACGATCGGCGTCGACCCGGTCGGCTCGCGCGAGCTCCGGAGCACGATCGGCGAGCTCGTGCAGTCCGGGAAGACCGTGCTCCTCACGACGCACTACATGTTCGAGGCGGACACCCTCTGCGACCGCATCGCCGTGATCGCGAAGGGCCGGATCGTCGCCCAAGGCACGCCGGCAGACCTCAAGGCCGGTGTCGAGGAGGGTGCCGTCGTCGAGGTCGAGATCTTCGGGATCCCCGAGGGCACGGT
>DATAPC010000046.1:0-18211 GCA_036265415.1 Gaiella sp.
CGGGCTTCGCCGGCTGGTCGCGGCCGATCGAGAACGTGTAGATCTCGGTCGAGCCGTAGTGGTTGACGAAGACGTCCGGTGCGAACGCGTCGGCGCAGCGGCGGACGAGGGTCGAGGTCATGGCGGCGCCGGCGTAGCCGAGCGCACGGACGGAGCGCACGTCCCGCGTCGCGAGCTCGGGGTGGTGGACGAGGTCGTGGAAGAGGGTCGGCGCGAGGTAGAGCGACGTGATCCGCTCGGCCTCGATCAGGCGGAGGGCTTCTCCGGCGTCCCAGCGCGGCTGGGGCACGAAGCAGCCGCCGACGAGGTGCATCGCGAGCAGCGAGTGGATGCCCATCGTGTGGTAGAGCGGCATCACGCCGAGCGTGCGGTCGCGCCAGGCGTAGCCGTGCTGCAGCGCCTGCGACCAGCCGCCCGCCCGGTCCGCGGCGTGCGACCGCGGGACGCCCTTCGGCCGGCCCGTCGTCCCGGACGTGTAGAGCAGGAGCGAGTTCTCCTGCTCGTCGCGGTCGAGCGCGCCGGGGTGCGAGGCGCCGTCGGGGACGTCGTCGCCGTCCCGGACGACGACCCGCGCGCCCGAGTCGGCGACGCAGTACTCGAGCTCGTCCTCCGACAGCCGCCAGGAGAGCGGCACGAACACGGCGCCCGCCCACTGCGCGGCCCAGTAGAGCAGCGCGGTGTCGAGCCGGTTGTCGAGAACCGTCGCGACGCGGTCGCCGGGCTCGACGCCGAGGCCGCCCGCGATTCGGCGCACGCGCGGGAGGAGCTCGCCGTACCTCAGTCCGGGGAACGCCTCGAGCTCCGGATGCCGCTCGCACGCGGAGAGCAACGACCGCGCGAGGTTCATCCGCGCGCCGCCTCCTCGATCGCGTCGACGATCGGCGCATACCCCGTGCAGCGGCAGAGATGACCGGAGAGCAGGTCGACGATCTCACCGCGCGTCGGCCTTCCGCGGGAGAGCAGATCGGTGGCGGCGACGAGGATCCCCGGGGTGCAGAAGCCGCACTGGAGCGCATGGTGGCGCCGGAACGACTCCTGCAGCGCGGTCAGCGGCCCGTTCCCGGCGAGGGACTCGACCGTGTCGACGCGGCTGCCGTCGGCCTGCACCGCGAGCATGCAGCAGCCGCGGACGGAGGTGCCGTCGACGAGCACCGTGCAGGCGCCGCAGACGCCGTGCTCGCAGCCGACGTGCGTGCCCGTCAACCCGAGGCGGTGGCGGAGGAAGTCGGTGAGCAGCAGCCGCGGCTCGACCGTCTCCCGGACGGCGCGGCCGTTGACCGCGAGCTCGATCTCGGTCACGACGACGCTCGCTCGATCGCGCGGCGGACGAGCGCTCCGGTGAGCGCCCTGAGGTAGCGAGCGCTCGCGTGCACCGATGTCGGCGGGTCGACGAGGCGGGCGGCGAGCGCGCCGGCGTCGGCGGCGGACTCGGCACCGGTCGAGCCGACGATGACGGCCTCCACCTCGTCGAGTCGTGTCGGCCGGTCGGTCACCGCGCCGACGGCGACGGAGGCCGACGTCACGCTGCCGTCCGCGTCGCGCCGGAGCACGACGGCCACCATGGACTGCGCGAAGTCGCCGGCGCGCAGCGCGTGCTCCTCGAAGGCGCTGCTTTCGTCGGCCGCCCCGAGCGGCCACACCGTCTCGACGACGAGCTCGCCCGGGCGCAGCGTCGTGGTGAAGTGCGTGACGAAGAGCCCGGAGGCCGGGATCTGCCGCCGGCCGTCCGGCCCCTCGGCGACCACCGCTCCGTCCAGCGCGACGAGGCAGAGGGGAAGCTCGGCGGCGCCGTCCGCGTGGGCGATCGACCCTCCGACCGTGCCACGGTTGCGCGTCACGAAGTGGCCGACGTACGGCAGCGCCTCACCCATGAGCGGGTGCACGCGAGCGTCGTCTGCGAGTGCCGCCTGACGGGTCGTCGCCCCGATCCGCAGCGTGCCGTTCGCCGCCATCCCCTCGAGCCCGGCACGGCCGATGTCGACGAGCACGCTCGGCCGGACGAGGCGCATGTTCAGCGCAGGGACGAGACTCTGCCCGCCGGCGATCGGCTTCGCGTCGTCGCCGCCCTCGGCGAGTGCGGCCAATGCCTCCTCGAGCGAGGCCGCGCGGACGTACGCGAACGCCGCCGGCTTCACTCCCCGTCACCCCGAGCCGGCGACTGATCCTGCGCAAGTGACAAAGTGTCACTTGCGCGGTGGATCAGTTCCCACACGCGCGGCGCCGTCAGCGGCAGCTCGACGTCGTCGCGGCCCAGCGCGTCCGCGACGGCGTTCGCTATTGCGACGGGGGCGGACATAGTCGTCCCCTCCCCCAGTCCCTTCGCGCCGAGCGCGGTGAACGGCGACGGCGACTCGAGGTGCTCGATCCGGAGGGGTGGGAGGTCGGCCGCCGTCGGGGTCACGTAGTCGACGAGCGACGCGGTGGTGGGATTCCCGTCCTCGTCGTAGCCGTGCCGCTCGAAGAGGGCGGCCCCCACACCGTGCGCGAAGCCGCCGAGCACCTGCCCCTCGGCGAGCGCCGGGTGGAGGAGCGTCCCCGCGTCGTGGACGCTCACGTAGTCGGTCACCGTGACGCCGCCCGTCTCCCGCTCGACCTCGACCGCGCACACGTCGACGATGAAGCCGTGGGCGCCGGACGACGCCACGCGGTCCTCCGCGTCGGGGGGATCGAGGTTCGGCGTCGAGTGGAAGGCGATCGCCGAGAGGCCCGGCTCCATGCCGCCGGGCAGGCTCTCGGGGCTCCAGTGGGCCGTCCCTGCGACCCGACGCAGCGACGCCTCGGGCTCGCCCAGGTGCTCCCGGATGGCGTCGATCTTCGCACGCACCTTCTTCGCGGCCGCCTGAACGGCTCCGACACCGACGCCGGAGAACCGCGAGGAGTAGTTCCCCGACGCGACCGTCCATGGCGTCGTCGCCGTGTCGAGCTCGGAGAGGACCGAGACGTCCTCGGGTGCACAGCCGAGCTCGTCGGCGACGACCTGCGCGGCGACGGTACGGTGACCCTGGCCCTGCGGCGTCGTCCCGACGCGCACCGTGATCCCACCGAGCGGATCGACGGCGACGGAGGCACCCTCGGCGTTCCCCGACTTCGGCAGCGTCCCCGCGCGCTCGACGGCCGTCTGCGCGAGCGTGATGTAGCCCATGTTCGAGATCGATGGCTCGACGACACAGGCGAGCCCGACGCCGACGAGCCTGCCCTCGGCCCTCGCCCGCCCCGCGTCCGCCCGCAGCTCGCCGTAGCGCGAGGCTTGGAGCGCGCGGTCGAGGCATGCCTCGTAGTCGCCCGAGTCGTAGAGCGCGCCGGACGGCGTCCGGTAGGGCATCTCGTCGGCCCGGACGAGGTTCCTGCGAGCGACCTCGGCCGGGTCGAGCCCGAGCCGGCGGGCGGCGATCGCCATCGTCCGCTCGAGCCCGAAGTACAGCTGCGGGCCGCCGAAGCCGCGGTTCAGGCCCGACGGGATCGTGTTCGTGAGGACGACACGGCTCCGAGCGGCGACGTTCCGGACGCGGTAGGCACCCGCGAGCGAGCCGTGCATCCGATAGAGCGTCGCCGGCTCGGGCGCGCGGACGTAGGCGCCGACGTCCTCGAGCGCGTCGTAGCGGAGGCCGACGAGCTCTCCGTCGGCGGCGAACCCCGCCTCGACGTCGGTCACCCTTCCGGTCGAGGCCGAGCTGCCGACGAGGTGCTCGAGCCGATCCTCGATCCAGCGGACGGGAATGCCGAGCGCCCGCGAGGCGAGCCCGATCAGGACCACGTAGTCGAGCACGGCCGCCTTGATGCCGAACGACCCGCCCGAGTCGGGCGGCGTGAGCAGCCGCAAGCGGTCGCCGCGGAGGCCGAGCGCGGCTGCGGCGACGCCGTGGAGCGTGAAGGGGCCCTGGAAGTTCGCCCATGCGGTCAGCCGGCCGGCACCCTCGTCCCAGTCGCAGACGACGCCGTAGCACTCCACGGGAAGCCCGGTCCAGCGCGGCACGCGGAACGTGGCGCGAACGACGACGTCGGCTCGGATCATCGCGTCGTCGACGTCGCCGTAGTGGAACCGCCGCTCGTGGATCGCCTCTGCGGCCGCAGGGTCGACAACGGGGTCGAGCGGCTCGTACTCGACCGCGACGAGCTCCGCGGCGTCCTCGGCGAGGTAGCGGTCGCGCGCGACGACGACCGCGAGCGGCTCGCCGACGTAGCGGGCAGTCTCCACCGCCGCCGCGTAGTGCGGCGCCGGCGAGTCGATCGCCGCGGGGAACGGCCTCGAGAGCCGGGCGACGTCCTCGCCCGTGACGACGCCTGCGACGCCTTCGAGCTCGCGGGCCGCCGCCGCGTCGACCGACACGCGCGCGTGCGCGAGCTGCGACCGCACGATCGCCGCGTGCCACGCGTGAGGCACCGGCTCGAGATCGTCCATGAAGCGGCCCTCGCCGCGCAGGAGGGCCTCGTCCTCGACGCGCGGCGGCGACCGCCCGACCCAGGTCTCACGCTCGGTCGCGACGCCCACGGGGAGAATCTACTGCGGGCGCGGTCGCCGGCGAGCCCGCTGGGCCGCTGGGAACGGCATGGCCGGCCTTGCCCGAGTGGCGCGAGGCGAGGATCCCGACCGCGAGCGTCCCGAGAATGACCGTTAGCGACAGCCACACCGGCACCTTCCAGACGTCCGTGAGGAGCATCTTCGCCCCGACGAAGCCGAGGATCGCCGCCAGCGCACGGTCGAGGTAGACGAAGCGCACGAGAAGATCGGCGAGCAGGACGTAGAGCGCGCGGAGCCCCACCAGAGCGAACGCGTTCGCCGCGAAGACGATCAGCGGGTCGTCCGTGACGGCGAAGATCGCGGGGATGGAGTCGACGGCGAACACGATGTCCGTCGCGGCGACGAGGACGACGGCGGTCGCGGTGAGGCCGGCCGCCGGCCAGACCCTGCGCATCGCGCGCACGGCGAGGGAGCGCTCGGGCTCGACGACGACCTCGCCGCGGCGCGCGAGCTTCATGGCGGTGACGAGCAGGATCACGCCGAAGAGGTAGACGGTCAGGTGCACCGCGTCGAGCAGGGCCGCGCCGGCGGCGATCGCCGCGGCACGCAGCACGAGCGCGATCACGATCCCGAGCCCGAGCAGCCGCAGGCGCTCGTCCGCGCCGATCCCGAGCGCCGCGAAGATCAGGGCGAAGACGAACAGGTTGTCGAGCGACAGGCTTCGCTCGACGACGTAGCCGGTCGCGTACTCGGCGCCCGCGCCGCTGCTCGAGACGGCGACGACGACGGCGGTGAAGCCGAGGCCGAGCGCGAGCCAGCCGCCGCTCCACCAGGCAGCAGAGCGGACGGTGACTCCGCGTCGTCCGAAGACTGCGAAGTCGAGAACGAGTGCGGCCGCGACGCTGACGGCGACGGCGACCCAGAGCAGGGGATCGGACACGACTGCGAGACCTCCGGTTCGAGTTGATCGATCGGAGGTCTTTCCGTCCTCGAGGGACCGATACGCCCGGGCCATTCGCCGGATTGACGGGCGTACCGCGGGGATACTCCCCTCCGCTCGCGGGATGGTACCCGCTACTCGAGTCGGCGACGCGCGCTCTCGAGCAGCACGTCGCCGGGCCCGCCCGTCTCGAGGGCGCGGAACGCCTCGATCACCGACCGTGGGTCGCGCCGGTGACGCTTCGCCGCCATCGTGAGCGGCTCGCGCACTGCGCCGCCGCAGTGCGCGCAGGGGAACTGGATGTCGCTCATCAGCTTCGCCGCGCGACCGTCCGGGAACATTCGCAGGAGCTCGAGAATGGTCGTCGAGCCCCGGATCTCCCGACCGACGTTCTCGGACGCCGCCACGCCGGATCCCCGGAGACCGGGGATCGTCCGGCGGGCGGCGTCCGACATCTAGGCCCGTCCCGCGTACTCGAACACCCGCTCGTCCGCGTGCTCCATGCGGACGGCGTTCCGCGGCAGCTGGTACCGCGCGTAGGGGAGCACGACGACCTTCGCCTCGGCGCCGTGGCGGTCGAAGGCGGCCGCGAGCGCCTCGTCGAGGGACGTCGTCGCGTCGATCCCGATGTCGGAGGCCAGCTCGAGGTTCTCCTCGAGCGTCACGACCGTCAGATGCTTGCGCGTCATCACCTCGTAGATGGGAACCCAGATGCAACCGGCCCACATCTGGATCGCCCGCGCGTGGATGTCTCGTAGGACGCGCTGGTAGTTCTCCGGCGTCGCGGGCATGTACGGCTTCATCAGGTCCATCAGCGCGAACCCCGGGAAGTCGCCGATCGCCGTCGAGACGCCGGGCGAGGGGCTCGTGTAGATCAGCGTGCCGCCGTCCCTCACGACGAGGTCTGCGGACATGCAGCCCCAGCCCGTATGGAAGAAGAGGTGGTCGGTCGGCGCGAACACCCCGCAGATCGCGATGTCGGCCTGCCCGTGCTCGGGAACGAACGACTCGTACGCGTACACGTCGTTGAAGCGGCGGATCGCCTCGCGGTGCGCCTCGGGATGCGAGCCGAAGACGACGTCGATCACCCGGCCGTGCGTGTCGAGGAGCACGTTCATCGTGCAGTCGAGCCCGCACATCGTCGCCACCTCGTCGATGTCGGAGCGCATGGGGCCGACGTACGCGCCGTAGTGCGTCTGCGGCGACGTGACGAACGCGCAGTGGTTCGACTCGACGGTCTCGTCGGAGACGACGCCCGGAAGGATCAGCTTCCCGCCGCCTCCCGCGCCCCAGTGGTTCGCCTGCGCCTGGCCGATCGTGATCCTGGCGTCGGCCGACGCGACCTCGTTCAGCAGCCAGACCGGCGTGCCGCCGGACGAGACGCCGACGAACGTGTAGGCCTCCGGGTTCTGCGGATCGTTCTGCGAGAACGACCAGCCGTTCCGCTCCATCCGCGCGAGGTTCTCGCGGCCCACTTTCTGCTCGGTGTCCGACTCGGACATCGGGAAGACCTTCCCGTTCGCGCAGCAGACGCGGACGTCCGTGATCCCGGCAGCCTCGATCGCGTCGAACACGGCCGGCAGCAGCTTCGACGACGGTGTCGGGCGGAACTGGTTGTCGATCACGACGGCGACGCTCGAGCGCCCGCCGAGGATCTCCGCGAACGACGGCCCGTCGACCGGCTCGGCCAGGGCCCGCCGCGCGGCCTCCGTCGGGTCGTCGACGGGAGCCGGCTCGTCCGGCTCGACGACCGCGACGAGATTCGCCGTGGGGATGTCGACCTCGATCGTGTCGCGATGCTTCTTCGACTCGTCGTCGGTCGCCCCGATCGCCAGGGGATCCATCGACTCGTACGGGACGACGACACGGGTGGTCTCGTTCATTCGGGTCCCTCCAGGAGGTCGCTCTGGGGCTCTACCGCGAGGTTAATGCAACGGCCTCGGTAGCGTGGCAGCGTGGACGCGGGGCCCGTCCTCCACCTCATCGCCGCCGCGCGCCCGGAGCGTCCGTTCACGTTCGTCGGCATCGGCGGCCGCGGCGGAGCAGGCAAGTCGACGCTCGCGCGGCAGATTCCCGGGGCGCAGATCGTCGGGACGGACGAGTTCTGGGACGGCGACGGATTCGACCTCGACCGGCTGCGCGCCGAGGTCTTCGAGCCGCTGATCGCCGGCCGCACGGTGCGCTACGCGTCGTGGGACTGGGCTGCGCGCCGCGCGGGCGGCGAGCGGACGGTGTCTCCGCACGGCATCGTCGTCGTCGAGGGCGTCTGCGCGCTCCACCGCATGTTCCGCGACGACTACGACGTCCGTGCGTGGGTCGAGGCCCCGTACGACGTGCGCCTCGCCCGAGGCGTCGCCCGCGACGGTGAGGAGGCTCGGCAGACGTGGGCCGAGCGCTGGATGCCGTCCGAGGATCGCTACGTCGAGCGCGACGATCCGATGGCCTGCGCCGACGTCCTGGTCGACGGGAGCGGTCCGGTCGAGGGCTGACGCCGGGCGTCGTCCGATCGGGCCACGACGATGCGCGCGTCGTCCCGAGTCGGAGGTCTCTCATGCGTGTGACCCCTTCCATGGTCGTCGCCGGCGCTGCGCTGTTCTTCGCGCTCGGCGGCTCCGCCATCGCCGTCACCGAGGCGGTGAAGCCGCAGGCGCGCTGCCAGCCGGGCGCCGTCCGCGCGTTCGTCGCGGTCAACGGCGATCCGGCGAAGGGGATGGCCAACTTCCCCGACCAGTTCACCAGCGCGAAGCCGCTCGTCGGGACACGGTTCAACTGTGCGGGCGGCGCGCCGCAGGCTCGCCGCGTCAGCGCGGGCGTCTTCGAGGTGCGGTTCCCGGGGAACGTGGCGCAGGTCGCAGCGGCGAGCGCGGGCGGAGCCGAGACGACGGTCGTGTCGCTCGGCGGCGGCGTCTTCCGGGTCGGCCTCTGGGTGCCGGGGCGCCAGGACGCGATCGACACGCCGTTCAGCGTGCTGGCCGTGTAGCGCGGCAGGAACGGCTGCGGCGCCCTCCCCGCCGGGGCCGGACCCACGTAGGATCGGCGCGTCATGTCCTCTGGCGTCGTGGGACGGGACGCCGAGCTCGCGGTGGTGCGCGGCTTCCTGGCGAGCATCCCCGAGGGCACGATCGCGCTCGTTCTCGCGGGCGATGCGGGCGTCGGGAAGACGACGCTCTGGGAGGCCGGTGTCGCCAATGCGGACGCCCGCGGGTTCCGGGTGCTCGTGGCTCGTCCGGCCGAGAGCGAGACGGCACTCTCGTTCTCGGGCATCGGAGACCTGCTCGATCCGGTGCTCGACACGGCCCTCGCGTCAGTGCCGGCCGCTCAGCGCCGAGCCCTCTCGCGCGCGCTCGTCCTCGGCGACGACGAGGGGCCACCGCCGGACCCGCACGCGATCGGTCTGGCGCTTTTGAATTCGCTGCGAGCACTGGCGGCCGAGGAGCCGGTCGTCGTTGCGATCGACGACGTCCAGTGGCTCGACACGGCGTCCGCCGGAGGGCTCACCTATGCTGCCAGGCGACTTCGCTCCGAGCGCATCGGTCTCTTGCTCTCGCGCCGCTCGGGGCTCGAGAGTCCCCTGTTTGGAGAACTCGGACGCTCGCTGCGCGCCGATCGCGTGGCGAGCCTCGACGTGGGCCCGCTCGACGCGAGCGCTCTCCACCAGGTCGTGCAGTCACATCTCGGCGTCGTCCTGCCGAGACCCCGCCTCGAGGAGGTGTGTGAAGCATCGGGCGGCAACCCGTTCTACGCGCTGGAGATCGTTCGCATGCTGCAGCGCAGCGGTGTCTCCCTCGATGGTGGTCGGCGGTTGCCGGTGCCCGAGTCGCTGCGCGAACTGGTGCACGGGCGGGTTCTGGCGCTCCCTCCGCAGACACGAGACTTCCTGCTCGCGGCAGCGGCGCACGCGCACCCCACCGTCGACGCGGCCGAGTCGGCGTCCGGTGTCGGTCGTGAGGTGGGGCTGCCGCCCGCGCTCGAGATGCATGTCGTCGAGCTCGACGGCAGCCGAATCCGCTTCACGCACCCCCTCCTCGCCGCAGGCGCCTACGAGACGGCCGACAGAACTCGACGAATGGAAATCCACGCGCGCCTCGCCGGAATCGTCCAGGATCCCGAGACCCGCGCGTGGCACCTGGCCGCCTCCGTCGAGGCGCCCGACGCGACCGTCGCGGAGGCGCTCGAGCTTGCGGCGTTCCACGCGCGAGGCAGGGGCGCTCTCCGGTCGGCTGCGCTCATGCTCGAGCGGTCGAGGGACATGACACCCACCGAGCGGACGACGGAGGCGCTGCGACGAGCAGTCGCCGCAGCTTCCATCCACTTCGAGTCCGGCGACTCCCGGCGTGCCGAAGCGCAGCTCCGTGAGCTCATCGCGCCGTTGCCGGCAGGTGTTCGGCGTGCGAGGGCCATGGTCGTCCTCGCACGCATTCGCCTCTACGAGGCGCCTGCCGAGGCTGCAGAGCTGTTCGCTCAGGTCATTGAGGAGGCGCATGACGATGGCCCGACTCTGGCGGTCGCGCACGAAGGTGCGGCTGCCTGCTCTCTCTGGCTGTTCGAGCGGTTCGATCAAGGGCTCCGACATTCCGAGGTCGCGTGGGCCCTCGCCGAGGAGATCGGAGACGATGCGCTGTCGGCCGATGTGCTCATGACACGGCTTTCGGGCGAGGCTGTCCTCGGTCGCACCACCGCGCAGGCGACGGCCGTACGGGCGGAGGCGCTGCAGGAGTCCGCCGCAGACCGTCGGGTCCTCGACCAGCCTCTCGTCTCCGTCGCGGAGTATTGGAGATGGGCCGACCGGCACGAGCCCTCGCGTGCGGTGCTCCTCGAGCTCCTGCGGACCGCGCACGATCGAGGCGACGAGAACGCCCCGCCCTTCCTGCTCTTCCTGCTCGGCGACGTTGAGCGTCTGATGGGAAGCCTGACGACAGCGCTCGAGCATGCCAGCAGAGGGCGGGAGGCAGCGGAACAGTCCGGACAACCGCTTCTCGAGAGACTGAACCTCGCGCTCGAGGCGCTCGTCCACGCAGAACTCGGGCAACCCGACGCGGCGAGGCACGCGGCCGAGCAGGCGCTCGCTCAGGTTCCCGACCACTATCCGCGCCTCATCGCGTTAGAGGCGCTCGGGCATCTCGCGCTCGCCCGCGAGGCGGCGGCGGAGGCCGTGGCGCACCTGGAGTCGTGCCTCCAGTTCGCGCGCACGGAGGCGATCACCGAGCCCGGTGTGACGCGCTTCGCGATCGATCTCGTCGAAGCTCTGACCGCGGTCGGACGACGGGACGACGCAGCCGACCTGCTCGCCTGGTACGAGGACGGTGCCCAACGCCTCGACCGCGCCTCCGCCCGCGCCAACTGTCTCCGCTGTCGGGGCTTGCTGGCCGCCGAAGCGAGAGACCTGGAAGCTGCGCTCGCGCACTACGAGGAGGCTCTCACGTGGCACGATCGCGCGGAGATCCCGCTCGACCGCGGCCGGACGCTGCTGGCGCTCGGCGTCACGCAGCGTCGGGCGAGGCGTCGCCGCGAGGCTCGCGCGACGTTGGAAGCGGCGCTGGCGATCTTCGAGCGGATCGGCGCAGCCCTCTGGTTGGAAAGGGCCCGCGCCGAGCTTCTTCGCATCAGCGGGCGGGCGCCGACAGCCGGCGCGCTCACGCCGGCGGAAGAGCGCGTGGCCCTCCTGGTCGCAGAGGGCAAGACGAACCGCGAGGTCGCCGCCGCGCTCTTTCTCTCCGACCGAACGGTGGAGGGGCACCTCTCGCGCATCTTCGGAAAGCTCGGCCTCAGGCACCGCGGGGAGCTGGCCCGGGCACTCGCAGCGCGTCAATCACAGGGGACGGAGGCGTCAAACACGGGGGATTCGCCCGTTTCGGCCGATCGGGTCGCGCCCTAGCCTCGACGGAGGTGACCACGAGGTCACCGGCAGACGAAGGAGAGGCGATGACCCTCGGAAACTCATTCATGGTCGCGGCGGCCGGAGCGGCGCTCGTGTTCGCGATGCCGGCGGCGGCTGACACGTGGGGCGCCGACCGCAACGAGCCGGTCGCGCGTGTTTCGCCGGATCTCGCCGACCGTGCCGAAGCGGCGCGGCAGGCCGACCTGGCGCGGATGCTGGACGCCCGCGAGCGATCGCAGGCCACGCGAGTCGCGGCGACCGCGCCTGTGCCCGAGTCGGCTCACGACGACCATTTCCGGCTCGACCCGTCGGGCATCCCACAACCCGCCACCTCGACCGTGTCGGGCAGTGATCTCGAGTGGCAGCAGATCGGCCTCGGGTTCGCGGGCGGCGTCGTGCTCGTCCTCGCGCTGCTGGTGGCGCTTCGGTTGCCTAGGCATCGCGTCCCGGCCCACTGATCCGGGTCATCGCCGGAAGCGCCGAGGGCCCGCGCGAGTGGCCCTCGGAGCTCTTCGTGGCCGACGGGCCGTCTGGAAGACTCGGTACATCGACGACGCCGACCTCCAGCTTCGCAACGCCACCTACCGCCTCTTCGTCGAGCTCGGCCGGGCACCGACTCGGAGCGAGACCGGCGAGGAGGTCGGCCTCGATGCCGACAACGTCGGCGAAGGCTGGGAGCGCCTGCACCAGGCCCACGCACTCGTCCTCGACGCCACGACGCGGGAGATCCGGATGGCGAATCCGTTCTCGGCCGTGCCCACGCCGTTCCGCGTCCGTGCGGACGGCCGGTGGTGGTTCGCCAACTGCGCGTGGGACGCGTTCGGCGTCTGCGCGGCACTGCGCGTCGACGGGCACATCGGGACGACGTGCCCGGACTGCGACGAGCCGATCGCGGTCGACGTTCGCGGCCGCCGCCCGGACGACGAGACGCTGGTCTTCCATTGCCTCGTCCCTGCCGCGCAGTGGTGGGACGACATCGTCTTCACCTGAGGGGCGATGCGACTCTTCCGGTCGGAGGAGCACGTGCAGCGCTGGCTCGACGGCCGTCCCCCCGGTGCGACGATCCCCATCACCACCCTCTGCGACCTCGCTCACGGGTGGTGGAGCGATCGCCTCGACCGCGACTGGCGCCCGCGCACGCGCACGGAGAACCAGGCGATCCTCGCCGGCCTCCGCCTGACCGGCGCCTTCTGGCAGCTTCCGTAGGCGGACGCGGCTCGCACACGCCCTTGGAGGTATCCGACTAGCCGTGGTCCGTCCGGCGGACGGCCTTGCGGCGGTGCAGCGCGGCAGTCGCCCGCTCGAGGAACAGGCTGGGCTCCTCCCGGGGCGAGCGTACCGTGCTCCCGACGGAGGCGCCGCGGTAGAGATGCCGCAGCGCCCGCGGCATGCGCAGCCCGAGCAGGTGCTGCTCTAGCTCGCCGGCCCGGACTGCGGCTTCGTCGTCCGCGAGACCCGGGCAGCACACGACGAACTCGTCGCCGCCGGACCCGTGGAGGCGCGCGACGAGGTCGGTCGGGCGGATCGACTCCTGGATACCCGCGGCGACGCGGCGGATCAGCTCGTCGCCGGCCTGGTGCCCGAGCACGTTGTTGACAGCGCGCAGGCCGTCGAAGTCGACGAGGAGGACCGCGAGCGGCACGTCGTCGCCGAGCTCCGCGAGCCAGCGCAGCAAGGCGCGCCTGTTCGGCAGCCCTGTCGTCTCGTCTCGCAGGGCCTGCTCCGACAGCTCCGCGATCTGCCCGAGCGCGTCCTCGAGCGTGCGCCGCGCGGCGATGCTCGGGCCGAGGAGCCGCCCGGCCTGGGCGACGAGCACCCGCTCGCGACGCCCGAAGCGCCAACCGCTCCGGAGTACCGCCACTGCGCCCGCGAGGGAGCCGGGAGCCCCGAGCGGAGCTGCGACGACCTCGCACCCGGCGTCGCCGACGTCGACGAACGTCCCCAGCTCGGCCGCCTCCGTGGCCGCTCGCGAGGCGACCTCCACGGCGCCGGCCGCAGCGACATCCGGTGCGAAAGCAACCTCGCCGGAGACGAGGATGAGCCCGAGATCCGCGCCGGCGAGGTGCCGCATCGCGCCTGCGGCGGCGTCCAGGAGCTCGACCTCGGGGGCGCGGTCGAGGACGTCGGCCACGAGGTCGGCGAGCTTGCCGAAGCCGTCCTCGCGCCGGAAGACCTTTCCCACCATGACGCGCTCGTCGACGGCCCCGAAGACCGAGCGCGGATCGTCGCCAGGCCGCCAGACGGCTCCTGCGGCGGTCGCGCTGACCTCGACGGGCTCGTCCAGCCCGACGTCGAAGGGCTCCGCGAGCATCTGCCCGACCCGCGTCACGACCCAGTCGACCGCGAGCGCGTCGTCGAGCTCAGGCACGAGCAGGGCGAACTCGTCCCCGCCGATCGGCGCGGCGAACCCGGACGGCACCACGGAGGCCAGCCGTTCGACGACGCTCCGCAGGATCCGATCTCCGACCTCGTGGCCGTGCCGGTCGTTCACGTCCTTCATGTCGTCGAGGTCGACGAGGATGACGCCGCACGCGCACGGTTCGGCGGCGAGCCGCGCCTCGAGCCCCGCGAGACCCAGCACCATGCTCATGAAGGCCGCGCGGGGACGCGTTCCCGTCGTGGCGTGGAACGCCAGATCGCCGCACCGAAGAATCGCACCCTCTCCCCCAAGATCCCCCTGATCGTGTCTGCGGCTCCCACGGCCGACGTCCCCCGTCCGAGGGATCGAACAGAAGTCAGCGGTCGGATTGCGGCGAGTCTCGGCTGGATCAGCCGTCTGCAGCCTGGTGGACCAGCTGCCGGGCATGAAGCGGTCTGGTCTCTGGGATCTCGCGTGGCCGATTTCGGTCAGTCCACGGCATCGGACTGCGCCTCCGCGTCGCCCTCATCGGAACGGTCCTCGGCCTCGCCTTGCCCGGGAACGCCGCGGAGCGGAAGCTGCTCTTCCTGCATGGCGTTGCGACCCGCGGCTCGCGGGTCGTCGAGGACGTGCGCAGCTTGCAGCCTGATGAATCCGCAGTTCCTGCACGTCAGGGGAAACGCCTGTGCTTCGCGATCGACTGCGAGGCTGCCGCCGACGTGTCCGAGCGACACCCGCTCGTCCCACCCTTCCCAGTCCGTGCCCCCGCAGAACGGACATTCCAGACGAGCGCCCCGACTGCGCAGGAAGGCAAAGATCGGTCGCTTGGGGCTCATGTCTCGCGGTCGCGCGTCGTCACGAGCCGCTGGGTCACCACCGACGCGATCCTCGGTGTCGACGGCGATCGACGAACCAGGCCGCGAGACCGCCTAGGCCCGCCAGTAAGCCGATGCCGAAGAGCAGCGTTCCCGTCAACGTGCACCCCCTTCGACGCTCGCCGGAGCTGTCCGTTCGTCACGGCGCGCGATCTCGGCCTTGTTGCCGGCGAGCTCGTTCGCGCGACGCTCTCGTACGAAGCGCTCACGTTCTCGTTCCCTGACGATGTGCTCGTTGCGGCTCATGCCGCGGACATACGGAGGAATCGATCGCCGGACACTGCTCCCGCCCCTTCTGCCCCGTCCCTGGCGCGATGGCACAGGTGCGTCACGGCGTTGGGCGAAGCGATGTGGTCGAATGAGCATACCCCCTGACCGGACGCCGCAGACGGCCACGGCACCCCTTCCTGTGCCGGACGCGGACAATCGTCACGACGAGCCCTGACGCGGAACAACAGTGAGGACGCGCTCGACGAACGCGTCGAACTCGGCCATGTACATGCGCAGGAACTCCTCGGTGCTTTCGACGGTCACGCGGCCGTCTTCATCGATCAGCCCGGGCGTGAACTGGATGTACGCCTCCGGCGCGTTCATCTGCGGCGAGTTGCAGAAGCTCAGCACGCTGCGCAGGCTCTGCTGCGCGACCGCGGTGCCGATCTTCCCCGTCGACGCCCCGATCACCGCGGACGGCTTTCGCGCGAACGAGTTGGAGCCGCGTGGCCGGCTCGCCCAGTCGATCGCGTTCTTCAGCGCACCGGGGATCGAGCGGTTGTACTCGGGCGTCACGAAGAGCACCGCATCAACGGCGGCGAGCGCGTCCTTCAACGCGCGCCCTGCGGGCGGATAGTCCCCGTCGTAGTCGCGGCTGTAGAGCGGCAGCTCGCCGATCGGGATCTCCGTCAGCTCGAGCCTCGGCGGAGCGAGCCGGATCAGCGCCTTCGAGAGCGTCCGGTTGATCGAGTCGGAGGCGAGGCTGCCCACGAGGTATCCGACCGAGTACCTGCTAATCGCGCTCCTTCCGCCCCGACGAATCGAGCGCGGGTACTAGTGCCCGGTCGTCGAGAAGTGCATGTAGTCCTTCGTGTCCCCCGTCCAGCTTCCGCCCCAACCCCAGCCGATGGAGCGGAACGCCGCGATCACCGCGGGGGTGATCATCCCCTTTCGCAGCGGCGAGCGGTCGAGATACCGGGCGCTCGAAGCGTCGCGCGTCCGTCCGCAGCCGACGTACGGGTTCTCGACCGGGTTGAGGTCGATCGCGTGGCCGTACGCGTGGTTCGACCACGATCCGTTCGCCGAGCCGCCGGTGCACGGCGACGGGACGGCCTGCCGGCAGCGGAACGACCCGGTCACGTCGCCGTCGGACGGACGTGCGCCGGGCGGGCCGTACATGTCCGCGAGCCGCATGTGCCGGATCGGGAAGCGCAGCTCGTAGAGCCTTCGGAAGACCCCCGCGAGCCCCGCTGCGTGGTCCGCGTTGACGACGAGCTGCCCGGTATGCGAACGTCCGTCGAACCCCCAGTGCTTCACGGTCAGCACGCGCAGCCCCGAGAGCGCGACCGGGCAGCCGGGACGCCACGACTCGCCCCGGAGCTGGCTGCGCAGCTCGGCGGACACAGGTCGCACACTCGACCGGTAGGAGTCGCCGGCGGCTGCGGTCGCGGCCCCGCCGAGCACGGCGACGAGAAGCGCCAACGGAAGCAATCGCGTCACGGGACGAGCCTACTCCGTCGGCGGCGAACCGCCTCTCGGCGCTCTCCCGGGCGGCCGCCATGTGGCCGCGTAGCGGTGGACCTCGATGCCGTCGGCGTCGATGCGATCACGGCCTAGACTTCGACGCGCTGTGGACACCGACGTGCAACCGTCATCTGAGATGCGCCCGTTCGTCCTCGGCGCCGGCGAAGGCGCTCGGTTGCGGAACCCGACCAGCGACGTCGTCCTCAAGCTCCGCGAGGCGGACTGCGGGCACGCCACGAACGTGTTCGAGATCGAGGTCGCTCCGGGGCAGGGCCCGCCGCTCCATTTCCACGAAGCGCAGGACGAATGGCTGTACGTGCTCGGCGGCGAGTTCCGGTTTCGGATCGACGACGAGGTCGCAGCCGGCGACACGGGCGCATTCGTGTTCCTCCCGCGACACGTGCAGCACACGTGGCAGAGCGTCGGCGAGGGTCCCGGCCGCTTGCTCGGCGCCTTCGTGCCGCCGGCGCTCGAGCGCTTCTTCGAGCGGTTCGCGACGATCGAGAAGGACGAGGCGTCGGTCGAGGATTTCACGACGCTTGCGAAGGAGGACGGGATGATCGTCGTCGGCCCACCGCTCGCGGAATCCCATCCGCTGACGTAGACCACGACGCTCACCGATTGCGGCATCAGTACCCGTTGAGGTCGCCGATCCGAACCCCCAGCGCGCGTCCGGCCGCGCGCAACCGCTTCGCACCGCGCCTCAGGTAGAGGTCTGCTCGTTTCGCGTCCCTCGTGGCGGCAGCGACCTCACCGCTGTCGTTCTCGCTGAAATCGAGCTGACTCCGGATTCCCACGAGCGTCGCCGCGAACCCCTGGAGCGCGAGCTCCCTCCCCCTCCGGGCGCTCTGCGTCGTCCCGTGCGTGCGGCGAAGCTGCGCGACGAGGTGCACGAGGTCCGCATGAAGCTTTCGACGATCGCGCGTCTCCCGTATCTCACGAACACCGCGCCGCAGGTCGCGCTCGATGGAGAGATCACCTCGCGAAGGCGCCGGCGCCGAGGACCCGCATCCGCCGAGCAGGACGAGACCGACGAGGCAGAGCGCCGTCGACCGGGCGAGGCGTGCGCGCGGCGGCCGGACATGCCGTACGACGTTCCGCATCGACACAGTCTTCATCGGCAGTCAGCCGAAGTATCCGAGACGCCGGCCCCTCATCCCAGGCCGACACCACCTGACCTCAGGGGTGCAAGAGGAGCAGACTCACCGAAGCTCGGGAAACGTCCATTCGCCGCTCTTGATCTCGGGCCTCGGTCGGTAGAGGCGCACGAGGTAGTTCCAGCCGTCGACGATCGGGAGGCAGTTCGTGCGGTTGTCGGCGCACCCGCCGAAGTGCACCGTGATCGAGCCGTCGCCGTTCGGTGTGGCAGTGATGTTGTTGACGCTGTGCGCGTCGCGGTCGTTCGGCTCGAAGAACCCCTGCTCGTTGTAGACCGAGATCGACCAGAAGCCCTCCACGGGCACGTCGCGTACCGTCGGCGAGTATTCACCGGCGCCGGGCAGATCCGGGAACGCACCCACGTAGATCGCCTCGTCGGGTGGGAGACCGCCCCACCCTGCAGCGGTGCCGATGAGGTGGTGGATCGGGTCGACCTCGTCCTTGCGGCCCAACGCGGGGGGCGCTCCGACCCGGCGATGGCGGCACCGACTCCTTTCGCCAGCTCGAGGATCGCCGAACGGGTCTGGCCGAGATTCTCCGCTCGCAAGCTACTCCTCCGGTGAGGGCTCCAGTCATCGGTCGCCGTGCGCCCTTCTTACCCCGCCTGTGCATCGTTGACATCAGAGGTTCCGGGCGCGGCGGTCGGCGGCGGCGGCGCCGACAGACTGCCCCCGACCCCACGTACCCAGAAGCCTCCTCGGGCAGCCGAGCGGCCCCAGTCAGGCCTCGGTGCTGGTGTGAGCTGTGATGAATCCGCCGCGCACTCGGGTGACGCGGGCGGGCACCGGCTTAGACTTCATTGTCCGCC
>DATAPC010000047.1:0-10873 GCA_036265415.1 Gaiella sp.
TCGCCGACGAGGCGCAGCACGTAGTTGTAGACCGGCTGCTCGTAGGCTCTGACGATGAGGTTGAACGCCCGCTCGTCACCGCGCTGGGCCTTGCGGAGCACACCGTGATCGGGCTGCGTCAGGGCCAATGCGCCGCGAGCATACAGCCGACTTCCGCCGTTTCACGAACAATTTACGACTCGGTGACGTGTCAGCGATTGTCGTTCGCGAGGAGGTTCGCGCCGATCATCGCGGCGGGACGCTCGAGCCCGAGCAGGTCGAGCACCGTCGGGGCGAGGTCGGAGAGCTCCCCTTCGCCACGGAGTGTCCCGCCCTCGACGGTCAGGACGAGTGGCACGGGATTCGTCGTGTGTGCCGTGTGCGGACTGACGCCGTCGTCCTCGAGCATCTTCTCGGCGTTGCCGTGGTCGGCCGTGACGAGGCAGACGCCGCCCGCCCGATGGGTCGCGTCGACCACCTGGGCCAGACAGGTGTCGGCCGTCTCGACCGCCGTCACCACAGCCGGGATCACGCCGGTGTGGCCTACCATGTCCGGGTTTGCGAAGTTGACGACACAGAAGCGGTGGCCGTCTCCGAGCGCTGCCGCCACACGGGAGGCGACCTCGGCGGCGGACATCTCCGGCTTCTTGTCGTAGCTCGGCACGTCGCGGGGCGAGGCGACGAGGATCCGCTCCTCGCCGGGCCACGCACCCTCGACGCCGCCGTCGAAGAAGTAGGTCACGTGCGCGTACTTCTCGGTCTCGGCCGCGTGCAGCTGCGTCGCGCCGGTCCGGCTCAGCACCTCGGCGAGCGTGTCGGGCACGTTCTGCTCGGCGAACGCGACGGGGCAGCCGAAATCGTCCCGATAGCGGGTCATCGTCACGACGTCCGTGCCCCGCTCGAGCAGGCGTTGCGTCAGTTGACGCATCCGGTCGGGCCTGAAGTTGAAGAGGATCGCCGTGTCCTGCGCCGGGTCGAGCCGCGGCCGTTCCCGCAGGACGACCGGCTCGACGAACTCGTCGGTGACGCCGCGGTCGTAGCTCGCCCGCACCGCCGCGACGGGGTCGTCTGCCCGCTCGCCCTGACCCGCGACGATCGCCTCGAGCGCGCGATCGGTCCGTTCCCAGCGCTTGTCGCGATCCATGGCGTAGTAGCGCCCGGCCACGGTCGCGATGCGATCGGCGGACAGCGTCGCGAGGTCGTCGACAGCGGCGTGCGGCGAGACGTCGCGGCCGTCGGTGAAGGCGTGGATCCACGTGCGGTCGTCCATTCCCGCGCGCCCCGCCAGGTCGAGCAGTGCCCGCAGGTGGTCGATGTGCGAGTGCACGCCGCCGGTCGACACGAGGCCGAGCAGGTGGACGTTCGCGCCGCGCTCCTTCGCCCTCCGGAACGCGCCGAGGAGCGCCTCGTTCTCGAAGAACGTCCCGTCGTCGACCGCTTGGCTGACGCGGACGAGGTCCTGTAGCAGGATCCGCCCCGACCCGATCGTGAGGTGGCCGACCTCCGAGTTGCCCATCTGTCCCTCGGGAAGCCCGACCGCCGGGCCCGAGGCACGGAGCTGCGTCGACGGGAACCGCGCGACGAGGCCGTCGAACACCGGCGTGCGGGCGAGCTCCACCGCGTTGCCGGGGCCGGGCGGGGCGATTCCCCAGCCGTCGAGGATCACGAGGGTGACGAGCGGGTATCCGCCCGCACTCACGTCGCCGCGCCGCAGATCGCGGCGAACGACGCAGGCTCCAGCGAGGCGCCACCGACGAGCGCGCCGTCCACGGCCGCTTGCGCCATGAGCTCGGCCGCGTTCTCCGGCTTGACCGACCCGCCGTAGAGCACGCGCGTGTCGTGCAGCTCCTTGATCGTCTCGTGGGCCTCCTGCGCAAGCTCCGGCGTCGCCGTCTTGCCCGTACCGATGGCCCACACCGGCTCGTACGCGATGACGAGCGACTCGTGCCGCGGGATCCCCGAGACCTGGCGTCTCAGCACCGCATCCGTCTCCCCCGCCTCGCGCTCGGCCTCGGTCTCGCCGACGCACGCGATCACCCGAAGCCCTCCCTCGAGCGCCGCCTCGCAGCGCATACGAACCGTCTCGTCCGTCTCGCCGAACAGCTGGCGTCGCTCCGAGTGCCCCACGATCGCGCCGTCGACGCCGACCTCGCGCAGCATCGCCGCGGACACCTCCCCGGTGAACGCACCCTCTTCGGCCCAGTGGACGTTCTGCGCGTAGAGGGGCAGCCCACGGCCGACGGCGGCGGCGAGCGAGGTGAAGGGCGGACAGACGACGACCTCGACGCCCGCGGGCGGCTCGAACGCATCGATGAACGCCAGCGTCTCGGACGTCCCCTTGAACATCTTCCAGTTGCCTGCGACGAGCTTCACGCGTCCTCCGAGGGAATCGCCGCGACACCGGGAAGCTCCTTGCCCTCGAGCAGCTCCAGCGAGGCGCCGCCCCCCGTCGAGACCCAGGAGACGTCGTCGGCGAGTCCGAGCTCGGAGATCGCGCGGACGGAGTCGCCGCCTCCGACGACGGTGTACCCGTCGACCGCCGCGACGGCCTCGGCGACGGCCTTCGTGCCCGCCGCGAACCGCTCCCACTCGAAGACACCCATCGGCCCGTTCCAGAACACCGTCTTCGCCCCCCGGATCAGCTCGCCGAACCGTGCGCGGGCGTCGGGGCCGATGTCGAGGCCGAGCCAGCCGTGCGGCAGGTCGTCGTACGGGGCGAGGCGGCTCTCGGCGTCGGCGTCGAACGAGGCGGCCGCGACGACGTCCGGAGGGAGCTCGACCGGGAACGGCAGTGTCGCGCCGTCGCGAAGCTCCTCCGCCATCTTCCCGCCCACGATCACCCTGTCGGCCCTGCCGCCGAGGTTGCGGAGGACGCCGAGCTTGTCGTCCACCTTGGCGCCGCCCGCGACGAGCACGAACGGGCGCTCGACGTCGTCGAGCAGGCGGCCGAGGTGCTCGAGCTCGGCGCGGAGGAGCAGCCCCGCGTACGCCGGCAGCAGGTGGGCGACCGCCTCTGTCGACGCGTGCGCGCGGTGCGCCGAGCCGAACGCGTCGTCGACGTACAGGTCCATGCCGTCCGCGAGCTCCCGCGCCGTGTCGGGGTCGTTCTTCGTCTCGCCCGGGAGGAAGCGCGTGTTCTCGAGGACGCGCACGCGGTCGTCGGGGACGAGCTCGGCGAGACGCGCGGCCACGGGTGCGATCGCGAACGCCGGATCGGGGCCTTTCGGCCGCCCGAGGTGCGAGCACACCGCTACCTCTGCGGCACCGCGGTCGAGCACGAGCTCGAGGGTCGGAACCGCCGCACGGATCCGCGTGTCGTCCGCGACGCGGCCATCGTCGAGCGGGACGTTCAGATCCGCCCGCACGAGGACGTGCTTGCCCTCGACGTCTGCGGTCTCGACCGAGCGCGGCAGCTTCATGCCTCCCCCCGGTCGCTCAGGGCACCAACGGCCCGACGAGGTCGACCAACCGGCACGAACAGCCCCACTCGTTCGGCGTGGGGGAACCCATGGTTCCCCCACGAGCCCCCTCCTTCGACCCCCACGACACCGTCACGGCAGCAACCGCCCGACGAGGTCGACCAACCGGCACGAATAGCCCCACTCGTTGTCGTACCAGCCGAATACCTTGACGGTCGTCCCGTGACTCATCGTCATCAGGCTGTCGAAGATGCACGAGTGCGCGTTGCCGACGATGTCCGTCGACACGAGCGGATCCTCCGAGTACTGCAGCACGTGCGCCAGCGGTCCGTCCGTCGCGGCGGCCTTGTACGCCTCGTTGATCTCGTCCTTGCCCACCTCGCGACCGAGCGTGACGACGAGGTCGGTGAGCGAGCCCGTCGGCACCGGCGCGCGTACCGAGACGCCGTCCACCTTGCCCTGCAGGTGCGGCATCACGATGCCGATCGCCTTTGCCGCGCCCGTCGTGGTCGGGATCAGGTTGATGGCGGCTGCCCGGGCACGCCGGAGGTCCTTGTGCGGGAGGTCGAGGATGTTCTGGTCGTTCGTGTACGCGTGGATCGTCGTCATGAAGCCCGACTCGATCCCCGCGAGATCGTCGATCACCTTGGCGAGCGGCGCGACGCAGTTCGTCGTGCAGGACGCGTTCGAGACGATGTGGTGGCTCTCGGGGTCGTAGTCGCCGTCGTTGACGCCGAGGACGACCGTGACGTCCGGCTCCTTCGCGGGCGCGGAGATCAGCACCTTCTTCGCCCCCGCGTCGAGATGCTTCTGCGCCCCGGCACGATCCGTGAAGATGCCGGTCGACTCGAGGACGACATCGACGCCGAGGTCGCCCCACGGGATGCTCGCCGGGTCGCGTTCGGAGAACATCTTCATCTCCTCGCCACCAGCCCTGATGACGCCGTCGCCGAGCTCCACGTCCCCTGCGAACGGCCCCAGTACCGAGTCGAATTTCAGGAGGTGGGCCATGGTCTTCTCGTCGCCGAGGTCGTTGAGGGCGACGATCTCGATGTCGGCGCCGAGCTGCTGCTGCGCCCTGAAGAAATTGCGGCCGATCCGGCCGAAGCCGTTGATGCCGACCCGGATTGCCATCGGGTTCTCGCCTCCGTCGTCCTTGGGATTTGGGTTGGTCTCGAGTCTAGTGAGGCCCGAGTTCCCCCACCGACGGACCGAGCTCGCGACGTGGCACCATCGCCCCGTGGTGCTCCGTCGCTTCGCCAGCGCCGACCGCAGGAGCGTGTTACGGCTCGTCTCGGAGGTGTTTCGGCCCTCGGATGCGCCGTCGGCGATGCCGCCGGAGGCGCACCTGGTCGCCGCATTACTCGACGCGGGAGACGTGGTTCGGCCGGCCACGCTCGTCGCCGAGGCCGAAGGACGGCTCGTCGGTCACGTGGCGTGCAGCCGCGCGACAGTCGGCCCACACGCCGTGATCGCGCTCGGGCCGATCGGCGTCCTTCCCGACCACCGGCGCCACGGCGTCGGCAGCGCGCTGATGCACGCTTCGCTCGCCGCGTCCGACGCGCTGGACGCGCCGCTCGTCGCGCTGCTCGGGTCGACCGTCTTCTACCGGCGATTCGGCTTCGTCCCCGCGAGCGGCCTCGGGATCGAGGCGCCCGACCCGTCGTGGGCGGACGAGTTCCAGGTGCGGACGCTGCACGCGTACGACGCCGGCATCACGGGAGCGTTTCGGTACGCGCCCGCGTTCGCCGCCGTCGGCGGCGGGTCGGACTGAAGGCAGGCGGTGGGCTGAGGGAGGAGCTCCGAGGATGTCCCCTCCCCCACATGCGCGCTCCGGCACCAGACGGCGGATGGGGTCTGGATCCCCCGCCTGGGAGCGCGGGCCCACCGTGTGGAGTATGGAGTCCGGCGGCCGGAAGCTCAACCCGCCTGCGGCGGCCGGTCTCGCTCGGCCTCGGCGAGCTCCACGAGCCGCGCGAGCCTTCCGGCCATCGTGGCCTTCGTGACCGCCGGCTCGGCCCGGGCGGCGAGTTCGCGAAGCGAGAGCGAGGGGTGACGGAGCCGTAGCGCCGCCGCTGCCTGGAGGGTCGGGACGAGCAGCTCGAGGGCGCCCCCGTCGCGGAGCGCCCTGACGGCCTCGAGCTGTGCCTGCGCCGACCGGCTCTGTCGCACGAGGTTCGCGTGGTCCGCGTTCGCGAGCCTGTTCGCCTCCGCGCGCAGTCCGGCGACGAGTGCGCGCTCCTCGAGTCCGAGCACCGTCGCCGTCGCGCCCGCGACGGAGAGATAGGCCTCTATGGCCTCCCAGCCCTTGGCGTACGCGGCCGAGTGCGACTCGCGGTCGACGACACGCATGCGGATGCCTGCCGCCGACGCGACGCTGCGGACGAGCGCGGCGCCGCCATGGAGAGCGGTCCGCACCTCGAGATGCGGCGACCGGGGCCCGCTCAGGGAGCCTCCTCCGAGAAACGCGCCGCGCAGATAGGCGGCGCGGCAGCACGCACGGGCGACGACCCGACCCGGAGGCCGATCGAGCGGCAGCCGCTCCCGCCCGAGAACGCCGGCCTCGGTGAGAACGTCGATCGCATGCTGTGTGCCGTCCACGTACAGCTGCGTCCGCGATGCACGGTCGAACGCCGTCCGGCGATACGTCCGGATCGTCGACTCCACTCTCAGCGCGCGCAGGACCGAGAACGCCCGACGCGCGACGGACGACTCGGCGAGGTCGAGGTGGAACGCCAGCTCTCCGCGGCCGCGCAGATGGACGGTTCCGGCGGTGTGGAAGAGCGCCGAGATCTCCGCGAGCCGGTCGCAGCGTCGCGCCGGCGAGACCGCTGCGAGCTCGGCCCGGGCGTCGGCCGCGAGTGAGCCGCCGCTCACAGGACCGTCCCCTCCAGCGCAAGGAGTCGGCGCTTGAGCCGAAGCCCCGACGACCCGTAGCCGCCGATTCCGAACGGCTCGTCCTTCCCCGCCGCGACGACGCGATGGCACGGGACGACGAGGGAAAGCCGGCTCTGGGCGCAGAAGCTGCCCGCTGCCCTGGCTGCGCGGGGTCGGCCGGCGAGGGCCGCCAGGCCGCCGTACGTGACGATCTCGCCCCAGGGAACCGACCGTGCGGCGGCGAGGAGCTCGCGCTGGAACGGCGTCAGTCCCTCCTCGGCGACCAGGACGTCGTCGTACGACACCGGCGTCCCGGCGAGGTGCGCGGCGAATCGCCGGCACAGATCCGGCACGAAAGCGTCGCACTCGTGCGAGGAGTCCGGCGGTAGCGTGAACCCAGGGGTGCCCGCTCCCCCGGTGGGGGGGCCGGCCGGAAGGGAGGTCGCGGCGCGCGCTGCGGCACGGCGCGGCGAGGGGAGCGCGTGGGCGACGAGAACGCCGTCGCGCACGGTGAGCTCGCCGACGCCCCAGCCGGGAACGCCGTAGCGGTAGGGGCGCGTCCCCGTCTCGGCCGCGCGGGGCGCCGGCCGGCGGGACGCGGCGGGGGCGACCGTGCCATTGCGCGGGCCAGGTGCCTCGGAGGCGGCCGTCCTCTTCTCGCGGCGAGGCGCGTCGGAGGCGCCCACGCCGTCGCGCTGCCGCGTCACGCCCACGAGCCCGACTCTACAATCGGCTCCGTGAGCGCCCCGGGGATCTTCCGGCCTCCAGCCGCGGTCAACGAGCCGATCCGCAGCTACGCCCCGCGGTCGCCCGAGCGCTCGGAGCTGCAGCGCCGGCTTGCGGAGATGGCGGGCGAGCGACTCTCCATCCCCCTCGTCATTGGCGGCAGACGCGTCGAGACCGGCACGACGTTCGAGGCCGTCATGCCGCACGACCGCGATCACGTGCTCGCCGACGTCGCGAAGGGCGACGCCTCGCACGTCCAGCAGGCGATCGACGCCGCACGCGCCGCGCACCCAGCCTGGTCGTCGACGCCGTGGCACGATCGCGTCGCCGTCTTCCTCCGGGCCGCGGAGCTGCTGTCCGGCCCGTGGCGCTCGACGCTGAACGCCGCGACGATGCTCAACCAGTCGAAGACGGCCCACCAGGCCGAGATCGACGCCGCCTGCGAGACGATCGACTTCCTGCGCTTCAACGCCGAGTATCTCGTGCGCATCTACGAGGAGCAGCCCATCTCCTCGACCGGGGTCTGGAATCGGTTGGAGTACCGGCCCCTCGAGGGCTTCGTCTTCGCCATCAGCCCGTTCAACTTCACGGCGATCGGCGCGAACCTGACGACCTCGCCCGCGCTGATGGGAAACACCGTCGTCTGGAAACCGGCGTCCACCCAGGCGCTCTCCGCGTGGTACACGCTGCGACTGCTCGAGGAGGCCGGACTGCCGCCGGGCGTGATCAACCTCGTCTTCGGGCCCGGTTCGGAGCTCGGCGACGTCGCGCTCCAGAGCCCTGAGCTCGCGGGTGTCCACTTCACCGGCTCCACGGGCGTCTTCCAGTCGATCTGGCGGACGATCGGCGGCGGCATCGACCGGTACCGGAACTACCCCCGCATCGTGGGCGAGACGGGCGGCAAGGACTTCATCCTCGCGCACCCGTCCGCCGACCCCGAGGCGGTCGCGACGGCGATCGTCCGTGGGTCGTTCGAGTACCAGGGCCAGAAGTGCTCCGCGTCGTCGCGCCTCTACCTGCCTTCCAACCTGTGGGACGAGATCCGCGAGAGCCTCCAGCGAGACGTCCCGTCGATCGCGATGGGCGACGTCCGCGACTTCACGAACTTCATGGGGGCGGTCATCGACCGCTCCGCCTTCGAGACGCAGGCGACGGCGATCCAGGAGGCGCGGGACGCGGGAGCCGAGATCGTGGCGGGCGGGACGGTCGACGACTCCGAGGGCTGGTTCGTCGAGCCGACAGTGATCAAGACCGACGACCCCGGCTTCCGTCTGATGCAGGACGAGCTGTTCGGGCCGGTCGTCACCGCCTACGTCTACGACGAGCGGAAGTGGGACGACACGCTCGAGCTCGTCGACGACACGGGGAGCTACGCGCTCACCGGGGCGGTCTTCGCGAACGACCGCGCCGCGATCGGGCAGGCGCACGACGCGCTCCGCTACGCCGCCGGCAACTTCTACGTGAACGACAAGCCGACCGGCGCGGTCGTGGGTCAGCAGCCGTTCGGGGGTGCGCGCGCCTCGGGGACGAACGACAAGGCCGGCTCGATGTGGAACCTCATCCGCTGGGTCAGCCCTCGCACGGTCAAGGAGACGCTCGTCCCGCCGACGGACTACCGCTACCCGTTCCTCCAGCCGGACAGCTGACGAACGCCACGCAGGGTCGGCGACGCACGCGACGCGGCGCAGCAGCGCTTTCGCGGCAGGAGGCCTGGCTCTGCCGGCCGGAGGCTCAGCCAGCCTGATCCGGGACAACCCTGAAGGCGAGGGCACGTGGGGAGCCATGGGTTCCCCCGCGTTCGGGTTACCGTGAGATCGTGATCGACGAGATCCGGACCGCGACCGAGAGCTTCTGGCACTTCCTCTCGGACATCGCGATCCTGCCGCTCCTCGCGGCGATCTGCTGCCACCTCCTCAAGCTCTGTTGCACGAGCCGCGCGTGGCGGAACGTCCTGGCCGCCGCCTACCCCGACCGCCCGGTGCGCTGGCCGCCGATCCTCGGGGCGTACGTCGCCGGTGTCGGCGTCAACGCGATCATCCCCGCGCGCGCCGGCGACGCCGTGCGCATCGTCATGGCGCACCGGGCGATCCCCGGATCCTCGTACACCACCGTCGTCTCGTCGAACGTCGTCCTCACCTTCGTCGACATGGCGCTCGCACTGGTCGTCTTCGTCTGGGCGCTGACGCAGGGCGTGCTGCCGTCGCTCGACGCGCTCTCGCGGCTGCCCTCGTTCGACTACTCGTGGGCCGTCGAGGACGGCGTCGTGCGCCCGCCCGCGGTCATCGCGTTCCTCGCCCTCGCCGGCGGCGTCACGTTGCTGCTGCACCACTTCTGGAACCGCCTACGGGATCGGGTCGCGCAGGCGTTCGCCGTGTTCGACCCGCCGACCCGCTACGTCCGCACCGTCGTGCTCTGGCAGCTCGGCGACTGGCTCCTCCGCTTCGCGACGATCTGGTTCTTCCTCGGCGCGTTCGGCATCCCCCAGAGCGTCGGCCACGTCGTGCTCGTGCAGGCGACGATGAGCATGTCGACGCTCGTCCCCGCCACCCCCGGCGGCATCGGCACGGAGCAGGCGCTCCTGGTCTACGCGTTCCGCGACGTCGGCGTCGCGCGCTCGACGCTGCTCGCATTCAGCGTCGGGATGAAGCTCACGATCACGGTGATCAACGTCGTCGTCGGCTTCCTCGCGATCTTCCTGACGCTCGGCACGGTGCGCTACCGCTCCGTCGTCTCGGCGACCAAGCCGCCCGAGTCCGCCGACGAGCCGGGCTAGCGCTCGCTCCAGCCGGCGTCGGCCCATGGTGTGTGCGGGCGCTCGCCGACGACCCCGTCGACCTCGAGCTCGACCTCCGGTCGCTCCTGGTAGAAGCAGACGCGGCCGCGCACCGGTTCGGCGTCACGGCGCGGATCGCCGTACGACCAGGCGATCGCGCGCGCCGAGCGGTGGTCGAAGTGCTCCGGAAAGCCCTTGTAGGCACAGCCTGTCTTCACGGCCGACGAGGACAGCGCGTCCATGCGGACGTCCTCGCGGGGAACGTAGTACCGGGGCGGCAGCCCGGTCTCGAAGAGGATGCGCGCGCCCATGCTGTCCGCCACCTCGTCGCCGCCCACGCGGACGACCACCCGCCGCGAAGTGTCGACCACGTCGATCCGGTGGTACGGATCGCGCGGGTGGACGACGATCTCCTCGTCCTCCTCGAGCCACGTGTCGACGTCGCTCCAGGCGACCGTCACGTAGCCCTCGACGGCGGGCTCCGGCTGCGACGGCACGTGCACGTCCTCGGCGGGGAACGCGAACCGCGGGAGGCTGCCGCTGCGGTAGACGAGACGGACGCGCTCGCTGTCGAGCACGGTCTCGCCGTCACGGAGCGCACGGACACGGCGCGCATGGACTTCGACGAACGTGATGCGCTCGGGCGGGTCGAAGTCGAACCGCCCGGTCGGGTGCTGCCCGAAGGGGCCGGTGCCCACGGTCAAGCCCATGTCCGAACGATAGAGGGCCGGCGCACCGAGGCTCAGGCCTTGCCGGCCTTGTGCAGCTGCGCGTACACGGCACGCGCGGTGCGCGCCGGAAGGCCCGGGACACCCTCGAGCTCCTCCTGCGAGGCGGCGAGGAACGAGTCGGCGGAGCCGAAGTGCCGCAGGATCGCGCGGCGGCGGGCGGGCCCGATGCCCTCGAGGTCGTCGAAGATCGACTCGAATGCGCGGGTGTCGCGGCGTCGCCGGTGGAAGCCGATCGCGAAGCGATGGGCCTCGTCCCGAGCACGCTGGAGAAGTTGTAAGCCGGCGTCGTGGCGGTCGAGCCGGATCGGCTGGCTCCGGCCGGGGACGAACACCTCCTCCTCGCGCTTCGCGAGCGCGACGACGGCGAC
>DATAPC010000048.1:0-1767 GCA_036265415.1 Gaiella sp.
GGGATCGGCCGGCGCTGGCGCGACGTCTTCGGCGCCCGTGCGCGCCGGACGCCCGAACGCCGGGCTTGACCCTGGCGTCTAGCCGGGAACGAGTGCCCGTACCGCGCGAGGCTCCGACTCGAAGACGACCCGTTCGACGTCACCGAGGTCCTCGCCGTCCACCTGGAGCGGCATCGGCCGGTCGCACGACACGACGATGCGGTCGACGTCGTAGAGCACAGTGAGCCCACGGCGCGGCGCCGCTCCGCGCAACAGCGAGCCGAGCAGCCGCAGGCTGCCGAGAGGGCCGACGGGCCCGGGGGCCACCACGTCCAGCCCGCCGTCGAACGACGCCCGCCGCGAGACGCGGACGGGCAGCCGCCCGGCGTACGTGTAGGGGTCGCAGTTTGCGACGAGCACGAACGCGGCGCGACCGACATCCTCGATCTCGAGCGCCTCGGGGAACCGCCCGCGGCTCGCCGTCACCAGCCCGATCGCTTCGCGGACGAACGCAGCGTCGCCGGGCCGGCGCCCGTCGGCATCACGCCCACGGTCGTCGATCCTCCGCACGAGCTCCGCGTCGAACCCGACGCCGGCGTTGAAAGAGAACCGCCGGCCGTTGACCTGGCCCAGCCCGATCTCGCGCTCGACGCCCCCCGCGGCGAGCCGCGCCGCCGCGACCGGGTCGCGGCCAAGCCCGAGTGCGCGCGGCAGCACGCTCGTTCCGCCCCCGGGGAGGAAGCCGAGCGGTACCGGTCGCGTGACGCCGTTCAGCACCTCGTTGTACGTCCCGTCGCCCCCCAGGACGTAGATCGCCTCGGCGGAGCCCTCTCGCTCTCGGGCGAGCGCCGTCGCCTCTCCCGAAGCGCCCGTACGGAGCACCTCGACGCCCGCGGGGAGCGCCGCGAGCACCCGCTCGACGACCTCCTCGGACACCTTGCTCGCGTGCGGGTTGACGATGAGGACGGCGCCCACGGCGACAGCCTACGACGGGCGCGTCGCATACCCCCTGACCCCGTCGAGCAGGGTCGCGAAGAAGCGATCTGCGAGCCCGTCCGTGTCCGCGCCGGGACGGATCCACGTGTAGGCCCAGTTCGCGGCCGAGAGGACGAGCAGGACGGCGGCCTCGATATCGAGGTCCGAGCGGAGCGCACCACGCTCGGCCGCCTCCTGCAGAAGGTCGCGCCAGCGCTCCTCGTAGCGCCGGCGCTCCGCCCGGAAGGCCGTCCGCTCCGGCTCGTCGAGAAACCGCCACTCGCGCGTGAAGACCGTCGCGGCGCTGACCTGCCCGGCGACGACCCCGAGATGCGCTCGCAGCGCGAGACGGATCCGCTCGAGCGGCTCGCCGTCCGGCACCCCGTCGAGCGCAGCGTGGAACGTCGCGGCGCCGTCGCGCGTGATCACGACGAGGAGCTCCTGCTTCGACTCGGTCAGCGAGTACAGCGAGCCCTTCTGGAGACCCATCGCCTCGGCCAGGTCGGCCATCGACGTCCCGTGGTAGCCGCGCTCGGCGAAGAGCCGCGAGGCGACCGTGACGAGCTCCTCGCGTCTCGTCGCCATGTGGCGGATGCTACCGGTCGTTCGGTAGCATCGAGCTGTGGACGCCCGCACCGAGGAGTTCCTCGCGCACGTGCAGTCCGGCGGTCTCGTCGAGACCGGTGACTGGATGCCGGACGAGTACCGCAAGCGCCTCACGAAGTTCGTGGAGATGCACGCGAACTCCGAGCTGATGGGAGTGCTGCCGGAGCGCGACTGGATCCTCCGCGCCCCGACCCTGCAACGGAAGCT
>DATAPC010000049.1:0-4570 GCA_036265415.1 Gaiella sp.
CCGACGGCTCTGTCGTCAGCCAGCTCGTGCGCGAGAAGCTCGCCTGAGCGACCTCGTGCGTTGGACGCGGGCGCTGCAGGCGCTCGCCCAGACCGGCCTCACGTACGCGGAGGGGCCGTACGACCGGGAGCGCTACGAGGCAGTGCAGCGCATCGCTGCCGAGATGGCGGCGGCCGTCGGCGGCGAGGAGCCGGATGAGCTGCTCGCACGCTTCGGCGAGGAGAGCGGCTACCGGACGCCCAAGGTCGACGTCCGCGGCGTCGTCCTCGACGGCGACCGGCTCCTGCTCGTGCGGGAGCCGGAGAGCCACGGCTGGTGCCTGCCCGGCGGCTGGGCCGACGTGGGCGAGACACCGTCGCGGGCGGTCGAGAAGGAGGTCGCGGAGGAGGCCGGCCTCACCGCTCGTGCCGTCCGCCTGCTCGGGGTCTTCGACCGCGACTTCCGCGGCCGCATCCGCTGGCCCGCCCACGTCTACAAGCTCTACGTCCTCTGCGAGCCGCTCGCGGGGGCGCCGGTACCCGACGGCGTCGAGACGGAGGCGGCCGACTACTTTCCGCTCGACGCCCTTCCCGGCCTCTCTCCGAAGACGCCGTCCGAGCAGCTCGAGCGCGCCATCGCGGTGGCGCTCGACCCGACCCTACCCGCAGCGCTCGACTAGCGGATCTCGCACCCGCCGCCCGCGAGCCGCGAGAGGCGCCCCCGGTGCCGCGCCACGAGGGTGTAACCGAGGCGGAAAGGGGCCGGCGCAGCTTCCACGAGACGGGCCGACCACGCGAGCCGCGGCACCGAGCGGAGAATCGGCGGAAGCGCCTCTGCGCCCGACCGGCGCCGCCCGCAGTCGTCGACGACGTGCACCGTCGCGTCGCGTTGGGCGCGCGCGAGGTCGCGTAGCTCGACCTCACCGACGGCCGACCGAATCGGGGACACACGGATCCCGCGCCGCCCGAGCCACGCGGCGAGGCGGCTGCAGATCCCGCAGTCCGCGTCGTACAGCACCAGTTCGGCACGACCGTGCATCGCGGCCCACCGTAGCCCGGGGACGGCAACCCCTCGCCCTACACTGGGATCCATGCAGGACGTGATGACCGTCCCCAACGAGGTCGCGGCCGAGCTGGCAGGCGTCGGTGACGGCGTCCTCGACAGCCTGCGCGAGCGGCTCCGCTGCTCGATCTCGCTGCGAGGCAACCGGCTCACGCTCGCCGGTGACGACGCCCAGGTCGCCCAGGCGCGTGCCGTGCTCGACGAGCTCGTCGAGCTGGTCGAGGGCGGGCACGCGATCGGCCCCGACACCGTCGGTGCGGTCGTCGCGGCGCTCGACCAGTCCGAGGACATCCGCGACGTGTTCGAGGACGTCGTCTGGCGTCACCGCGGCAAGAAGATCGCGCCGAAGACCGTCACGCAGAAGCGCTACGTCGACGCCATCCGCGCCTCCACCGTCACGTTCGGCATCGGGCCGGCGGGAACGGGCAAGACGTACCTCGCGATCGCGCTCGCGGTGAAGGCGCTCTCGGAGCGCGAGGTCGGCCGCATCATCCTGACGCGCCCCGCCGTCGAGGCGGGCGAGCGGCTCGGGTTCCTCCCCGGGGACGTCCTCGCCAAGGTCGATCCGTACATGCGGCCGCTCTTCGACGCGCTCTACGACACGATGGACGCCGACCGCCTCAACGCGTTCATCGACCGGGGCACCATCGAGGTGGCGCCGCTCGCGTTCATGCGCGGGCGCACGCTGAACGACTCGTTCGTGATCCTCGACGAGGCCCAGAACACGACGCCCGAGCAGATGCAGATGTTCCTCACGCGCCTCGGGTTCGGGTCGAGGATGGTCGTCACGGGCGACGTCACGCAGATCGACCTTCCCCGCGAGCAGGCGTCGGGGCTGATCCAGGTGCGGGACATCCTCCGTTCGCTCGACGGGGTCGGCTTCGTCGAGTTCGGCCATGAGGACGTCGTGCGCCACAAGCTCGTCCAGCGGATCGTCGAGGCGTACAAGCGGCACGCCGAGGAGACCGGTTCGGCCCGCGAACGCTGATGATCGAGGTCGAGGCCTCGAACAGGAGCGGCGAGGAGGTCGACGAGGCCGCCATGACTGCGTTCGCACGCCGGGTGCTGGCGGCGGAGGGGGTCGCCGAGGGCGAGCTCGGCATCGCGTTCGTCGGGCCGGACGAGATGCGGGCGCTCAAGCGCGAGCATCTCGGCGTCGACGAGCCGACGGACGTCCTCTCCTTCCCCCTCGACGGCACGGACGCACTTCCCGAGGGGGAGCCGCGCGCGCTCGGCGACGTCGTCCTGTGTCCGCAGGTGATCGGCGACGACTGGCGCTGGCCGCTCGTGCACGGGCTGCTGCACCTCCTCGGGCACGACCACGGCCCTGCCATGGAGGAGCGCGAGCGGGCGCACCTGTCGTGATCACGCCCCGCCGACGGCCGTCGATCTTCGAGAGCTTCAACTTCGCGATCGAGGGGATCATCCACGTGCTCCGCACCCAGCGGAACATGCGGATCCACTTCGGCGTCGCGATCACCGTGCTCGTCGCTGCCCTCGCGTTCGACGTCTCGCGCCTCGAGCTCATCGCGCTCTTGCTCGCGATCGCCTTCGTGCTGATCGCGGAGATGATCAACACCGCGGTCGAGGCGGCCGTCGACGTCGCGTCGACGTCCTTCGACCCGATGGCGAAGCTCGCAAAGGACATCGGCGCCGGCGCGGTGCTGATCGCGGCGCTCAGCGCGATGGCCGTCGGCTACCTCGTCTTCTCCGGCCAGGTGGCCGACGAGAGCTCTCGCCTGCTCGACAAGCTCTCGGAGGCTCCGGCCGAGCTCACGCTCATCGCGCTGGTCCTGACGATCGCGCTCGTCATCGCGCTCAAGGCGTTCTCGGGCCGTGGCTCGCCGCTACGTGGCGGCTGGCCGTCCGGTCATGCCGCGGTCGCGTTCGCGGCCTGGATGGCCGTCACGCTGGTGCTCGGGGACACCGAGCACCGCTTCCTCGTATCCTCCCTGACGCTGATCATGGCGCTCCTCGTCGCCCAGACGCGGATCGAGGCGGGTGTGCACTCGACCCTCGAGGTCGCCTCCGGCGGCATCCTCGGCGCGCTCGTGACGCTCGTCATCTTCCAGGGGTTCTACGCATGACGGACGACGAGCTGCTCGCCGCGGCCGACGCGATCGCCGCCCGCGCCTACGCGCCGTACTCTCGCTTCGACGTGGGCTGCGCCGTGCTCTGCCGCGACGGTCGCGTCGTCGAGGGCGTCAACGTCGAGAACGCTGCCTACCCGCTCGGAGTCTGCGCGGAGCGGGCGACGTTCTCGCGCGCGATCGTCGAGGGATACCGGCCCGGCGACTTCGTCGTGGCGGCGATCACCGCGTCGCCGTGCGGCGGCTGCCGGCAGTGGCTCGCCGAGATGGGCGTCGAACGAGTGCTGTTCCGCAACGGTGGCCGCGTCGTCGAGATGACGACGGACGAGCTCCTCCCCGAGCAGTTCGAGCCCGATCAGCTTCCATCGTGACGCCGCCTCGCACCGGGCCGGACCTGTGGAGCGATCGGCACGCGTTCGGCGCGATCTCGTCTCCCATCCGCGCGCGTCTCGGCGCTACGCTCGAGGCGTGGGGAGGAGGCCGGCGGCCCGAGAGCTATGCCCCGGGCGGACATGGCTCGAAGGGACAGTCCGCGGGTCGTAGGGCTCGATGAAGAGCGGGCTCGTCGCCGTCGCGGGCCGGCCGAACGTCGGCAAGTCGACCCTCGTCAACGCGCTCACCGGCGCGAAGGTCGCGATCACGTCGACCGTGCCCAACACGACGCGCCGTCGCATCTTCGGTGTCGCGAACGGCGACGACTGGCAGCTCGTCCTCGTCGACCTGCCCGGCTTCCAGCGCCCGATGGACGCGCTCACCGAGAGGATGCAGGAGACCGTCGACGGCTCGTTCGAGGACGTCGACGTCGTGCTCTTCGTCCTCTCGGCCCGCGACCGGATCGGCGCGGGTGACCGCTTCGTCGCACGTCGCATTTTCTCCCTCGGAGTGCCGGTCGTGATCGCGCTGAACAAGATCGATCGGCTGAAGCACGGTCACGTCGCCTCGCAGATGAAGGTCGCGGCCGGCCTCGGCGACTTCCACGCGCTGCACCCGGTGAGCGCCAAGGTGAGGGACGGCATCGGCGAGCTCCTCGAGGACCTCCTCGAGCTCCTTCCGGAGGGACCGCCGCTCTTCCCGCGTGAGCAGACGACCGACTTGACGCTCGAGGAGCGCATCGCCGAGGTGATCCGCGAGAAAGCTCTCCATCTTACGCGCGACGAGGTACCACACGCCCTCACGGTCGAGGTCGAAGAGCTCGCCGAGACCGTCCGCGCGGTCGTGCTCGTCGAGACGGAATCGCAGAAGGGCATCCTGATCGGGAAGAAGGGCGCGATGATCCGGGAGATCGGCACGCGGGCGCGCCCGGAGGTGGAGGCACTCGTCGGCCGCCGGGTGTTCCTCGAGCTGGTCGTCAAGGTGAAGCCCCGCTGGCGGCGCGACCGCAGGACGCTAGAGCGGCTCGGGCTCTGAGGCGGCGACACGCGGAGGCGCCGGGCTGCTCA
>DATAPC010000050.1:0-14028 GCA_036265415.1 Gaiella sp.
GCCTGGCGCAACGTGGGCTTCGAGATGCCGAGCTGCTCCGCGAGCGCGCCCTCGTTGGGGAGGCGCTCGCCGGTGCGCAGCCCGGCCCGCTCGATCGCCTCGGTGAGGTGCTCGATCGCGGCCTCGAACGTCCGTGTCGCACGGACGGGCTCGACCTCGAAGCTCGGCGACGCTGGCATCGCGCCGCAGTCTCGCAGGCTTCGTGGCGCACGACGACCCCGGCGTCGCCCCGGGACGGGCGAGCGGTGTCAGACACCATGTTCTGTCAACCCCGAACCGTGCCGAATGGGTGCCAATCGCTCCACAGGCGCCTTCTCCCTGCACGGTGCGGCCTCCAAGCCTCGTCATTCGCGCAACCGACGCGGCCCAAGAGGACGACTTGACAGCGATCGGTGTCTGACACCGGCTTGACACAAAAAGGGAAACGCTGTTTCACTTCCAGTGATGGACGCTGTCGAACGGGACCTTCTGCGCGTGATCGGAGACGGGAGCGAGCCCGACCGGCGCGTCGACGGGCTCGACGACGACACGTTGCTCGCGCTCCACCGGTCGCTCGTCCTCCTGCGGACGTACGACGAGCGCTCGGTCGTCTACCACCGCCAGGGACGGATCGGCACCTACGCCATCTACCGTGGTCACGAGGCGATCCAGGCAGGGCTCGTCCACGCGCTCGAACGCCGCGACTGGATCTTCCCGAGCTACCGGGACTCCGCGATCGGTCTCCTCCGCGGGCTCCCGGCGTCGACGGTCCTCCAGTGGTGGCGCGGCCATCCCTCCGGCTGGTGGAACCCCGAGGACGTCAACGTCGCGTCCATCTGCATCCCCATCGCGACGCAGGTCCCGCATGCCGCCGGGCTCGCGTGGGGCCTCGCCCTGAAGGGCTCGGACGCGGTCGCCGCAGTCCTCTTCGGCGACGGCGCGACGTCCGAGGGTGCGTTCCACGAGGGCGCGAACATCGCCGCCGTCGTCCGCGCCCCCCTCGTCCTCGTCTGCAACAACAACCAGTGGGCGATCTCGACGCCACTCTCGTCCCAGACGGCCGCGGCACGGCTCGCCGACAAGGCGATCGGATACGGCATGCCCGGCATCCGCGTCGACGGCCACGACGTGCTCGCTGTTCACGAGGCCGTGCGCGAGGGCGTCGAGCGTGCCCGCGCCGGCGAGGGCCCCACCTTCGTCGAGGCCGTCACCTATCGCTCGGCGCCGCACGCGACGGCGGACGACCCGGGCCTCTACCTCGACCCCGAGCGCGTTGCGGCGGAACAGGAGCGTGATTGCGTCGCCCTCTACGAGGCGTACCTCACGCGGCTCGGCCTGCTCGACGAGCACCGTGCGGAGGCCGTCCGGGAGGAGGCGCGCGCGACGATGCGCGCGGCGATCCAGGCGGCCGAGGCCGAGGCGCCTGCCGATCCCGAGCTCGTCTTCTCGCACGCGTACGCCGAGCCGCCGGCCTCCCTGGCACGCGATCTCGACGAGCTCCGGAGGGTTCACGCGTGAGCGCGACCGCGGTGGCGACCCGGGAGCTCCTCCTCGTGGAGGCCGTGAACGACGCGCTCCACGTCGAGCTCGCCCGGGACGACTCGGTGATGGTGATGGGGGAGGATGTCGGGCGCCTCGGCGGCGTCTTCCGGGCGACGACCGGCCTCCTCGACGCCTTCGGCCCGAACCGGTGCGTGGACACGCCGCTCTCCGAGGCGGGGATCCTCGGCGCCGCCGTCGGCCTCTGCATGGCGGGCTGGCGGCCCGTTGTCGAGATGCAGTACGACGCCTTCTCCTACCCCTGCCTCGACCAGCTGATCAACCATGTCGGCCGCTACCGCTGGCGCACCGGCGGGACGATGGGGTTCCCGCTCGTTGTGCGCATGCCGTACGGCGGCGGCGTCCGCGCGCCCGAGCTCCACGACGACTCGCCCGAGACGTACTACGTCCACACCCCCGGCGTGAAGGTCGCCGTGCCCGCGACCCCTGCCGACGCGAAGGGTCTGCTCGCCGGCGCGATCCGCGACCCGGATCCCGTCGTCGTGCTCGAGCCGAAGGTCGTCTACCGGACGGCCCGTGGGGCGGTGCCGGAGGGCGAGCACGTCGTCGAGCTCGGCAAGGCGCGCGTGGCACGGGAGGGAGGGGATGTCACGCTCGTCGCCTGGGGCGCGATGGTGGGCGTCTGCGAGCGGGCCGCCGCGGCCCTCGCGGCCGAGGCGTCCGTGGAGGTGCTCGACCTCCGCACCCTGAAGCCGCTCGACGAGGAGTCGATCCTCGAGTCGGTGCGGAAGACGGGGAAGTGCGTCGTCGTGCAGGAGGCGCCGCGTACCTGCGGCTTCGCGTCGGAGGTCGCCGCCCTGCTCGCCGAGCGGGCGATCCTCGATCTCCACGGCCCGGTGCTCCGCGTCACGGGCTACGACGTGCCGTACCCGTACTGGCAGCTCGAGGACTGGTACATGCCGTCGGTCGAGCGGGTCGCGGACGCCGTCCGGCGCGTCCTCGCGTTCTAGGGCGCACGGCACTACCCTCCTCGCGTGGCTTACGAGTTCAAGCTGCCCGATCTGGGCGAGGGCCTCACCGAGGGCGAGATCGCGCGCTGGCTCGTCGACGAGGGCGACCGCGTCGAGGAGGACCAGCCGCTCGTCGAGATCCAGACCGACAAGACGACGGTCGAGATCCCCTCGCCACGGGCGGGGACGGTGCTCAAGATCCTCGTCGCCGAGGGCGACGTCGCGCCGGTCGGCGGCGTGCTGGTCGTGATCGGGGAGGAGGGCGAGCAGCTGCTACGGGCGGTGGAGCTCGACGAGGGCCGCAGGGAGACGGCCACCGAGCCCATCGTCGCCGTCGTCCCCGCCGACCCGACCGCCGCGGTCAGGGCGACTCCCGCAGTGCGGCAGCTCGCGAAGGAGCTCGGGGTCGAGCTCGTCGGCCTGCGCGGAAGCGGCCCCGGCGGACGGATCGTGGAGGACGACGTCCGTGCCGCGGCCGGAGCGACAGGTGGCCGGCGGATCCCGGTGCGCGGCATCCGCCGCGCGATCGTGGAGCAGGTGACCCGCGCGCATCGCGAGGTTCCGGCCGTCACCTTCGTCGAGGAATGCGATTTCACGGGGGTCGACCTGGGGCGGCTCGTGCCGCTCGCGATCCACGCCGCGGCGTCGGCGCTCGGGCGCTTTCCCGAGCTGAACGCCCGCCTCGAAGGAGACGAGATCGTGCTTCTCGAGCGCGTCGACGTCGGTGTCGCCGTCCAGACGGACGGCGGCCTCGTCGTCCCCGTCGTGCGGGGCTGCGAGCGCCGTTCGGTCGACGACATCGCCGCGGACGTGACGCGCCTCGCCGAGGGAGCGCGTGCCGGCCGGCTCTCCGCGGACGAGCTCCGCGACTCGACGTTCACGGTCACGAGCGCGGGAAAGCTCGGCGGCCTCTTCGTGACACCGCTCGTCAACCACCCGGAGGTCGCGATCCTCGGTGTCCACCGGATCGTGGAGCGGCCGGTGGTCCGCGAGGGCGCCGTCGTCGTCAGGAATGTGGGGAACGTCTCGGTGAGCTTCGACCACCGCGTCGTCGACGGGGCGCGGGCGGCGGCCTTCTGCCTCGACGTGATCGGGCAGCTGCAATCCGGCTCCGAGGCGCCCTCGTAGTACCGGTTGCGCTCGCGGCGAAGAGCGATCGGTCGTCACGAGGGGCCCTCGGAGTACGGGGCGGCGACGGCCGCCCCGTACAATCCGGCGCGTGGGCGACTGGTACGAGATCGGCATCACCCTCGGACTCGGCGTCGCAGCGGGCCTGCTGCTCGCCGGGCTGTTCGCCGCCTGGCGCTACGGCGTGCTCACGTCCGTCCTCGGCGCGCTCGCGATCGGTGCCATCGCCGGCCTGCTCGTCAAGGGCTGGATCGGGCTTCCCGGCGCCCTGATCGGCGGCGTCATCGGTGCCGTCTCGGCGTCGCTCATCGCCCGCGGCGCGCTACGTCGCGGCGGCACGCCCGGCGGCACGGCCTTCATCGTCGCCAGCGCCTCGATCGCGGTGGCGCTCCTCGCCCTGATCCCGGTGGCCGGCTACCTGATCGCGGTGCTCGTCCCCGCGGCCGCCGCGCGACAGGTCCGGCGCGAGCCCGAGCGTCATGCAGGGCTCCGCACGCTCGCGAAGTGAGCCGTCCGCAAAAGCTCGTCCTCGTCGTCATCGACGGGCTCACGCCGACCATGCTCGAGGCCTCGCTCGGCACGGCGTCCACGCCGACGCTGACGGCGCTCGCCGAGCGGGCGACGCTCGGCCGGGCGACGAGCACGTTCCCGTCGCTCACGCCCGTCTGCCTCTCGTCGATCGCGACCGGCGCCCATCCGGACGTCCACGAGATTCCGCATCTCGTCTGGTGGCACCGGGGCGAAGCCCGGCTCGTCGAGTACGGGTCGTCGTTCGGCGCCGCCCGGGCCGCCGGGCTGGGCCGCGCGCTCCGCGACACGCTGGTCGGCATGAACGCGGAGCACCTCGGCCGGAGCGCGGTGACGCTCTTCGAGGCGCTCGCCGACTCGGGGATCCGCACCGCGTCGGTCAACTTCACCGCCTATCGGGGCCGGACGCGCCACCGCGCGACCGTCCCGTTCCTCGGGCCGGTCCTCGGCCCCGAGCGGTTCTTCTTCTACAATCTCTTCCAGAGCGAGCGCACCGGCGCGCCGCTCTCGTTCCGCAACCGCGCGGCCGGGACGATCGACGCGTATGCCGCCGCGGTGGGACGGTGGCTCGTGACGCGCGACGGCTTCGACTTCCTCCTCCTCTACCTCTCGGACTACGACTACGCCTCGCACGCGTCCGGCCCGGACGCTGCGGGCGACGTGCTGGCGCGCAGCGACCAGGCGATCGGCGATCTCGTCCGTGCCGCCGGAGGTGTCGACGAGTTCCTCGCGCGCTACGCCCTCATCGTGATGTCGGACCACGGCCAGACACGGGTCGGCGAGGTGACCCGGCTCGCCGACCGTTTCCGCCACGAGCCGGACACGCTCGTCGCCGCGTCGAACCGTGCCGCGCACGTCTATCGCCTCGGGGCGCGCGCGCCGTCCGCGCGGGCGCTCGCCGAGCGTCTCGACGGAGATCCGTCCGTCGACGTCGCGCTGTTCCGCGAGGACGGAGCCGTCGTCGCGCGCCGCCAGGGCGCCGAGCTACGGCTGGACGGGGCCCGGCACGAGGGAGACGCGGCCGTCCTCGACCACCCGGACGCCGTCGCGCGGGCCGTCGCGGCGCTGCACTGTCCGAACGCGGGCGACGTCGTCGTCTCGGCGGCGGAGCGCTGGGAGTTCGAGGACCTCGGCGGTCGGCACCACCTCGGCGGGGGCTCGCACGGGTCGCTCGTCGCGGGCGACTCGCTCGTGCCGATGCTGACGGCCGGCCTCGGAGGGACGGCGCCCGCGAGCATCGTGGACGTCGCGCCGACCGTCCTCGCGCACTTCGGCGTCGAGGCGCCGGCCTACACGCTGCGCCACGCGGCGTGAGCGAGGGGCCGGGTCGGGAGTCCGACCCGCGCCGCGTCCGCATGGTCGAGCGTCAGCTGTGGCGCCGCGGCATCACGGACGAGCGGGTGCTCGCCGCGATGTTGCGCGTGCCGCGCGAGGTCTTCGTGCCGCCGGATCTCGTGGCCGCGGCATACGACGACGGGGCTCTCCCGATCGGTGAGGAGCAGACGATCTCGCAGCCGTTCATCGTGGCGACGATGTGCGAGCTGCTCGCGCTCGACGGCAGCGAGCACGTCCTCGACGTCGGCACCGGCTCGGGCTACGCGGCCGCCGTGCTCGACGAGCTCGCGGCGAGCGTCGTCTCGATCGAGCGGATCCCGGCCCTCGCGGCGCGGGCCCACCGGGCGCTCGAGCGCACGGGTCACGGTCGCGTCGAGGTGCGGGTCGGAGACGGGAGCCTGGGCGTTCCCGACCGAGCGCCGTTCGACGCGATCGCGGTGGCCGCCGCGACCGCTCACCTGCCGCCTGCGCTCCTCGAGCAACTCGCACCGGGAGGGAGGATGGTGCTGCCCCGCGGCAGCCGGCGGGGACAGCGGCTCGTGCGGATCGTCCGAACGGACGACGGACCCGTCGAGACGGCCTCGCTCGCGTGCCGCTTCGTCCCGCTCGTCGAGGGCTAGCACCACTGCGAGCCGGGACGCCCGCTACGCTCGCCCGGCGACATGGACGAGGGAACGGCGACGACGACGCGCGATCTGCCCCGCGGCAGGGTGGACGCTGCGCTCCGGCATCGGGGCAACTGGGAGCAGCTCGTCAAGTTCTGCGTCGTCGGCGCAAGCGGCTACGTCGTCAACCTGATCGTCTACACGCTGCTGCTCGAGGCGGCGGGCCTCCACTACGTCCCGGCGGCGATCGGCTCGTTCCTCGTCGCCGTCACGAACAACTACGCGTGGAACCGCCTCTGGACCTTCCGTGGTCAACGCGGCCATTTCGTGTTCCAGGGGCTGCGCTTCCTCGTGGTCTCGACGATCGCGCTCGGGGCGAACCTGCTCGTGCTCCACGCGCTCGTCCAGGCCGGCCTCGGAGAGGTCGTCTCCCAGGCGCTCGCGATCATGCTCGTCACGCCGGTCAACTTCGTCGGCAACAAGCTGTGGTCGTTCCGGCACCGCCGCTGATCGGCGACCAGTGCACCTGCTGAGGCGGCCCTCCGCCCGCACGGCAGCCGTCCTCGCGGCCGCCCTCTCCCTCGTGCTCGTACACGCGGCCGACGGGGCGGCCCCCACCGCCGTCGGCCCCGTCTTCGACGCCGCGGGCCGGCTCGTCGAGACGCCGTTCTCGCCCTCGGCCGTCAAGCCGCGTCTCTCGGAGGATGCCGTCGTCGAGCGATTCCTCGCGTATCCGAAGGTCGCCCGGTGGCTCGACCGGTACCCACCCCGGCCGCAGACCGACGCGACGTTCGACCGGCCCACGCGGACATGGACCGTCCACGTCTGGTCGGGGCAGGCGGGAGAGGTGGCCACCGGCGTCGTCTCGGACGCCACCGGAACGGTGACCGAGGCGTGGGCCGGGCCGCAGGTCGCCTGGAAGATGGCGCGCGGCCGTCCCGGCGCGTTCGGAGGGAAGCTCCTCACCTCGTGGCCGGTCTGGCTCTCCCTATCGGCCCTTTTCCTGATCGGACTGGTCGACGTCCGCCGTCCGTTGACCCTGCGGACGCTCGATCTGCTCGTGCTCCTCTCCTTCGGGATCTCACTCGTGTTCTTCAACCGCGGCGAGGTGCTCCAGAGCGCAGCGCTTGCGACGCCGCCGCTCTTCTATCTCGCCGTGCGCACCGCCTGGATCGGGTTCCGCTCCCGGTCTCGGCCCGGGGTCGGGCTTTCGCGTTGGCCGGTCTGGGCGTTGGCCGCGGCCACCCTGTTCCTCGTCGGCTTCCGGGTCGGGCTGAACGTCGACAACCAGCGGACGGTGATCGACGTCGGCTACGCGGGTGTGATCGGCGCCGACCGCATCCTCGACGGCCGCGCGCCCTACGGGGCGATGCCCGTCGAGGACGACCGTAGGCCGTGCGGCCCCGCGGGCGCGGACGGCGAGATCCGCGAGCGGATTCAGTCGAACGGCCGCTGCGAGTCCGCGAACCCGCGCGGCGACACGTACGGCCCCGTTGCCTACCTCGCGTACGTCCCTGCCGTGCTGGCGTTCGGCTGGAGCGGCAAGTGGGACGAGCTTCCCGCGGCGCACGCGACGGGGATCGTCTTCGACCTCCTCGCGCTCGCGGGGCTCGTGCTCGTCGGGCGGCGTCATGGAGGATCGCACCTCGCGGCGACGCTCGCGTTCGGGTGGGCTGCATATCCCTTCACGGCGTACGCCCTCCTGTCGAACACCAACGACGCGATCATGCCCGCGATCCTGGTCTGGGGATTCTGGCTCGCGTCGTCGCCCACCGCCCGGGGCGCGGCGTGCGCGCTCGCGGCGTGGACGAAGTTCGCGGCCCTGATCGTCGCGCCCCTCTGGCTCACCTATCGCTCACGGCTGCGCCCGTCGCACCTCCTCGCCTTCGCGGGAGCCTTCCTCCTCGCGACGGTGCTCGCCTTCTCGGTCCTGCTCCTCGACCCGTCGCTCATTGGCGCGGCACACAGGTTCTGGGACCGGACGATCGCGTTCCAGCTCGACCGCGACTCGCCGTTCTCGATCTGGGACTGGGGGCAGTACCACGCCGCCGGCATACCCGACCTCGCGTCGCTGCAGACGGTGGTCCAGGTCTGCGTCGTCGTGCTCGCGGGCGTGGCCGCGGCCGTGCCGCGGGAGAAGCACGCGCTCGAGCTCGCCGCCCTCACGGCTGCGCTCCTGCTGTCGTTCGAGCTCGCGCTGACGCACTGGTCGTACCTCTACCTTCCGTGGGTGCTGCCGTTCGTGCTGCTCGCGCTCTTCCTGCCGCGCACACGCGCGGCCGTGGAGGCGTAGTGGCGCTCCGCCTGCCGCCGGCCGAGGCGCTGCTGGCGAGCGCGGTCTTCGTCGCCGTCGCCGTCGCCGCGACGGTCGCGTGGCAGCTCAGCGGAGACGCGGTCACGGACATTCCCCTGTACCACTCCTACGGCGAGCGCATCGCCGCCGGGCTCGTCCCCTACCGCGACTTCGGCTTCGAGTATCCGCCGGGAGCGCTGCCGTCGCTCGTCCTCCCGGCGCTCGTGACCGACTCGCTCTCCGGCTACCGAGTCGTGTTCGCCGCCGAGATGGCGGCGGCGGGCGCGATCGGCGTCCTTCTGCTCGCCGCAGGGCTGCGACGGCTGGGGCGGGCGCGCCACGACCGCCGGACGACGCTCGCGGTCGTCGCGGTGCTGCCCGCGTTCCTCGGTGGGGTGATCCTGACACGCTTCGACCTCGTCCCCGCCGCCCTCGTGGCCGGCGCTCTCGTCCTCCTGATCGCCGGGCGCGTGCGGTCGGCCGCCGTCGTCCTGGGGCTCGGCGTCGCCGTCAAGCTCTACCCCGCGGTGCTCGTGCCGCTCCTCGCGGTCGTCGCCTGGCGAAAGGGCGGCCGGCGCGAGCTCACGGCCGTCGTCGCGCTCTCGTTCGCTCCGGTCCTCGTCGCCTATCTCCCGTTCGTGATCCTCGGCGCCGACGGCGTGCTCGACTCGCTCGGCCGCCAACTCGGCCGCCCTCTCCAGATCGAGAGCCTCGGCGCGGGCGTGCTTCTCGCCCTGCACCAGGCGGCGGGCGTGGACCTCGAGTGGGCGTCCGGAAGCGGCTCGCAGAACCTGCGCGGCGGCGCTGCGGATGCGCTCGCTGCGGTGCAGGGGATCGCGCAGGTCGCGGCGGTGGCGCTCGTCTGGGTCTCCTTCGCACGCGGGCGAGCGACCGTCGAGCGGCTCGTCCGGCACGCGGCGGCGTCCGTGGTCGCGTTCGTCGCGCTCAGCAAGGTGCTCTCCCCGCAGTTCCTCGTCTGGCTCGTGCTGCTCGTTCCGCTCGTGGGCGGCATCCGGAGCCGCGCGGCGCTCTGGCTGACGGCACTCGCATGCGCGCTCACGGCGCTGTGGTTCCCCGCCCGCTACTGGGAGCTCGTCAAGGAGTTCGACGCGCTCTCGTCGTGGGCCGTGCTCGCCCGCGGGCTCACGCTCCTCGCCCTGCTCGCGACGCTCATGTGGCCGGCCAGGGAACCCGAACCGGCTCGATCGCGCTCGCCCGGCCCGTCGCCGGGTCGCACGTGACGAGTGCGCCCTCGAGGCGCACGCCCGCAGAGGCAGTCTCGAAGCGGACGGGCATCCCCGTGCGCATCCGCCTGATCGCAAGGGCCGTCTCGACGCCGATCACGGAGTCGTGGGGACCCGTCATGCCGACATCGGTGAGCGCCGCCGTCCCGCCGGGAAGGATCCGCGCGTCGGCGGTCTGGACGTGCGTGTGCGTGCCGAGCACCGCCGTCACCCGTCCGTCGAGCCAGGCGGCGAGCGCCACCTTCTCGCTCGTCGCCTCGGCGTGGACGTCGACGACGACCACCGGCGTCGCGTTGCGCGCCTCCTCGACGAGCTCGTCGACGATCTCCCACATGCTGTGCGCCGGATCGAGGAAGAGCGATCCGAGCAGGTTGACGACGGCGACGCCGGCCCCGTCCGGCGACTCGACGACCGTCAGACCGCGTCCCGGAGCGGACGACTGGAAGTTCGCCGGGCGCACGACCTTGCCCGACGATGCGAGGTAGGGCCCGATCTCCTCGCGTCGCCAGGCGTGGTTGCCGAGCGTCAGCGCGTCCGCCCCGGCGGCGAGCAGCCGCTCCGCGAGGCGCGGCGTGATGCCGACGCCGTTCGCGACGTTCTCGCCGTTGACGATGCAGGCGTCGACGTCGAGTCGTTCGCGCAGGCCCGGAAGGAGGGCCTCGACCGCGTCGCGCCCGGGCCGGCCGACGACGTCGCCGACGAAGAGGATCCGCACGAGCCGCGCCTACGTCCGCTAGGGAAGCGACCCGGGCGCGGGGTAGACCGCGATGGAGACGTTGTTGCCGCCGTCCGGCGCGTGCGCCGCGAGCGCCTGCTTCTCCACCGACGCGATGTCGACGGCGGTGCCGAGCTTCGACGTCGCCGCGAGCACGGGCGTCCCCACGACGATCGCCGGGTCGGGCCGGACGTTCAGCACCGAGACCATCACGGAGGGCGCCTCCGAGGGCCGCAGGTCGATGCGGCTGCCGACGCGCTTCCCGCCGATGACGAGGTCGGACACCGCGATCACGGATCCCTTGACCGGCGCGTAGACGTCGGTGCCCGGCGCGGTTCCGACGTCGAGCACGTTCGTCCCGGCGGGGCCGCCCTCGAGCTGGTACCAGCGCGGCGACTGTCGGCCGTTCCCGGCGATCCGCCGCCAGAGGCGGGCGAGGAGGCCCTCGTTCGCCTGCCGGCCGACCGGCTGCAGCGAGAGCGAGCCGTCGTTCGAGCCGTGGAAGCCGATCGCGGTGAGCGCCGCGGCGGCGACCGGCAGCTGCACCCGCAGGTTGCCGATCGAGGCGAGTACCTGTGGGCGCGGCCGGATGGCGGCCGCGTCGGCGAGCGACACCGTGTCGACCGCGATCGGCGCCGCCACGTTGGACGAGCCGCCCGACCCGAACGCGGTGAAGAAGAGCGTGACGACGCCGAGGACGCCGAGGACGGAGAGCAGCACGAGCCGCCGCGCGCGCCGTTGGGCGCGGCGTCTTCGTTCACGAAGACGTGCGGCTTGCCGGGAGCGCGGCGAGGCCATCCTGCGCCACGGTAGCGCACACCGCCGCGGGTTTCCGCGTCCGGTGGACGGCAACCGAGGGGGCTACGATCGGCAGGTGACCGAGCCACCGACGATCCAGATCCCACGCTGGATCCAGCTCGTCGGCCTGCCCGTGCTCCTCGTGCTCGGGTTCTTCGTCGCGGCGGCGCTCGGGCACGTCCTCTTTCTCTTCCTGACGGCGGCCGTGATCGCGTTCACGTTGAACCCGCTGGTCCGCGACCTCACACGCCTCCGGCTGCCCCGTGGAGCCGCGGTCGCCGTCGTGTCGGTCGTCTTCGCAACGGCGTTCATCGCCGTCCTCGTCGCGCTCGGCACCGTCGTCGTGGGGGAGGGGCGCTCGGCGGCCGACCGGATCGACACGTATCTCACGGAGGAGAACGCGGTCACCGGCAAGACAGGGGCCGAGGTTGACGTCGACCGACTGCAGCAGTGGCTCAACGACCACGGTCTCGAGGGAGTCAAGCTCGAGCAGCAGCTGAACGACCTGACCGGCTCGATCGGCGCGGGCGACGTCTCGAAGTACGCGCAGGACGCGATCTCGTTCGCGCAGGGGGCGGCCAAGTCGGTGATCCTCTTCGTCTTCTCCGTCGTCCTCGTCGTCGTCATCTCGATCTACATGCTCCTCGACATGCCGCGCCTCGAGCGGTCGATCGACCGCCGGTTTCCCCCACGCGGCGGCCTCCCGCTCACACAGCGGATCGAGCGGGCGCTGTGGGGCTACGTCAAGGGCCAGGCGATCCTCTCGTTCGTGATCGGGACGAGCGCCGGGGTGGGCATGTGGATCCTCGGCACCACCGGGCTCGTCGAGGGCGCGGAGCGCTATGCGCTGCTGTTCGGGCTCTGGACGGCCTTCGTCGAGGTGATCCCGTACATCGGGCCCTGGCTGTCGGCCGTCCCACCGGCGATCTACGCGCTCGTCGTCGACCCGTTCGGCGTGCTGTGGGTGGCGGCGCTCTTCGTCTTCATCTACCAGATCGAGGGTCACGTCGTCGTTCCGAATGTGATGGCGAGCGCGCTCCGCCTGCATCCGCTCCTCGTGATCTTCGGGCTCCTGGCGGGAGGTGCGCTCTACGGCATCCCGGGGGTACTGGTCGCCTTGCCGACGATGGCGGCGGGCCGCGCGGTGTGGGAGTTCTTCGGCGAGCGGCTCGAGCTCGAGTCGTGGGACGAGCCGACGTCCGAACCGGTCGTCGTCGACGTCGGCGAGCACGGGTCGCGGGAGCCGCCCCGGGCGGCGTCCGGGTCGTCCTGACCACCGCGGACGGCGGAAGCCCTACGCTTGCGGCGTGAGCACGTTCCCGACAACGCGGCTGCGACGGCTTCGCCGCACGGAGTCGCTCCGCGCGCTCGTCCGGGAGACGGCGCTGTCGCTCGACGACGTCGTGATGCCGCTCTTCGCCTGCCCCGGCGAGGGCGTCGTGCGGCCCGTCGAGGGCCTTCCCGGGATCGCACAGCGCTCCGTCGACGAGCTCGTCCGCGAAGCGGCCTCACTCGCCGCCGCCGGTGTCCGGGCCGTGCTTCTCTTCGGCATCCCGGGGGAGAAGGATCACGAGGGCTCGTCCGCCTGGGACGCCGACGGGATCGTCCAGCGCGCACTGCAGGCGTTGCGCGCCGAGGTTGCCGGCCTGACGTTGCTCACGGACGTGTGCCTGTGCGAGTACACCGATCACGGTCACTGCGGCGTGCTCGAGGGCGACACGGTTGCGAACGACGAGACGATCGAGCTGCTTGCGCGGACCGCCGTCAGCCACGTCGAGGCGGGTGCCGACGCCGTCTGCCCGAGCGACATGATGGACGGCCGCGTCGGCGCGATCCGGGCGGTGCTCCCGGAGACCCCGATCGTCTCGTACGCCGCGAAGTACGCCTCGGCGTTCTACGGACCGTTCCGCGACGTCGCCGAGTCCGCCCCCGCGTTCGGCGACCGGCGCGGCTACCAGCTCGACCCCGCGAACCTCCGGGAGGCGCTCCGGGAGTGCGCGCTCGACCTCGCGGAGGGCGCCGACGTGCTGATGGTCAAGCCCGCCCTGCCGTATCTCGACGTGATCCGCGCTGTCCGCGAGCGCTTCGACTGCCCGGTGTGGGCGTACCAGGTCTCCGGCGAGTACGCGATGGTCCGCGCCGCGGCCGCCGCCGGCCACGTCGACGAGTCGCGGGCCGCGCTCGAGACGCTCACAGCGATCAAGCGGGCGGGCGCAGGGACGATCGTCACGTACTGGGCCGGGGACCTCGCGCGGTGGCTCTGACGACGCGCTCGGAGCTCTGGCGGCGCGCGACGAGCCTGATCCCCGGCGGCGTCGACTCGCCCGTGCGCGCGATGCGGGCGGTCGGCCTCGACGAGCCGCTCTTCGTGCGTCGGGGCGAGGGCAGCTGGATCGAGGACGTGAACGGCAACCGCTACGTCGACTGGGTGCAGTCGTGGGGGCCGCTGATCTTCGGGCACGCCGACCCCGAGACGCTCGCCGCCGTGGAGGACGCCGCGAAGCACGGCACGACGTTCGGTGCGCCAACCGAGGCCGAGGTCGAGCTGGCGGCGGAAATCGTCGACGCGGTGCCGTCGGTGGAGATGGTGCGGCTTGTCTCCTCGGGAACCGAGGCCTCGATGAGCGCTCTCCGCCTCGCTCGGGCGGCGACCCGCCGCGACCGGGTGATCAAGTTCGCGGGCTGCTACCACGGCCACGTCGACGCGCTCCTCGCGAGCGCCGGCTCGGGCGTGATGACGCTCGGCATCCCGTCCACCCCGGGTGTCCCGACGGCGGTGACGGCCGACACGATCGTCTGCTCGTTCAACGACGTCGACGGCGTCGCCGCGGCGTGCGAGCGCTACGGCGAGGGGCTTGCGGCGATCCTCGTCGAGCCCGTCGCGGGGAACATG
>DATAPC010000051.1:0-24729 GCA_036265415.1 Gaiella sp.
GGAGGTGTATTTCCATGGCAGAAGGAACCGTGAAGTGGTTCGACGATGCGAAGGGCTACGGGTTCATCACCCCTGCCGAGGGGTCGAAGGACCTCTTCGTGCATCACAGCGGCATCGCAGGTGACGGGTTCAAGTCGCTCCCCGAGGGGGCGAAGGTCTCGTACGAGCCCCGCGAGGGCCAGAAGGGCCCGGAGGCGATCAACGTCTCCCTCGTCGCGTAGTGACCATCGGAGCCCGTGGCCGCCGCGCGGCCACGGGCGCCGAACTCGTGCAATCGCGACGGAGGGAGAACGACATCGCCGCCAAGGAAGAGAAGCTCGAGATGGAGGGCGAGATCACCGAGTCGCTTCGCAACCGGATGTTCCGGATCGTGCTCGACAACGGGCACGAGATGATCGGGTACACGGCCGGGAAGATGAAGCGCTATCGGATCCGGATGGGTCCTGGTGATCGCGTCAGGGTCGAGGTCTCGCCGTACGACCTGGATCGCGGCCGGATCGTCTACCGGCTCCGATAGGGCAGATGGCCGACCGAGCCGAGGAGCTGCGAACCGAGCTCGCGGGCCTCCTGGCCGAGTACGAGCCGACGCTCACCGCCGACGAGCGCGCCGACCTCGTCCGGCTGGAGGAGGGCTACGGGTGGCGCCCGGGCCGCAGACCGGTGCGGCCGGCGCCCAACATCGCGGCGTTCCTCGACTTGTTCGACCGGGCGGAGCAGGAGGAGCTGACCTACTGCACACTCGCCGCGGGCACGATCGAGGAGCTCCGAAACGCCTTCCGGCGCGGCCTCGCCGGCCCATGAGCGACCCCGTGCTCGCTTCGGGCGCACCACTCGAGGACGACGGCAGTCCCCACCCGTCGCACCCGCGCCTGTAGGCTGGGGCGATGGCCGCCAAGAAAGCGAGGCCGAAGAAGGACGGCGAGAGCCGCGTGCGTCCTGGTCGCGCCGGCGGCCCCGGGAAGCCGTTGCGCCGCAAGTCGTGCTTCTTCTGCAAGGACAAGGTGCGTGACGTCGACTACAAGGACGTCAATCAGTTGCGCCGCTACGTCTCCGAGCGGGGGAAGATCCGTTCGCCTCGCATGACCGGAGCGTGTCGCAGGCATCAGCGACAGATCGCGGTTGCAGTCAAGCGGGCGCGGGAAATGGCGCTGCTGCCGTACGTGGCAGAAGCCGGCCCTCCTTCCCGGTCACGCACGAGCGAGCGCTCCTGATCGCCGGGACCCCTGGCCGGGAAGCCGGCGCGGTGCGGACCCGGGTCGTCGGCGATGCTTGAGTTCGGAGTCGAGGTCACGACGGGCGAGCTCGTCGCGCTCGAGCGCGCGTTGCGCGGTCTCGACACGGAGGCGGCCAGATCGGCCCTGACCAAGGCCCATCGGACGCCCGTCGTTCTCATGGTCAGAGAGCGCGAGGCCGTTCTGGCGGCGCTCCGGGTCGTCCTGGGAGATCCCCCGACGACCGACGGCGGTCGGGACGGTCTTGCGCGCCTCGCCGCCAAGCTCGAGCACGAGCAAGAAACCGCCGTCGACGAGCCGGCGCCCCCACGGCGCACACGCTCGACGAAGAAATAGAAAAGAGGAGACGAATTGGCGCGATCCAAGGCGCAGATGACACACGCGAAGCGTGACCGTGAACGCGCTCGGCTGGAGAAGCGTGCACGCAAGCAGGAGAAGAAGGAGGCGCGCAAGCTGGCCGGCTCCGACCCGACAGCCGAGACCGAGCCGGCGACGCCTCCCGAGAGTCCAGACTCCTAGCGCTTCCAGCGCCGTTTCGACGAGGCGCGCCAGCTGCTGGGCGTCGCGATCGCAGCGTACGACGCCGTCCCGCTCTACGACGGTGCGTGGTAGACGAGCCCCTCAGCGGAGCGGAATCGTCGCGCGCACGGCGGTGCCACTACCCGAAGGACTCTCGAGGCCGAACGTCCCTCCGAGAGCCTCGACGCGGTCGGCGAGCCCCCGCAGTCCTGAACCCGCGTGCATGCTCGCGCCGCCTGTGCCGTTGTCGCGGATGGCGACGCTGATCTCCGAGTCGGTCGCCTCGAGCTCGACGCGAGCTTCCGAGGGATCCGCATGCTTGAGCGCGTTCGTGAGGCTCTCCGCGACGACGTAGTAGACGGCCGCTTCGATCCCTTCGTCGAGGCGCGACGACGGCGCTCCGACGACCTCGACCGGGAACGGAGCGCGGTTGGCGAGCGACCTGAGAGCGGGCTCGAGTCCGTGGTCGCTCAGTACGGCGGGATGCAGTCCACGCGCGAGCTCGCGCAGCTCCTCCAGCGCGAGCTTGAGCTCGTCGCCGATCGTCGCGAGCATCGCCGCCGCAGTGCCCGGATCCTGCTCCAGATGGTGCTGGGCGAGTCGCAGCTGGACGGCCAGGGTGACGAGGCGCTGCTGGGCGCCGTCGTGGAGATTGCGCTCGAGCCGCCGCCGCTCGGCCAACCCGGCTTCGACGATGCGCGCACGCGACGCGGTCAGCTGGTCCTGGGCCTCGGCGCTCTCGAGCGCGAGCGCCACGAGCTCGGTGAAGTCCACGAGGCGTTGCTGCGCATCCCCGGAGAAGTGGTGCGGGCTCGCGGAGAACACGAACAGTGCGCCCCAGATTCGACCACCCGCGGTGATCGGCGCGACGACGGAAGAGCGGTACCCGGCCCGCCGCGTCAGCCCTGCTGCCTCGCCGCCGACCTCGGCGTAGTCGTCGATGCGACCGCCCTCGCGCGAGGCGCGGTAGACCGGGCTGTCAGGGTCGCTGTAGGGGACGACCGTGCCCACCTGGATTCCGCTTCCCTCGCCGTCGGTCCAGCTGCCGACGACGACGGCATCGGGCTGGTCGAACCGGACCGTCGCGGCGGTTCGTGCCGCGAGCAGCCGGCCTGCCTCCTCGGCGACAGTCTGGAACACCTGCTCCGGCTCTGCCGACGAGGCGACGAGGGTCGCGACACGCCGAAGCGCGGCCTGCTCCTGCGCGAGCCGAACGGCCCGGCTGTCGGCGTCGGAGCCTTCGACGACTCCGTCGAGCGGCGTCTCGATGCCCGGCTTCATCGGATCACGCTAGCGCGCTCAATGGTCGGGGGCGCCGAACTCCTACCTGAGATGCCACTCACTGTCGCATCAGCGCCACGACGCGCGTGCGGAACAGCTCCAGCTGGGCGCACTCGTCGGCGAGCGGCCAGAGAAAGACGCGTTGCGCGCCCGCGTGCTCGAAGGCGTGCAGCTTCTCGGCGCACTCCTCCGCCGAACCGATCGGAAGGATGGCGCGGAGGAGCTCCACCGGACGACCGAGCATCGGCGCCAGCACGTCGCCGAGGATCGCCTCGGCGCGAGCGCGGTCCTCCGTCACGTAACACCACATCGTCGCGATGCCGTTCGGAAACCGCTCCACATCGCGCCCGCGTCCCGCGAGCTCTGCCTGGACGTCCGACCACGCCTGGGCGAACAGCTCCGGGGTCGTGTTGTACCCCGATGCCAGCCAGCCGTCTGCAAGCCGCGCCACGCGTCGGAGGCCGGCCGGCGATCCCCAGCTCCCGATCCAGATCGGCGGACCGGGGCGTTGCGCCGGCGTCGGTCGGAGCGTGAAGCCGGCAGTGGAGTAGAACGCGCCCTCGAACGCGACGTCGTCTCCTCGCCAGTACGCACGCAGCGCCTGCACCGCCTCCTCCAGCCGCTTCCAGCGCTCCTCGAAGCGCACGCCCACCAGCTCGTAGTCCCGAGCCGACGAGCCGGGACCGAGCCCGACCACCAGCCGGCCGCCGGAGAGCACATCGATCGCCGCAAGGATCTTTGCGGTTGCCGCGGGTCCACGGAGCACCGGCACGGCGACCGTCGTCGCGAGCGTCATCTGGCCGCTGTGCGCGACCACGGCCGCCAGCGCTGTCGGCCCGTCGAGCCACGGGCGCGAGAACACGAGATGGTCGTTCGCGCAGACGTGGGTGTAACCGAGGTCGTTCGCAGCCTTCGTGAACGCGAGCAGGTCGTCGAGCGAGCGCTGCTCGCCCACGAACGAGATCAGTGGAAGGTGGACACCGAACTCCAGACGAGCCACGTGTCAGAGAGGCTATGCAAGACCGCGCGGCCAGGACTCTCAGGCCCGGAACGCCCTCCGCCCTATCCGTCGAACAGTCTCCAGTGCCCGCGGAGCTCATCGGCCCGTCTCGGTCGCACGTCGACTGGAGCCCGGGAGAGCCGCACGCGTGACCTGCCCATCCGCGCCGAACGCGTCCTTCAGGCGACGATCTGCAGCTCGCGGTCGGTGTCGTTGAGCCGCCGGCCGCCGGCCTCGGTGACGGTGACGATGTCCTCGATCCGCACGCCGAAGCGTCCCGCCAGGTAGACGCCGGGCTCGATCGAGAAGCACATGCCGGGCTGGAGGACGTGCGCCTCCCCCTCGACGAGGTACGGGGGCTCGTGTGTGCTCAGCCCGATCCCGTGCCCGGTCCGGTGGGTGAACCGCTCGCCGTGGCCCGCGTCCGCGATCACGCGCCGCGCCGCGCGGTCGATCTCCTGGCACTCGACGCCCGGGCGCACCGCCTCGAACGCCGTCTGCTGCGCGCGGCGAACGACCTCGTAGACCTCGCGCTCCTCGTCCGTGGGCTCTCCGACGTGGACAGTCCGCGTCGTGTCGGATTCGTAGCCGTCCCTGGTGCCGCCGAAGTCGAGGACGACCATGTCGCCCTCCTCGATGACGCGCTCACCCGAGTGGTGGTGCGGATTCGCGCCGTTCGGGCCCGAGCCGACGACCGTGAACTCCACCGCGGAGTGGCCGTTCTCGCGAAGCAGGCGCGCGAGATCGGCGGCGACGTCGATCTCGCGGCGGCCGGCGAACGGCACGCCCAGGATCTGCTCGAAGCTCGCGTCGACCGCCGCCCCGGCACTCGCGAGCCGCTCGAGCTCGTCGGCGTCCTTCACCGCACGGAGCATCGGCAGCGCGCTCGTCATCGACACGTACGACGAGTCGGGCAGCGCCGCCTGCAGGCCGAGCACGTGCATCGCCCAGGCCGAGTCCGAGATCGCGTAGCGACCCTGCGGATCGAGCAGCGCGGCCGTCGCCGCGTACGGGTCGCTGCCGTCCTGCCAGTCGCTCAACGCGAGCGCCGTGGAGCCCGTCGCGGACGCAGCGTCCGCTCGCTCGAAGACCGGGACGATCATCGCCGGCCCGCGCGACTCCTGGAGCACGAGCATCGTGATGCGCTCCGTGATCGCCGTCGGCTCGTAGCCGGTGAAGTACACGAGATCCGGGCCGGGCGTCACGAGGACGCCCGTGAGCCCCGCTTCGGCGGCCCGCGAGACGGCCCGCTCCATCCGCGCCGCGTACTCCTCCGTGGTGAACGATCGCGTCATCGGTACTCCTCCTCACGCTGTCTCGTCGACCGGTCTAGGACAGTCTCGCGCAGATGAACCGTCGTCTCACCGGGGTGAGACCGGGACGGGCGGTCGGCGGCGCCGCCTTCCGGCCGCGACGTCGAAACGCGGTCGTCTGAGATCCTCGATCGAGCCACATGACGATCGACGAGCACGCGCGGTGACCGAGCGTCCACCCGGCCCGCGAGAGGAGCCGACGGACGAGCCCGAGGGATCTCCCTCGTCCCGCGCGCGGGCACAGTCGTTGGCGACGCGAATCCGCGCGGACACGGACCGGCTCGCCGTGCGGGCCGAGCTCGAGCGCGCACGGCATCGCTCGCTGGACGCGGTCTTCGAGATGGTCGATCGCGACAGTGAGGTCGGCGGCGGGATCATCGCCGGCGCGCTGGCGTACAGGCTCTTCATCTGGCTGCTCCCGCTCGCCCTGATCGCCGTGGCGGGTCTCGGCTTCGCGGCGGACGCCACCGCCGATTCGCCCGAGCAGACGGCCGAGTCGCTCGGGCTGAAGGGGCTGATCTCGAGCTCGATCGCCAACGCCGCGAACAGCCCGAACCGCTGGTACGCGCTCCTCGTCGGCGTCCCGGCCCTCGTCTGGGCGACACGGAGTGTGCTGCGCGTCCTCATCGGCGCGCATCGGCTCGTCTGGACCGACGCCCGTGGGGCGGCTCCGAAGCCGAAGCTCGTCTCGACGCTCAGACTCCTCGCCGTCCTTGTCTGCTTCGGGGTGGTTTCGACGATCGCGAGCGCGATCCGGGCGTGGTCGACGCCGCCGGGCCTGCTCGCGACGCTCGTCGCGCTCGTGCCGTATGCGGCCCTCTGGGTGCTCGTGACCGTACGCCTGCCCCACCGCGACGCGCCGTGGAGAGCGCTGGTTCCCGGAGCAGCACTGTTCGCGCTCGGCGTCGAGGTGCTCCACGCCGTCGTCGTCTACGTGATCACGCCATGGGCGCTCGCGAAGCAGGGGACGTACGGTGCGTTGGGCGTCGCCGCCGCGCTGCTCGTCGGGCTGTTCCTGATCAGCCGACTGATGGTCGCCGCCGCGGTCGTCAATGCGACCTTGTGGGAGCGACGCCCGCGGCGGGTGTGAGCCACGGTCGACTCAGCGGGCACGCGGGACGGCGCCGACTCGCCGGCCGGCGCCCACCGACGAGGCGCGAGGCCGAAGGCGGATGCCGCCTCCGGCCTCGCACGACGCGTCAGTCCTGGACGACGACGTTGTTCCCGGGCCCGCCGTCGAGGACGTCCTGTCCCGGGCCGCCGAGGAGGAGGTCGTCGCCGGCCTCGCCGCGGAGCGTGTCGTTCCCGGCGCCGCCGAGGAGCACGTCGTCCCCGTCGCCGCCGGTCTCGGTCAGCTGGATCGCCGAGGCCGCGAGACCCGCTGCGGAGACGACGTCGTCGCCTGCCCGGGCGTCGATGCTCAGCACATCGTTCGCCTGCTCGGCGTTCGTGACGCTCACCCGCGCGTGGAGGCCGAGCACGCTCGCCGCGCCGCCTGCGCCGCTCACGAAGACGACGTCGTCGCCGTTCGTGCCTTTCACGTCGACGCTGTCGGCGGCGTTGTCGCCTCCGCCTCCGCTCCCTGCGAGGTCGACATTCACGTCGTCGACATCGGTGCCGCCGAGGTCGCCGACCGTGACCGCGTCCGCGCCTCCGAGCGCCTTGAAGTCGACCCGCTCGACACCCGCGGTGTCCATCGTGATGGTGGCGACGTCCCGGAAGAACCGGAGCCGGGAGCCGTTGGCCGAGAGGTCGACCTTCTCCGCGGCGTTCGCACCGTTGAAGAGCATGGTGTCACGTCCCGCCTGACCCTCGATCGTGTCGCTGCCGTCACCCGGATCCCAGACGAAGGTGTCGTCGCCGTCGCCCATGAAGGCGACGTCGTTGCCGCGGTTGCCGTCGATTCTGTCGTTCCCGTCGCCGCCGTTCAGCCTCTCCGCACCGGAGCCGCCGATCAGCTGATCGTCGCCCGCGCCGCCGGACAGCGTCGATGCACCGACGCCGCCGGTCAGCGAGTCGTTGCCGTCTCCGCCGTCGATCGTGGTCGGGATGGTATCCGTGAAGGCCCCGTTGCCCTCGTCGATCCGGACGCTGTCGTCTCCGCGTCCGGCATCGACGCCGATCGACGTGACGTCGGCGCGCCGGAAGCTCGCGTCCGCGTTGCCGTCGCCGTCCACGTCGACCTGCAGCGTCGCGGGGTCTCCTGCCTTCAGGAAGAGCGCGATCCTGTCGTTCTCCGCCTTCCTGCCCTCGATCTCGAGCCGGCCCTGCTTGAGCTTGACCTTCGGCTCCTTGAATCGCGCCTGGCTCGCCGCTGTCTCGCCCTGCCCGGGGGAGTCGTCGGCCGCCGCGGTTCCTGCCGCGACGGCGACCACGGCGGACGCCGCAAGCGCCGAGGCCGTGAGACGTGCCGCCCGTGCCGTTCTGCGTCGCTTGGAGCTCATGTCGCTTCCTTTCCGAGTCGTTGACCTGTGGGGCTAGAGACACCGACAACGGCCGATCTATTCCCGCGGTCGCCGGCCCGATTCGCGACGACACGCTCGCGCGGCGGTCTCGGGAATAAGCCCTGCGGGATGGAGTCCTTCAGGACATGCACGTCTCGTGCCGACGCTCCTCGAGGAAGATCCGGCCACGCCCGCTCCGCGGCGTGGCGCGACCGAGATCCGTCGTGCGCGCCCGCCCGGGGATACCGTGATGGGCGTGTCGCCGAGACGCGCTGGAGAGAACGACCCGGACGATCGGGAGCTCGCCGAGCTGGCCGCCCTTGCCGACGGATCACTGCACGCGGAGCGTCGCGCGGCGCTCGAGACGCGAGTCGAGTCTTCGCCGGAGCTCGCGGGCCGCCTCGCGGAGCAGGAGCGTGCCGTCGCCCTCGCACGGAGCGCGGCTGCAGATGTCGAAGCACCGCCTGCCCTCCGCGCGAGCATCGACGCACGGCGAAGAGTGCGCGAGCCGCGCCGCGCGCGCCGCCTGGCGGTCATCGGAGGGGCCTCGGCGCTGGCGGCGGCAGCGGCCGTCGCGATCGGAATTGCCGTGTCCGGCTCGGAGTCGTCCCAGCAGTTCCACGCGGCCCTGGGGCCGACCGCGCTCGTGCCCGGTGCCGGCGGCGACGCGACGCTGACGAAGACCACGTCGGGGTGGCGGATCGAGCTCGACGCGACCGGCCTGCCGCGCCTCGACGACGGGCGGTTCTACCAGGCGTGGCTGCGCGACGGGGCCGGGACGCTCGTCCCGATCGGATCGTTCAACGAGGGTGAGAACGTCACGTTGTGGGCGGGCGTCTCGCCGGTCGACTTCACGCTGCTGACGGTGACGCGGGAGCGCGCCGACGGCGATCAGGCCTCGTCCGGCGAGAAGGTGCTCGTCGGCACCGTCGACACGAGCGGCTGACCCTCGCTCAGGCCGGTTCGCCCTCGAGACCCCGGACGAGCTGCTGCCGGGCCCGGTAGAGGCGGCTCATCACGGTGCCCTGGGGGACGTCGAGCGCGCGGGCGGCCTCCTTGTACGAGAGGCCGCTGACGTCCACCGCGACGAGCACGTCTCGGAAGTCGGCGGGAAGCGCGGAGATCGCGGCGTAGAGCTCCGCCGCTTCGAGCGCGGCGTGGGGGTCTCGCGCCCGTGGGTCGGCCACGAGGTCGAGCTCGTCGGGCAGCGGGCCGGGCCGCAACCTCCGGCTCTCGTTCCGTCGGTGCGTGAGGAAGGTGTTCCGCAACGTGCGCAGGAGGTATCCGAGGTCGTCCTCGCGGCGGAGGAGCCGGGGGCGGGCGAGCACGCGGGCGTACGTCTCCTGGACGAGGTCCTCCGCCTCCTCGCGCGAGCCGCAGAGCGCCCACGCGGCCCGGTAGAGCCGGTCCAGGTGGTCTCCGAGCCGGGCGGGATCGAGCGTGCGCGCCATCGGGATGCGTGCCGTGCGGCGGACGGGGCGTCCCGCCGGAGCATAGAGGGCGGCGTGGTTCCCGAACCGGACTCTCGACGCTGGACGCAGCCCACGTCGTTCGCCCCGCCGGGCGCCGGTCAAGCCGAGCCGCCGAGACGCGCGCGGCCTGCACGGGCACGGCGCGGCACTAGGATCGGCCCGTGCGCCACCCGATCGAGTCGTGGCTGATGGACATGGACGGTGTGCTCGTCCGTGAGCACGCGATCGTTCCCGGCGCCGACCGGTTCATCGCGCGACTCCGCGAGCGGGACCTGCCGTTCCTCGTCCTGACGAACAACTCGATGTACACGCCGCGCGACCTCGCGGCCCGGCTGCTCACGACCGGGCTCGAGGTTCCGGAGGAACGGATCTGGACCTCCGCGATGGCGACGGCACGGTTCCTCGAGCACCAGCGGCCGCGGGGAACGGCCTTCGTCGTGGGCGAGACCGGGCTGACCACTGCACTCCACGCGAGCGGCTACACCCTGACCGAGCGGAGCCCGGACTACGTCGTGCTCGGAGAGACGCGGACGTACAGCTTCGAGCAGATCTCGCGCGCGATCCGCCTGGTCGCCGCGGGTGCCCGCTTCATCGCGACGAACCCCGATCCGGTCGGCCCCACACCCGACGGGCCGCTGCCGGCGACGGGCTCGGTGGCGGCTCTCGTCAGCCGGGCGACCGGCGTCGCGCCGTACTTCGTCGGCAAGCCGAACCCGCTCATGATGCGCTCGGCGCTCAACGCGATCGACGCCCACTCCGAGACCTCGGCAATGGTGGGCGACCGGATGGACACGGACGTCGTGTCGGGCCTCGAGGCGGGGATGCACACCGTCCTCGTCCTGACGGGGATCACGACGCGCGAGGAGGCGGAGCGGTTCCCCTACCGGCCGTCCCGGATCGTCGCCTCGATCGCGGACCTCCTGGACGAGCTCGGCTGAACCGTGCAGACGGCTTCCGGAGGATCGCGACTCCGCGTCACGCGCCGGCAGATTCTCGCCTTCCGGCGACGGGTCGGCGGGCTCGACTCCCGCCTTCCGTTGAGCCCTGGCTCGTTGCGCGCGGCGGCGTGGGTCGGCCTGCAGGACAGCATGCCGCGAGCCGCGTTGCTCTCACTCCACGCGCGCGTCGACGGCGTCGAGCCGTCGACGTGGGAGCATCCGTCGCTCGCGCAGCTCTGGGGGCCCCGTTACAGCACGTATGTGGTTCCGAAGCGGGACTTCGCGCTGTTCTCGCTGGGGCGCCTGCCGGACGACGCCAGGGGCCGCGGGCGTGCGGAGGAGACGGCGGCGCGCGTCCACCTCCACCTGGACGGCGCCCGGATGACCGATCGCGAGGCCGGACGGGCACTCGGTCTCGGAAACGCGATCAGGTATGCGGCGACGACGGGCACCCTCGCGATTCGCTGGGAGGGTGCGCGGGCGCCGGTCATCTGGACGGTGCCGGCGCCCGCTGTCGACCCGGCCGACGCGTGCCGCGAGCTCGCGCGGCGCCATCTCCACGTCTTCGGGCCGACGACGGCCGAGGGTTTCGCCCGCTGGGCCGGCATCTCGCGGCGCGCCGCCGCGAGCGCGTACGCCTCGCTCGCGGGCTCGCTGCTGCCGGTCAGGTCGCCGCTCGGCGACGAGCTCCTGCTCGCAGAGGACGAGCCGGCCATGCGCGCCGCCGAGACGCCTGCGGCGCCCGCCCGCCTCCTGCCGAGCGGCGACGCCTACTTCCTCCTCGACGGCGCCGAGCGGACGGTGCTCGTCCCGCGCGCGGAGCGGCGGCAACAGCTGTGGACGTCGCGCGTCTGGCCGGGCGCGCTCCTCGTCGACGGCGAGATCCGCGGCACCTGGAGACGGGCGCAGCACATCGTGCGGATCGAGCCCTGGGCACGTCTCTCGCGCGGGATGCGCGACGCCGTCGAGGCCGAGGCCGGCACGCTGCCGCTCCCGGGCACCGAGCGCATCGAGGTCGCGTGGAGCGCATGAGCTCGCCGGACCGCGCTTGGCCGGAGGCGCTGCGGCGGCGTAAGGTTCTCACGAGACCGACGGGGCATCCGCGCCGACCGATGCGAGGCGAAAGGGGCGACGCGCATGGCGACCTCGACGGTTACGAGCCATCCGGCCTCCCCTCCCGCGCACGCGCCAAGGCCTCTCCTGCTCGGCCTGTTCGCACTCGCCGGTGTCGCGCTCGCGATCGTCGAGCTGGCGCTCGCGATCCCCAAGGACGGAAACGACATCCAGATCGCGCTGCTGCTCTGGATCACGCTGCCGTACATCGCCGCGGGGCCGATCCTGGTGGCGTCGCCCCGACAGTCGGCTCGGGCCGCTGATGGTCGCGGGCGGCTTCGCGATCGGACTGCGGCTCTAACAGCTCGCCGACGACCCTACGCTCACCACGATCGGCGCGATCCTCGACATCCTGCCGGCCGCGATCTTCGTGCACGTGTACCTGGCCTTCCCGGACGGGACTAGGGCTCTCGATGGACTACCTCGTGTTCATCCTGAGCCCGATCCGCGAGTCCTACGACCGCGGGATGTCGACCGACGCGCGATCTCGCACGGGATCAGGTCGACGGCCTCGACGGTTGCAGCGCGGCCGTCGTGATGGTCGGCGTGTTCGTGTCTTCACGCTCCTCCTGCTGGTCGACCTGAAGGAGATGGGGATCGGCCTCGCGGCCGCCGTCCTCATCCCGCGACGATCGTCGGGGCGGTGCTCCTGCCCGCGACGATGAAGCTGCTCGGCGAGCGCAACTGGTACCTGCCGAGCTGGCTCGACTGGCTGCCGAGACTCGACCACGGCGAGGTGCCGCCGCAGCACACGGAGCCTCCCGCGGACGCCGAACCGCTCCCGGCGGCCGCGTAGCAGCGACGTTCCACGCGCCCGGCCCGGCGATCCGCAGGGCCGGGCGCACTTGACCGAGGAGAGAAGGAGTTCCATCGTGGACACCACGGCGCTCATCGATCAACCGGACGCGCGGGGCCTCGGCGGCCGCGTCGGCGACGTCCTGCGGAGCGAAGCTGGTGTGGCCCACCTCGCCATCGGACTCGTCGCGCTGCACGTCGTCGACGACCGCTTCCTCCAGCCGAATCCCGGCATGTCCGCGAGCGACCACCTGGTCGGCGGGCTCGTTCCCACGGCGCTGCTCGTCCTCGGGGCCATCCTCTACGGCCGCGTCCGGGCGGGGGTGCGGGCGACGATCGCTCTCACGGCGGGCTTCTTCGGCGTCCTCGCCGGCACCGAGGCCGTGTACTACACGAAGGCGAGCGGCCCCTCGGGCGACGACTTCACCGGCCTGCTCTCCCTGCTCGCCGGTCTCGTGCTCCTCGGACTCGCCACCGGCACGCTCTGGCGATCCCGGAGGACCGGCGATCCGCCGTGGCGCCGCTACGGCCGGCGCGCGCTGATCGTCGTCGGCATCCTCGTCGTCGCGCAGGTCGTGCTCTTCCCCGTGGCCCTGTCGTACGTGATCACGCACGTCGCCCGCGTCCACGTGCCCGCAGCGAACCTCGGCGCACCGTACGAGCCGGTCGAGCTCACGACGAGCGACGGGCTACGGCTCCGGGGCTGGTACATCCCGTCCCGGAACGGTGCGGCGGTGATCTCGTTCCCCGGACGGGCCTCGTCCCAGACGCGCGCGAAGATGCTCGCCCGCCACGGCTACGGCGTCCTGCTCTTCGACCGTCGCGGCGAGGGCGAGAGCGAGGGCGACCCGAACCTCCTCGGCTGGCAGGGCGAGCGTGACGTCCACGCCGCGGTCGCCTACCTGCGAGGGCGGCCGGACGTCGACCCCGAGCGGATCGGCGGCATCGGGCTCTCGGTCGGGGGCGAGATGATGATCGAAGCCGCGGCCGAGTCCCCTTCGCTCAAGGCGATCGTCTCCGAGGGGGCGAGCGGCCGGTCGGTGCGCGACATCCTCGCCAACCCCGACACGTCGTGGACCGAGGTGCTCGGCATGGGCGTCATGACCGCCGCGACGGCGCTCTTCACCGACGATCTCCCGCCGGCCGACCTGCAGGGCCTCGTGCCGAAGATCTCCGGCGCGACGTTCTTCGTCTACGGCGAAGACGGACAGCCCGCCGAGCGGCCCGCGAACGAGGCGTTCTACGCCGCCGCCCGCGGCCCGAAAGAGCTCTGGGAGGTTCCGGGCTCGGGCCACATGAAGGGGATCGAGGCGCAGCCTGCGGAATACGAGCGTCGCGTCGTCGGCTTCTTCGACCGCACGCTGCTCACCGCTCGGGCCGTCGCGACGCCGTCGCCCAGCTCGCGCGGGTAGCCCCGCAGTGGCGGGCGGCGGCGTCAGCGACCGCCCGCGAAGCCGTCGAGCTCCGCGACCTCGGGCGCGGTCAGCTCGAAGTCGAAGATCGCGGCGTTCTCGGCGATACGGGCTGCGTTCGTGGACTTGGGGATTGCGACGATCCGGTGCTCGACGTGCCAGCGGAGGACGGCCTGCGCCGGAGTCACGCCGTGTGCCTCCGCGATCCGGCGAAGCCGGGGATTCCGAAGGTTCGTTCCCCGGAGCGGGCTGTACCCCTCGAGCTGGACGCCGCGGCGTCGGTGTCCGTCGAGCACCCCCTCGTCGAAGAGCGCCGGGCTCCACTCGACCTGGTTGACGGCGGGCAGGCGGCCGGTCGCCCGCTCGAGCTCGTCGATCTGCGCGAGGCTGTAGTTGCTGACGCCGACCTCGCGCGCGAGCCCTTCCGCCTGGAGCTCGAGGAGCCGCTCCCACACGTCGGGCCGCGCCCGCCCGGCGGGCGGCCAGTGGACGAGCCAGAGGTCGACGCGGTCGAGCCGCAGCACGGAGAGGCTCTTCGCGAGGGTGACCCGCTCCTTGCCGACGTTGCCCTGCGGGAGCTTGGTCGTCACGAAGACCTCGTCGCGTGGCACGCCGCTCTCCGCAAGTGCCTGCCCCACCTGACGCTCGTTCCCGTACATCGTCGCCGTGTCGAGCAGCCGGTAGCCGACCTCGAGCGCCGTGCGAACGGCGTCGACGGCGCTTCGGCCGCGCGCCTGCCACGTGCCGAGACCGAGCAGCGGCATCCTCGTGCCGGAGGCGAGCTCGACGGTCCGCTCGTCGCTCATCCCGCCATTGTCGCGGTGCTGCGCCGACGGCGACGGGCGCTACGCGGCGGTCAGTTGCCGTCGCACGCCGGCAACGCTTGGAGGGCGCCCGCGACGACGAGCGTGCGGAGCGCCTCCAGCGGGACGGCGACGGCGAGCCCGGTCGTGGGATCGGTCGTGAACGCGACGGCGACGAGTCGCCCCTTCGCGTCGATCACCGGCCCGCCCGGATCGTCGTGTCCGAGGGGCGCAGTGAGCCGGAGCACGCGACCCTTGACGCCGAAGGGTGCCCCGGCGACACGGTCGACGACGACGCCGCGGAGAAGGCGCGGGCTCGGCGACAGCGGATAGCCGACCACGGCGACCGAGGCGCCGAGGGCGGCGCCGGCCGCGAGCGGGATCCTGCGCGGCAGCCTGCCGTCCACCCGCGCGATGCCGAGCTCGCCGAGCCGATAGACGCGTGCAGCGCCGAGCGTCCTGGGGCGACGCATCCGCGCTGCGACCCTGACCGCGCCCGCACCGGGGAGAACCCCGGCCTGGGCGAGGACGATCCTCGAGTCGAGCGCGAAGCCCGAGCCGCTCGGGGTGCCGTCGCACTCCGGGCTCTTGAGCCGCAGCAGGCCGCCCCGCACCACCTTTCTCGTGCGGCGCAGCGACAGCGTCCAGGAACCGGCGCGCTGTGCCTCGACGCCGGGGTCGGCCTCGACGAGCGCCGGGGCGGCGAGTCGCGTTCGACCGCTCGCGGCGTCGTCCACCACGACGAGTCCGCAGCCGGAGAGCAGAACGAGCGCCGCGAGCCCGACGGCGACGAGCCCGAGAAAGGCCCAGCCGGGTCCGACGATCAACGCGACTGCTCCAGGTACGCGGCGAAGCTCGCGGTGACGTTGTTGCAGCCCTGGCGCCGAGCGGCGACGGTGCGCTTGCCCTTGGCGGACGTGCCGCTCTTCACGCAGGCACTGAGCCTGGAGGCGATGCTCTCGAGCGTCGCGAGCCGCGCTCGCAGCTGGCGGCGCTCACTCTCGACCCTGGCGTTCTGGGTCGCCAGCCGACGCTGCTCTCGCGTGAGCGCGCCGACGCTGACCTTCGTTCGGCGCAACACCGTCCCGTTCGACTGGAGCCGGCTCACGAGCTGGTTCGCCTGCAACGTGCGCTGGTTGAGCGCGCGGCTCCGCTCGGCGATCACCACGCGCAGCCCGGTGACGGACTCCTCAGCGACGACTGCCCTGTGGTGCCAGTCCTCGGCGCGGCTCTTGTTCGACATGTTGGCCCGGACGAACGGCGCGGCGATGACGAGGACCGCGACCGCCGCGAGTGCCGCCTTGACCTTCCAGCCTTCCAGTTCCAGCTCCATCGCCGCTCCTGCCGTCGATCCGAGGACGTTCTCCCTGTATCGGGTGACCGTCGTCGTTCGACTCACTCGGACGAGTGAAGCCGGGGAACGGCTCCGCGGCCGGTGCCGACGGCTGCGCCGGTTACGACGGAGTCTTGCGAGCGCGGCTCGGCGCGACGCGCGGCGGCTCGTCCGGCTGCTTCGGGTACACGGGGGGCCATGGCGCGTCCATCAGACCGGCCGCGCGGTCTCGCTCGTGGAGCTCGAGCAGCGGCTGCAGGGATTGCGGCTCGTCGTCCACCGCCTCCCACGGGTCACCGTCCGCCGCGAGCCGCTCGGGGACCGTCGCCATCGTCAGCTCGTCCGGGTGCACGGCGTCGATCTCTTCCCAGCGGAGCGGCGCCGACACCTGCGCGCCGGGGCGGGCGCGTACCGACCACGCCCCGAACACCGTCTTGTGCGGCGCGTTCTGGTTGTAGTCCACGAAGACGCGGCGGCCGCGTTCCTCCTTCCACCAGGCTGCGGTGATCAGGTCAGGCCGGCGCCGCTCGAGCTCCCGCGCGACGGCGACCGCGGCCGAGCGCACGCCGTAGGCATCCCAGCGCGGCTCGAGCCGGACGTAGACGTGGAGGCCACGGTTGCCCGTCGTCTTCGGGAAGCCGACGATCCCGAGCTCGTCGAGCAGGCGGCGCAGCTCGGCCGCCGCGGCGCGCACCTCCCCGAAGTCGACGCCCGGCTGCGGGTCGAGATCGAGGCGGAGCTCGTCGACGACCTCGGGCCGGTCGTGGCGGTACGGCCAGACATGGAACCCGAGGCAGGCGAGGTTGACGGCCCACACGACGTGCGCCATGTCGGCGAGGACGAGCGCTCTCGACGTCGTCCCGTTCGGCGTCGAGACGATGGTCGTCTCGAGCCAGTCCGGCGCCGAGTCGGGGACCCGCTTCTGGAAGAACGAGCTTCCCTCGGCGCCGTGGGGGAAGCGCTGCATGAGGGTCGGCCGCCCGCCCGTCGCGCGCAGCAAGGGCTCCGCGACCGCGAGGTAGTACCGCACCAGGTCGAACTTCGTCTCCTGGCGCTCCGAGAAGAAGACCTTGTTCGGGCTCGTCACCGCGAGCTCCCGCCCCGCGACGTCGACCACGTGTTCCTCGGCCACCGGCCCACGGTACCCCGGAGCGGCTCGGCGAGGGGGCGCTCGGAGCGCCCGAACCGCCGGACCGTCTGCCGATGAGCCTGACGCAGACGCCGCTCGCTCCGACTCCTCGCTGTTCTTCGGGGGCGCAGCTCCCGCCGCTCGGCCGCGAGTACCAGTGGCGAGCGGCTCCCGACACGCTGACGTCCCGCCGCGCCGGCGGGGGGCGCTACCGCGACCAGCTGACGAGCGCGTTCCGCTCGTCGCCGCCGCGGATCGTCCGCTCGTCGACGAGCCCGATGCCGCGCACGTAGAGCTTGTGGTCGACGACGTCCGGCTCGAGCGGCGTCCACTCCTTCGTGAGCAGCGCGTGCCGGGAGGAGACGGCCGGCACGCGGACGGTCGCACGCAGGCTCAACACCTGGAAGTGGTCCTCTGCGTGGCCTCTCAGGAGCTCCTGCCGGAACCGCTGCCCGACGCCCGGCCGTGCCGGCATGAAGATACCAGCGCGCGCGCCCGCGACTCCGGCGAGCCAGGACCCCTCGCGGCTCGTCACGTTCCCCGAGCGGTCGAGCTCGGCCGTGTCCTCGCCGAAGTACCAGACAGTGCCGTTGCGGTCCTCCGCGTACCAGTCGGTCGTGCGCTCCGAGAGCGCGCCCGAGGTGTACAGGCGGTCGCTCACTGCTGTGCACCGCACACCCTGGATCAACCGCGTGCGGCTCGTGACCCGGACGACGTCGCGGCTCGGCTCGCCGTCCTTGACGCCTCGGTAGACGAACGTCGCCCCTGGCCGGAGCGGGAACCAGGGGTTGTCCACCGTCCGCACGAAGCGGCTCGGATCAGGAGCCCCGTTCGCTTGCGGTGTTGCCCGCGCCGCCGCGCCCGTGAGCAGCGCGAGCGCCGCGTACGCCACGAAACGGGCCGGAGCTCGCATGCGTGTCCTTCCGTCGCCGCTTCCGTGATAGCACGCCGGCCCCTCGGGCGCTACGGAGCGACCTGCGCGGCGACCTCCCCGAGGAGCGCGACCATCTCGAGGTCCTCGTGGACGAGGTGCTGGAGCATCGCCCGGTCGACGCCGACCGCCTGGTACTCGCGGAGCCGCGCAGCCACCTCGTCGACGGTGCCGCTGAGGGGCGGCAGGTCCTCGCTGCCCGTCACGTTCCGCCACGCCGCGAGCCGCTCACGCACCTCCGCCGCGTCGCGGCCGACCGCGCAGCCGGTCATCATCGAGAAGCGGAGCGGCGACCGGCCCGCGGCCCGCGACGCCTCGCCAACGGCCCGTGCACGCTCCCGGGCCTCCTCCACCGAGGGAGACGTCGTGTTGTACTCGTCGGCGTGGCGAACGGCCGCCGCGACGGTGCGCGGCTTCGCGCGGCCGCCGACGATGATCGGCGGGCGGGGCTGCTGCACCGGGCGGGGACGGACGTCGTCGGCCTCGATCCATTGACGCGTGATCTCCGCGAGCTGGCGGTCGAGCTCGTCGAGCCGGGAGCCCTGCGTGCCGAACGTGAAGCCGTAGCTCTCGTGCTCGGCCTCGTACCAGCCGGCGCCGATCCCCAGCTCGACGCGCCCGCCCGACACGTGGTCGACCGTCACGACGTTCTTCGCGAGCACGGCTGCGTGGCGGAACGTGACGGGAGAGACCATCGTCCCGAGGCGGATCCGCTCGGTGAGCGCCGCGAGCGCGGCGAGCGTCGCCCACGCGTCCAGCGAGCCCGCAGGCTCGCCGCGGACGATCGAGCGGTAGTGATCGGACCTGAAGAGGCCCCCGAGCCCTGCCGCCTCGGTGCCGCGGGCAAGCGCAAGCCACTGATCCCACGTCACGCCCTCCTGGCCCTCGATCATCAGGCAGACGTCCATGCGGAAACTCTACGACCGCTCTGCACGCCTCCGGCGGGACGCGATCAGCCGGCGGACTGCTTCGTGCGCCAGCTCGTGAGGTCGAACTGCTGGTTGAGCGCCTTCAGGACGACGCGCGCGATCATGTCGCCGCCCGCGCGCTCGAAGTGGACGCCGTCGTCGGCGCGAACCTTCTCGAGCCGGCCCGAGCCGTCGGGCAGGTACTGGGCGTAGCCGCCGTCGTCTCCGGCGAACATCGTGTACGTGTCGACGTACGCCGCCCCGCCCTCGCGCCTGCGGGCCTCCTTCTCGACCACCGCATTGACGACGTCGAAGCGCTGCGTCTGCGCGGCCGAACGGGTCTGCGGGAGCCCGATCCAGACCACGAACGCGCCCGCGCGGTTGATCGCGTCCATCAGGCCGCCGACCCGCCGCGCGTACTCCCTCCGCCACGACCAGCTGCCGAAGTCGCCGATCGACGTCCCTTCCGGGAGCCCCGTCATGTACGCCTTGTCGTCGTTCCCGCCGAAGCCGAGGACGACCGCACGCGGGCGAAGCTCCTTCACGCGCGCCCTGATCTCGTCGAACCAGTTGAAGACGTCCGGGCGGGTGAGGCCGGTCGCGACCCGTCCGTCGACGGTGCCGACCGGCTCCATCGCGGGGCTCGTGCCGGCGGCCCGCACGATCGCATACCCCGGCGTGATCACGAGCGAGTCGCCGGCGACCCAGATCCGGAGCTTCCGCTTCGGGGAGAAGGCGAGCTTCCTCGTCCGCTTCGGCGCCGAGGCCGGTGGAGGCTTCTTGCCGGTCGAGGGAGTGTGCGTGCCGGGGGCGGCCCTCGCGGGAGCGGGAGGGGGCAGTCCGAGGTCCGTGTCGATCTCGTCGGCGCCCGAGCGGCCGACGAGCGTCTGCACGCCTTCGCGCGGCCGATCGAGGAGGAGCGCGTGGCTCACGCCGGCGAGCGGCCCCGTGATCGCCAGGGCGACGTCCCGCTGCCACCCGTCCGGCTTGTTGTAGGCGGACTTGTGGATGCCGGGCGCGTTCAGCAGGAGACCGATCGCGAGCGCCAGCACGCAGACCACGAGCGCGTGCCCTGCGCTCCACTCCCGGCGGCGAGGGCCCTCGCCGCGGCGAGGGCTGGGCCGTTCGGGCGGCGACGGAGGCGCCTCGGCGGTTCCCGTCGCGGCCCGTTCGAGGGTGCGGGTCTCGTCCTCGGGCAGCGGCGGGAGAGGTGGCAGCGGGCGTTCGGCCATCAGAACTGGAAGTAGATGAAGGGTGCCACGCCCTCCGGGCCGAGGACGCTCGTCACCATCAGCGCGAGCGCGAGGACCGTCGCCTGCCCGAGGACGGGCAGACGCGAGAAGCGGGCCATGACGAGCCGTGGGATCCGAGCGGGGAGGTACTGGGAGCCGATCCCGACCGCGATCGCGAGCAGCACGCCGGTCGTCACGAGAGGCGACGGCGCGCCCCAGTTCGTGAACAGCCCTTCGATCATGTCCCATGCCGCGCCGAAGGAGTCCGAGCGGAAGAAGATCCATGCGAGGCACACGAAGTGGAACGTCACGACCCGGGCCCGCCAGAGCTTCCAACCTGTCGAGGGCGTCCCGGCGGCGCCGCCGCGCTCGCGGCGCCAGCGCTCCCAGGCCAGCGCGGACCCGTGGAGGCCGCCCCACACGACGAACGTCCACGCCGCCCCGTGCCAGAGCCCACCGATCAGCATGGTCAGCATGAGGTTCCGGTAGGTCGCCAGCGAGCTGCCGCGGTTGCCCCCGAGCGGGATGTAGACGTAGTCGCGGAGCCAGCGCGAGAGCGTCATGTGCCAGCGCCGCCAGAAGTCCTGCACCGAGACGGCGGCGTACGGCGAGTCGAAGTTCTGGGGGAACTGGAAGCCGAGCAGGAGCGCGACCCCGATCGCGATGTCCGTGTAGCCGGAGAAGTCGGCGTAGATCTGGACGGCGTACGCGTAGACCGCGATCAGGATCTCGAGCGACGAGTGCTGGCCCGGCGCGGCGAAGACCTCGTCGACGATCGACGACGCGAGGTAGTTCGCGATCACGACCTTCTTGAACAGGCCGGTCGCGATCAGGTAGAAGGCGCGGCTCGTGTCGACGCGGCGGGGGTCGCGCGGCGTCTCGATCTGCGGGATCAGCTCCGCCGGCCGGACGATGGGTCCCGCGACGAGGTGGGGGAAGAACGAGAGGTAGACGGCGAACTTCTCGAGCGTCGTCGGCTCGAAGTCGCCCCGGTAGGCATCCACCACGTAGCTGATCGCCATGAACGTGAAGAACGAGATGCCGACCGGCAGGACGATCGACTTGAGCGAGAGGGGCAGGTCGAGTCCGACGACGTCAGCCATGTTGTCGCTCGAGGAGACGAAGAAGTCGTAGTACTTGAAGTAGCCGAGCACGCCGACGTTCCCCGCGAGCGCGAGGACGAGGAGCGCCTTGCGTCGTGCCTCCACGCGCGAGCGCCAGATGCGCACGGCGAGCACCTGGTTCCAGAGCGTGCACCCGGCGAGGAGGAAGACGAACCGCCAGTCCCACCAGCTGTAGAACACATAGCTCGCCGCAACGATGAAGGGCCGCCAGCGGTGCGGCCACGGCATCGTCAGCCACGAGAGCGGCAGGACGATCAGGAAGAAGATGGCGAAGGTGGCGGTCGGGAAGAGCACGCGCCGAGGAAGCCTAGGCTCGATTCACCGTGGCGCCGGGGAGCGCCTCAGACGGCCGGCCGCTGCTCGATCGTCGACTCGGGATCGTCCAGCCGCGGAGGCAGGCGCGTCACCTCGGTGACGTTGTCGCCGCCCGACGTGTCGAGGAGGGTCTGCTCGACGGGCGGCGTGAACCACGCCGGATCCGCACCGGGCGGAGCCGCAGGGAGCGGCGCGTAGACCGGGATCTCCTGCCGCTGGTCGGCCCGGGACGCGGCCCACTCGATCAGCGCGACGAGCACCCAGGCGCCGATCATCACGCCGGCGATCGCGATCGCGTCGAGGTCCGCGATCGCGGCGGCGGCGGCCGCTGCGCCGAGAAACAGCGCTTCGAGGAGCAGCCGCGGAACCTGCGGACGGCGCCGCACAGGGCTGTCGAGCGCCGAGACCCACGCATAGCTGCCCGGTGCCGACAGCTCCGGGCTCGGAGGCGGAAGCGTCGAGCCGGGCGCGAGGTCGTGCACCTCGTCGCGGAGCGCGGCGACCTGCTGCTCGAGGCGCGCGAGCGTCTCTGCAACGTCGGGGGTCGGCGGCTCGCTCACGCTGGCGGCTCCTGCAGGGCCTCCATGGCCTCGAGCGCCTCCTGCGCCTTTGCGTGGACGCGTGCCCGCCGCTCGTCGATCGTCTCCTTCGGCTCGGTCGGCGCAGCCGGCCCGGCGCTCGTCGGCGGAACCCCGGCTATCTCCTCCGCCCGCGATTCGTCCAGCTTGCGGCGGAGCTCCTGCGCCGGGTCGACCGCCGGAGGCGGCGCGGCGGCGCTCCGCGCCTGCCGCCTGGCCAGCAGCCGGGCGAGCGCGGCGATGCCGACGAGCCCTGCCGTCCACCCGAAGAGCCTGCGCACCCGGGCATCGTAGTCCCTAGCCGGTCGACGCCACCGACACGGCCGGCGAGCGCGCCGCTGCTACCCTTCGCCGGCTTCCTGCCACGCCGCGCGACGCCGCTCCCGGGCGCCGCACACACCCGGCGGGGCCGATTCAGACCGAAGGAAGGAGAACGGGAACGCGTGACCGAGTACGAGATTCTGCTGTTGCTGGACCCCGAGCTGGCCGAGGCCAAGCAGGCCGATGTCGTGGCACGGCTGCGCGCCCTGATCGAGAAGGGCGGCGGGACGTTGGAACGCCACGACGTGTGGGGCCGGCGCAAGCTCGCCTATCCGATCGACAAGAAGGAGGAGGGGATCTACCACCTCCTGAGCTTCACGTCGAGCCCGGAGACCCTCGACGAGCTCTCCCGCGTGCTCAAGATCGACGACGACGTGATGCGTCACATGGCGACGCGTCGTCCGGAGGGGGGTCCGTCGGAGCCAATGGCGGTGGGTGCGGCGATCGGCGACGATGCCCGGACCGGGACCGCGGACACCCTGGAGGAGGAGTAGCCCATGGCTTCCATCAACCGCGTCGTGCTCGTCGGCAACCTGACGAAGGATCCGGAGCTCCGACACACGCCCTCCGGCACCGCCGTCTGCAACCTCCGGCTCGCCGTCAACACGAGGCGCAAGGACGAGACGGGTCAGTGGGTCGACAAGCCAAACTACTTCGACATCACCGTCTGGGGCAACCAGGGAGAGCGCTGCGCCCAGTACCTGTCGAAGGGGCGCCCCGTGGGCGTGGACGGTCGCCTGGAGTGGCGCGAGTGGGAGACCCCGGAGGGGAACAAGCGCCAGGCGGTCGAGGTCGTGGCCGACTCCGTGCAGTTCCTCGGGGGCCGTGGTGACGGCGACGGCGGCGGCGGCGGCTACATCCCCGCCGACGCCGCGGCGACGCCCGCTGGCGACTTCCCCGCATCCCCCACCGACGACGACATCCCGTTCTAGGAGGCCGCCGATGGCTGCGAAGACACAACCGCGCAAGCGGCCCGGCCCGGGGGCGACCGGGGGTCGGCGCAAGAGCTGCCATTTCTGCAAGGACAAGGTCCCGGAGGTCGACTACAAGAACGTCAACCAGCTGCGGCGCTACATCTCCGAGAAGGGCAAGATCCGCAACGGCCGCATCACCGGCGCGTGCCGCCGTCACCAGCGCCAGGTCGCGGTGGCGGTCAAGCGGGCCCGCGTGATGGCGCTGCTGCCCTACGTCCAGGGGGCGTGATGCAGGTCATCCTGACGAGCGACGTGGAGAAGCTCGGCCTCAAGGGCGAGGTCGTCGACGTGAAGCGCGGCTATGCCCGCAACTTCCTCCTGCCGCGGCGCCTCGCCGAGGTGGCGACACCCGGGCGGATCGCCGAGATCGAGCGGATCGACCGGGAGCGGGCGCGCCACGAGGCGAGGTCGGCCGAGCACGCCGCCGAGATCGCGGCCACGCTGCAGAAGACCGTCCTGCGGTTCGAGGTCAAGGCGGGCCCGACAGGGGCGCTCTTCGGCTCGGTCACGCCCACCGACATCACAGAGGAGCTCTGGCGGACGCGGAAGATCCGCGTCGACCGCCGCAAGGTCGACCTCGACGTCATCAAGCGGATCGGGCGCTACTCGATCCCGGTCCACGTCTTCGAGGGCGTGACCGCCGAGGTGAAGACGCTCGTCGTCCCCGAGGGCGGGGAGCTGCCGCCGGAGGAGGAGCTGCAGGCGCTCGAGGCCGCCGAGTCGGCCGAGGCGCAGGCGGCGGCCGAAGCACACGAGGAGGCCGTCCGCGCAACGGAGGACGCGCTCGCCGGAGAAGACCTCCTGGACGAGGGCGACGCCGAGCCGGCCGACGCCGGAACGCACTGACGAGAGGGCCCCTGCGGGGCCCTCTTCCGTCCACAGACCCGTCCACACGGCCCACAGGAGCGGTGCGCGGCCTGTGGACGACCCGCGGTATTTCCCGCTCCGAGCGGACGCCGGGCGCCGCACGCACGGTCGGGACGCGGTGGAGAACTCGGCCGGAGCCGTGGATATCATGGGAACATGTGTTCCGTTGTTCCTGCACCGGAGGGCGCCACCGCCGATGGTAGGCCCCGCTGGACATGACCACCCGCGACAGGTTGGATCCGGCGCCGTGAGCGCCGTGCACGCAGCGCACCTGGCGGACGTACCGCCCCAGAACCTCGAGGCCGAGGAGGCCGTGCTCGGCGCGATGCTCCTCTCGGAGACGGCGATCGGCGCCGTCACCGAGATCGTCGACGCCTCGGACTTCTACCGCGGCTCCCACGGCACCATCTACCGCACGTGTCTCGCGCTCTGGGCGAAGGGCGAGCCGGTCGATGCGATCACCCTCGCGAACGAGCTCGAGGAACGTGGCGAGCTCGAGCAGATCGGCGGGACGTCGCGCGTCGCCGAGCTCGCGGCACTCGTCTCCGCCACGGCGAACGTCGAGCACTACGCGCGGATCGTCAAGGAGACGGCGACGCTGCGAGGGCTGATCCGCGCCGGCCAGGAGATCGCGCGGCTGGGCCGCGAGCGCGTCGGGGAGACGAGCGAGCTCGTCGACCAGGCCGAGCAGATCG
>DATAPC010000052.1:0-8567 GCA_036265415.1 Gaiella sp.
GGAGTGAACGCGACGTGAACCCGCACGCGGGTACGCTAGCCGCGAGGTGAGCGACACGCCCCACTGCTACCGGCATCCGGGCCGCGAGACGCTCGTCTCGTGCTCGGAGTGCGGGCGGCCGATCTGCGAGGAGTGCATGACGTTCGCGCCGGTCGGCATCAAGTGCCCCGACCACGCCGGTGTCGGTGCGGCGAGGCGACGTCCGGCAGCGTCGACGCAGAACACGGCGCGCCGGGCACAGCGGACGTTCGCGGGCCTCGAGGCGCCGGCGACGGTCGCCCTCGTCGCGCTCAACGTCCTCGTGTACATCGTCACCGTCTACCAGGGTGCCGGTGTCAGCGCGCCGGGCGGCAACCTGTTCAACAGCTGGCAGCTCGTCGGCACCGACGTCGGGAACGGCGACTGGTACCGGCTCGTCACCGCGATGTTCCTGCACGCGAGCCTGCTTCATCTCGCGTTCAACATGCTCGCGCTCTACTGGCTCGGGACGGTCGTCGAGCAGGCCCTCGGGTCGTCCCGGTTCCTGCTCCTCTACTTCGTCTCCGGCATCGCCGGCTCGGCGGGCGCCCTGCTGCTGAGCAACCCCAACCAGCCGACCGTCGGGGCCTCCGGGGCGATCTACGGGATCATGGGCGCGCTGCTCGTCCTCGAGTACATGGCGACGGGATCGTTTGCCGGCCAGGCGCTCGGCCTGATCGTCCTGAACCTCGCGCTGACCTTCGCGATCCCGAACATCTCGGTCGGCGGCCATCTCGGCGGCCTCGCCGGAGGGATCCTCGCGACGTTCGCGCTGGCGCACTTCCGCTACGCGCGCCCGCGGTCGCTGGGGCCGGTGCTCGTCGTCCTGATCATGGTCGCGAGCTTCGTCGTCGCGTACGTGCGCGTCCAGAGCTACGTCTGACGCGGGTCGTCAGACAACCCGACGGCACGTGAGCGCGCCGCCGTTCTGACGGAGGACGAGCTCCCCTGCGCCGCCGGCGCCTGCCTCCCCGAAGGCGAGCGTCGTCTCGACGGCGAACGAGCCGAACTCGCTCTCCGAGACCCGGAGGAAGCGGATCGGCGCCTGCGCCGCGACCGTCACGAGAAGGTCGTCGCCGTCCTGCTCGACCACGATCCGGGTGTCCGGCCGGAGTTCGTAGACACCCACGAGCGCGTCGATCCCGCGGGGTGCATGCGCGTCGCCCTCGAGGCCGGCCCCCTCGTAGTCGGGCCACTCGAGCTCCCGCGCGACGCCGTCGAGGATCTCCGCGACGAGTAAGTGCCCGCGCGCGCCGTTCGTCATCACCACAAGGCCGCAGCCCGCCTCCCGATGCGCGAGGAGGTGGCATCTGAACCCCTCGTTCCCGCCGCTGTGGCCGAACCACACGGCGTCGCGCCCACCGAGGAACAGCCCGAGACCGAGGGAGTCGAGCCCGCCGAGCCTCGAGCTCGCGGGGGCGTGCGGCGCGAGCATCGACGTGGTCAGCTCGGGCCCGAGGACGGCTCCCGGTGCCCCGGCAGCCGCCCGCTGCACGGCAATCGCGTACCGCGCGAGGTCGCCCGGCACCGTCCACAGCCCCGCCGCAGCGAGCTCGGGGTAGACGTGCCACCCGCCCTCGACGGGCGCTCCGTCCGATCCGTGCGCGATGGCCGCCTCGTCGTGCAGATCTTCGGGGAGCGGCTGCGTGTAGCCGCTCCGGGTCATGCCGAGCGGCTCGAGGACGAGCTCGTGCAGGAGATCGGCGAACGGCCTCCCGGTGACGTCCTCGAGCACCTGCTGCAGGACGGTCGTCCCACCGCCCGCGTAGCGGAACTCGACGCCCGGCACGGTGTCGACGCGGATCCCGGCCGTGTTGGCCGGGAACGCGCCCGTCAGGATCTGCGTCAGTGTCGGCAACGGTGCGCCGCGGCCATAGCCAGGGAAGCCGCCGCCCGTGAGGCCGGCGGTATGGCTCGCGATCTGCCGCAGCGTGACGCGCGGCTGCCACGACGCGTTCGGCGGGACGCGCCACGAGCGGAGCAACACGTTGACGTCGGTGTCGAGGTCGAGCAGCCCCCGGTCGGCGAGGCGGAGCATGCCGAGGACGGCGAGGGGCTTGCTGATCGAGCAGGCCTGGAACCGCGTCGTCGTGCTCACGCGATCCGGGCGCCGAGCCTCCTTGAGGCCATAGGCCCGCTCGGCTGCGAGCTCGCCGTCCGCGATCAGCGCGAGCGCAGCGCCGGGGATCGCGTAGTGCTCCATCCGCCCGGCGAGTGACGCCTCGTGGCCGCCGTTCGGGCCGACCAAGCGCCGCTCGACGGCTCGCAGGGCCGCCTCGGGAGTCGCTGGCATCCGCCGCGGTCAGCCGCCGACGGCGACCGACGTCACGCCCGCATCGGCGAGGGCCGCCTGCGCGGCCGCGAGCCGCGCGAGCGGCACCCGGTAGGGCGAGCACGAGACGTAGTCGAGCCCGATCTCGTGGCAGAACGCGACGGAGCGCGGCTCGCCGCCGTGCTCACCGCAGATCCCGAGCTTCAGCTCGGGGTCGACGCCGCGGCCCCGCTCGACGGCGATGCGCATCAGGTCGCCGACGCCGTCGCGGTCGAGCACCTCGAACGGGTTCCGCTCGAGGACGCCGTGCTCGAGGTAGTACGTGAGGAACTTCCCCTCGGCGTCGTCGCGCGAGAAGCCGAGCGCCGTCTGGGTCAGGTCGTTCGTGCCGAAGGAGCAGAAGTCGGCGTACTCCGCGATCTCGTCCGCGCGCACGCACGCACGCGGGAGCTCGATCATCGTCCCGCAGAGGTAGTCGACCTCGGGCTCCTCCGCCGCGACCCGCTCCGTCAGCTCGCGAAGGCGGCGAAGCTCCTCGGCGAAGCCGACCAGCGGATGCATGATCTCGACGTGCGGCGCCTCGCCGGTCCGGTCGGCGACCGCCTTCGCAGCCCGCACGATCGCGCGCACCTGCATCTCGTAGATCTCGGGCCACTGGAGGCCAAGGCGGCAGCCGCGGGTGCCGAGCATCGGGTTCGCCTCGTGGAGCTGCTCGATGCGGCGACGCATCGCGTCGGATGTCGCCTCCTCGACCGAAGGGAGGAACTCGTGGAGCGGCGGGTCGAGCAGGCGGATCGTGACCGGGTGGCCGGCCATCGCCTCGAAGATCGCCTCGAAGTCGCCCTGCTGCACGGGCAGCAGCCGGTCGAGCGCGGCGCGGCGCGACCGCTCGTCGGCGGCGAGGATCATCTCCTGGACGACGGGTAGCCGGTCCGCCGCCATGAACATGTGCTCCGTCCGGCAGAGGCCGATCCCCTCGGCCCCGAACTCGCGCGCCTTCGCGGCATCTTCCGGCGTGTCGGCATTCGCGCGGACGCGAAGGCGGCGCACATCGTCCGCCCAGCCGAGGATCGTCCCGAAGTTCTCGTCGATCGCGGGCGGGACGAGCGGCACGCTGCCGACGATCACCCGGCCGGTGCCGCCGTCGATCGTCAGCCGGTCGCCTTCCTTCAGCTCCACCTCGCCGATTCGCAGCGTGCGGGCACGGACGTCGATCGAGAGCGCCTCGCAGCCAGCGACGCAGGGCTTCCCCATGCCGCGCGCCACCACGGCGGCGTGCGACGTCATCCCGCCGTGCGCCGTCAGCACGCCGCGCGCGTGGACGAGGCCGTGGATGTCGTCGGGCGTGGTCTCCCATCGGACGAGGACCACGTCCTCACCGGCCCGCCCACGCTCCTCGGCGAGGTCGGCGTCCAGCACGATCGCGCCGGATGCCGCTCCGGGAGACGCGTTGAGGCCGGTGGCGACGACGTCGACGTCGGCTGCCGGGTCGATCATCGGGTGCAGCAGCTGGTCGAGCTGGCCCGCGTCGACCCGCGCGACCGCCTCCTCGCGCGAGATGAGCCCCTCGGAGGTCATCTCCACCGCAATGCGGAGCGCCGCCTGCGCCGTCCGCTTCCCCGTCCGCGTCTGCAGCAGGTAGAGCGTGCCGTCCTCGACGGTGAACTCGATGTCCTGCATCTCGCGGTAGTGCTCCTCCATGCGGTCGAGCGTCTCCGTCAGCTGTGCGTAGGCGGCGGGGAGGATGTCTCGCATCCGCTCGATCGGCTCCGGCGTGCGGATCCCGGCGACCACGTCCTCACCCTGCGCGTTGAGCAGGAACTCCCCGTACAGGCGCCGCTCACCGGTCGAGGGATCGCGCGTGAAGCAGACCCCCGTCGCGGAGGTGTCGCCCATGTTCCCGAAGACCATCTGGACCACGTTGACCGCCGTGCCGAGGTCGTCCGGGATGTCGTACGTCCGGCGGTAGACCTTCGCGCGCGGCGACTCCCAGGAGTCGAACACCGCGCGGATCGACCGCTGCAGCTGCTCGCGGGCATCCTGCGGGAACGATGTGCCGACCTCCCGCTCGTAGATCTGCTGGAACGTCGCGATCAGCTCGCGGAGGTCGTCCGCGGTGAGCTCGACGTCCTGCCGAACGCTGCGCTGCTCCTTGAGACCCTGGAGTTCTTCCTCGAAGAGGTGGGGCTCGACGCCGTCGACGACCTCGCCGTACATCTGGATCAGGCGCCTGTACGAGTCGTATGCGAAGCGCGGGTTCCCCGTCGCCTCCGCGAGCCCTTCGACAGCCGTGTCGTTGAGGCCGAGGTTGAGGATCGTGTCCATCATCCCGGGCATCGAGATCGCGGCGCCCGAGCGGACGGAGACGAGCAACGGCTCGTGCGGATCGCCGAACCGCTTGCCCGACCGCTGCTGGAGCCGCTCGACGTGCTCGTCGACCTCGGGCCACAAGGCCTGCGGCGGCTCCCCGGTACGCATCGTCTCCCGGCACGCGTCGGTCGTGACCGTGAACCCGGCCGGCACCGGGATGCCCAGCGCGGTCATCTCGGCGAGCCCGATTCCCTTGCCGCCGAGCAGCTCGCGCCCGCCGGGGGCGACCTCGTCGAATCCGTACACGAGTCGCACGGCGCGGATCCTACGTACAGGCTGTGGACTCCGTCGCGAACTACAACTCGCGTGATGCGTCGGGTCGCGGTCATCGCCAATGCGAGCGGCTGTGGCAAGTCCACCGTCGCCCGCGCGCTCGCGGCGTCCCTCGATGCCCCGTACTGGGAGCTCGACGCGATCCACCACCGGGCCGGGTGGAGGGAGCTCGACGCGAACGAGCTCCGACGCCGGGTCGAGCCGATCGTCGCGGGCGAACGGTGGGTGATCGACGGCTCCTACCAGTCGAAGCTCGGCCACCTCGTGCTCGCGCGCGCGGACACCGTCGTCTGGCTCGACCTGCCGCGTCGCGTCTGGCTGCCCCGCCTCGTCGGCCGCACGATCCGGCGGATCGTGCTCCGCCACGAGCTGTGGAACGGGAATCGCGAGTCGCTGCGCTACGTCTTCTCGGGGCGCGACTCGCTGATCGTGTTCGCGCTCCGCAACGAGCCCCGGCGCCGCCAGCGCTACCCGTCCGAGCTCGCCCGTTTCCGCGTCGCGCGGCTCGGGACTCAGGCCGAGGTGAATGCATTTCTGAGACACGCGCGGTGTCAGGACGGACAACCGGTGTCAGACACCGAATCGTGTCAAGGGGAAAGAGTGCCGAATCAGCACCGATCGATCCACACCCACGAAACCACTGCCCTTACGGGTGGTACGCGCCCACTCCGCAGACGAAGGCGCGACACCGCCGAGCCGTGACCGGTCGAAAGGACGTCCTGAGCAGGTGGTTTCGACTGGGGACGAGTCGGCACACAATCGGCACGGTCACGGGTTGACACACATCGGTGTCTGACACCGCATTGCCCTGCGCCGCTCAGCGGGCGACGCGCGACCGCAGCTCCGCGACCCAGGCGGCCGCACGCAGACCGAGCCAGATCGGCGTCAGGACGACATAGAAAGCGACCATCGCGACGGCGAGCGCCGTCCACCAGACCACCCAGAACCTGACCGGCACCCAGCCCTTCTCCGCCAGGTCGCGCCGGATGCCTCGCGCGAGCGGCCCGTACTTCGCGTTGTGCGAGCTCACGCCTTCGCGGTCTCCCGTCGCCGGTGGCGCTCGGAGACCAGGCGGATGATCCGCATCGCCGTCTCCTCGACCGAAAGATCGGAGACGTCGATCACGGGGCAGCGGAGCCGCCGGTGGATGCGTGACGCCGCGTCGAGCTCCTCGAACACGACCTCGAGATCGGCATAGCGGCGCCGCGGCGCGCCCATCGAGCGCACGCGCTCCTCGCGGATCTCGGCGAGCCGCTCCGGGTCGATCGTGAGGCCCACGATCTTCGCCCGGTCGATCTCGAAGAGGTGCTGTGGCAGCTCCACGCCTCGCACGACGGGCACGTTCGCAGCCTTGTGGCCGAGATAGCCGAGGTAGATCGACAGCGGGGTCTTCGACGTCCGGGACACCCCGACGAGGACGATGTCGGCCTCGTCGAGGCCGCCGCCGATGCCGTCGTCGTAGCGCACGGCGAACTCGATCGCCTCGATCCGCTTGAAGTACGTCTGGTCGAGCGGCGCGCGCGCGCCGGGCTCCATCCGCGCGGCGACGCCCGCGACACGAGAGATGGAGTCGATCGGGTGGCCGAGGAGGTCGCAGTAGTGGACGCGCGAGCGGCGGCAGAGCCGCCGCATCTCGTCTCGTAGGCCCGGCTCGACGAGCGTGTAGACCATCACCGCGGGCCGTCCCCGCGCACGCGCGACGGCGAGAGCGAGGTCATCGATCGACTCGACTCGCGGGTGGCGCACCTCCTCGAAGGGCAGATGCGGGAACTGGGCCTCGAGCGCAAGGACGAGCCGCGCCGCGGTCTCACCCGTCGAGTCGGAGATGATGTGGAGCTCGACGGGAACCTGGTCGCTCACCGGCGGGAGGCTACAGCCGCCGCCCGCCCTCCGGTGAGGGCGAGCAGGTCGCCGGGCGCGAGCTCGAGCTCCAGCCCTCTGCGACCGGCGCTCACGTGAATCGTCTCGAACGCGAGGGCCGACTCGTCGAGCACCGTGGGGAGGCGCCGTCGCTGGCCTAGCGGGCTGATCCCGCCGGTCACGTACCCGGTGGCGCGCTCGGCCGCCCTCGGCTCGGCCATCCGAGCGCGCTTGCCGAGCGTGCGCAGATCGAGCTGCGCCTCCACCGGAACGACCGCCACCGTCAGCTCGCCGTCGACGTCCACGACGAGCGTCTTGAAGACTCGGGCAGGGTCGAGGCCGAGCTTCTCCACCGCCTCGTGCCCGAAGGAGGCCGCGCGCGGGTCGTGCTCGTACTCGTGCACCCGGAACGCGATGCCCGACCGCTCCGCCGTCGCGATCGCCGGTGTGCCCCGCCCCGCCACGCGGCCGAGGGTAGCGTTGACGGCCCGATGGCCACGGACGTCACGATGGACAAGATCGTCTCGCTCGCGCGCCGCCGCGGGTTCGTGTTCCCGTCGTCGGAGATCTACGGCGGCCTCGGCTCGTCGTACGACTACGGGCACTACGGCGTCCTCCTCAAGGAGAACGTCAAGGCGCGCTGGCTCGAGACCATGGTGCAGGAGCGCGACGACATCGTCGCGCTCGACTCCGCGATCATCCTCCACCCGAAGATCTGGGAGGCATCGGGCCACGTCTCCGGCTTCACCGACCCGCTCGTCGACTGCCGCTTCTGCAAGAGGCGCTTCCGGGCCGACCACCTTGCCGAGGAGGAGTGCGGCAAGCGGCCGAGCAAGCATCCCGGGGAGACGCCGGACTGCGATCTCACCGACGCGCGCCAGTTCAACCTGATGTTCGAGACGCGTGTCGGGCCGGTCGAGGAGACGGGCCAACGCGTGTTCCTCCGTCCCGAGACGGCGCAGGGCATCTTCGTCAACTTCAAGAACGTCGCCCAGCTCGCCCGGCGGAGGCCGCCTTTCGGGATCGCGCAGATCGGAAAGTCGTTCCGCAACGAGATCACGCCCGGGAACTTCATCTTCCGCACGCTCGAGTTCGAGCAGATGGAGATGGAGTTCTTCGTGCCGCCAGCCGAGGCGGACGAGTGGTACCGCTACTGGATCGACGAGCGGGTCGCCTGGTATGTCCGCTACGGCATCCGCCCCGAGAGCCTACGGGTGCGCGCCCACGACGCGGACGAGCTGTCGCACTACTCGAGCGGGACGAGCGACATCGAGTTCCTCTACCCGATCGGCTGGTCGGAGCTCGAGGGCGTCGCGAACCGCGGGACGTTCGACCTCACCGCGCACACCGAGGCGTCGGGAACCACGCTCGAATGGGTCGACGGCGGAACCGGCGAGCGCTACGTCCCCGCCGTGATCGAGCCGGCTGCGGGGGTCAACCGGGCGATGCTGGCGTTTCTCTGCGACGCGTACGACGAGGAGGTCGTCGCCGAGCGGCAGCGGACCGTCCTGCGCCTCCACCCTGAGCTCGCGCCGGTGAAGGTCGCCGTCCTCCCTCTCGTCCCGCGCGACCCGGGAATGGCCGAGCGAGCGAGAGCGCTCCACGCCGAGCTCCGCCGGGCGATGGTCGCCGAGCACGACGACGGCGGCCAGATCGGGCGCCGCTACCGCCGGCAGGACGAGATCGGGACACCCTGGGCGCTGACGGTCGACGAGCAGACGCTCGAGGACGAGACGGTGACGATCCGCGATCGCGACACGCTCGCGCAGGAGCG
>DATAPC010000053.1:0-31788 GCA_036265415.1 Gaiella sp.
CGCGTCACGCGCGTGCCTCCTGGCCGAAGTACTCGACGAGCGACACGGCCAGCTCGACCGTGAACGCGAGCACGTAGACGGCGGCCGCGGCCATGCCGACGCGCTCGTCTGCGATCGTCACCGCGACGAGGGGAATGCCGATCAGGAGTGCCCTGAAGCTCGTGCCGATCCCGCGCATGCCTGCGGCGGCGAGGTTACCCGTGCCGAGTGGGAGCCGCGTCAGAAGGAGCGCGAACAGCTGTCCCGCGAGCCACAGCGTCGCCGCCAGGAGCCATCCGCGCAGCGGCCAGCCCGCGGCGACGAAGAGCGGCAGGGCGAGCGCGACGACGGCCGACCCGGCGAGCGCGGGAACGAGGCGCCCGGGAACCGGACGCGGCGTCTCGAACACCCGCGCGCTCACGAGCCCGCGCGGGAGTAGACGGCGTAGACGACGGCGATCGAGAGCGGGATTCCGATGATCGCGCCGACGAGGAGACCGATGCCCGCCGAGCCGAGGAGCCAGCCGAGGAGCGCGCCGACCGCCATCGCGAGCCCCATCGTGCCGAGCAGGAGCCCGGAGGCCGTGGCGAGCGAATGAGGCGACGAGGGAGCTGCGGCGGCCATGGGGACCGGGAGCATACCAACCCGCTTGTAACAGCCAGATTCCGCTCCATAAAGCGGAATGAGGCTAAGTTAGTGGCAACGGTGGAGCGCATCGTCCTCGTCCACGGGAGCGTCGTCGGAGGCCGCGGCACGTGGCGTGAGCAGCGTCGGAGCGTCACCGATGCCGACCTCGTCGTGCTCGAGCGCCCCGGCTTCCCGCCCGGGCCGCTCGAGGCGGTCGACTTCGAGCGGCACGCGGACTGGCTCGCGAAGCGCCTCGCGGACGGCGATCACCTCGTGGGCCACTCGTACGGCGGTGTCGTCACGCTGCTCGCGGCCGCCGAGGTCGGTCGCCGTCTCGCCTCCGTCACGGTGATCGAGCCACCGTGCACCCGCGTCGCGCTCGACGATCCCGTCGTGGCGGACTTCGCACGCCGTGGGGCCGAGGTCTATGCAGAGGGAGCGCGGCTCGACCCCGAGACGTTCCTGCGCATCTTCCTGACCGCCGTCGGCTCGGACTTCGACCCTCCGTCCCCACTCCCACCCGCCCTGGAGCAGGGTGCACGCGCGCTGGCACTCGAGCGAGGGCCGTGGGAGGCGGACATCCCCCTCGACGAGCTCCGCGCGCTCGGGCTGCCGACGCTCGTCGTCTCCGGCGCGCACCACCCGGCGTTCGACGCGATCTGCGACGTCCTCGAGCGCGAGCTCGCCGCCGAACGGCTCGTCCTCCCCGGGCACGGCCACAATCCACAGCTCTCGCCGGTGTTCACCGACGCGCTCCTCGACTTCGTCGCGCGCGCGGCGTCCCGCTCCTGACCCGTCGATCGTACGAAGGCCGCTCCTGCGCAGGTGACACATTGTCACTTGCGCGGTTCGGGCCGCGGGCCGTGACGAAGTGGCGCGGATCTCGACACAGAGTCGCCGGACGGGGCACGGCATGCTGGATTTATGTCGCGCAGCTCGCCTCGGCTGCCCTGGCCGCTCGTCGTCGAGGTCCGGCGCCTGGCCGCGTCTGACCGCTCGACCGCGGAGATCTGCCGCGAGGCCGGGCGCTTCGCCGCCGGCCACGGATTCCATCGTCCGAGCTACGAGACCGTTCGCCGGCTCGTCCGCAACGCTCGCGACGATGCCGACCTTCCAGGCGTGTGGGAGCCGATTCTCGAGGGATGGCTGCGGGCTCGCTCCCTTCAGAGCGCCTCGGACGAGACATTTCGGCGCGCCGAGCGCCGAGCCCGGGCGAGGCGCGCGGTCGAGGACGAGCGCAGCTGGCGGCCCGAGGGGTGAGCTCCGAAACGACGGGGGTGACCCTCTGAAACGACGGGGTGATCTTCGAAAGGACGGGTGATCTTCGAAAGGACGGGGTGACCTCCGAAACGACGGGGGTGATCTTCGAAAGGACGGGGTGACCTCCGAAACGACGGGTGACCTCCGAAGGGACGGGGTGACCTCCAACGCAAGTGACAAGTTGTCACTTGCACTCGTCGTCCCGCAGTCCTACACGGGAGTGCGGGCGACTCGCGATGGACGACCTACACCAGAAGCTTGACCAGCAGGACGATCGCGACGATTGCGGCGACGACGAGCACGAGGGTGACGAGACCGAACAGCGCGAGCCCGGTCAGCGCCTTCGACCCCCCGACCGTCTCTCCGGCGAACCCAGCCTCGATCTTCCGCTCGACGTCGGCCTGGATCTTCCGCGCGAGCCGCTCGCCGAAGTCCATCGGCTCCTCCTGCTCCGCCCTGAGCGGCGGGAAGCTCGCGGGGAGCCCGTCGATCACGAGCTGCGTCACCTGCTCCGGCTCGTCGATGTCTCTCAGGTGGATGGCGCCGAGGTCGCGCTTCGAGACGCCTTCCGGAAGGGCGCCCGAGACGAGCGCCGCCGTCGTCGCCGAGAGGAGCACCTGCCCGCCGTGGCCCGCGGCGCAGATTCGCGCCGCGCGGTGGACGTCGATGCCGACGTAGCCCTCCTCCCCGACGACGGGCTCTCCCGTGTGCAGGCTCATCCGGACGCGCAGGTCGGCGCCCTCCGGCCAGTCGTGCGAGGCGAGCGCCCGCTGGGCCGCGACGGCGGCGGCGACGGCATCGCGGGCCCGCTCGAAGCAGAAGAAGAACGCGTCGCCCTGCGTGTCGATCTCCTGACCGCCGCGGGCGGTGAACTCGTCGCGGATCAGGCGCCGGTGCTCTGCCAGCAGGTCGACGTAGCGGTCGCCCAGCCGCTTCACGAGCTCCGTCGAGCCCGCGATGTCCGTGAAGACGAACGTGACCGTACCGCCGCGCAGCATCTGTCTCAGGCGCTGAGCCGCTGTTCGTCGTCGCGCTCGGAGCGCCGGCGGCGGACGCGCGGATTCGCGAGCTTGACGATCTCGAGCAGGTAGATCACGTAGACCGAGAAGGCGAGCGCGGCGGCCGCGATTGCGGCGACCGCGACGGTCTCGCCGCCGTGCCAGTGGCCGCCGGCGCGGAACGGGATGAACCGCGTCGCGAGCGCTGCCGCCCCGAGGCTGGCGGTCCACGCCCACATCGTGACGGCCGCACGCCGCTGCGAGAACCCGATGTCCATGAACCGGTGGTGGAGATGCGAGCGGTCGGGCGAGGAGATCGGCCGCCGGTACTTGACGCGCTTCGCGACGACGAACGACGTGTCGATGATCGGCACCGCCAGGATCAACAGCGGCAGGACGAGGACGACTGTCGACGCCGTCTTCAGGAGGCCGGCGACGGAGACGGTCGCGAGCGTGAATCCGAGCACGAGGGCGCCCGAGTCGCCCATGAAGATGCGAGCGGGGAAGAAGTTGTGCCGGAGGAAGCCGATGCACGCGCCCGCGACGACCGCCGAGAGCACCGCGGCGTCGATCTTGCCGAGCGAGAGGGCGAGGATCGCGAACGTGAGGCCCGCGATCGCGCAGACGCCGGACGCGAGCCCGTCCATCCCGTCCAGGAAGTTGACCATGTTCATCACGGCGACGATCCAGACGACCGTCAGCGGCATCCCGACCCAGGCGGGGAGGTCCGCGACGCCGAGGAACGGGAACGTGAAGTGATCGACCCAGACACCGAAGGCACACGGAATCGCCGCTGCCGCGATCTGGCCGGCGAGCTTCGGGAGCGGCTCGAGCCCGCGGAAGTCGTCGACCGCGCCGACCACGCAAGCGACGGCGGCGCCGAGCAGGATCCCGCGCATCTCACCGGAGAGGTCGAGGAACGCGAGCGACGGGACGAGGATGCCGAGAAAGATCGCGAGCCCGCCGAGCCGCGGGATCGGCCGCTTGTTGAGCCGCCGCGCGTCCGGCTGGTCGACGACCCCGAGCAGGCGCGCCATCCCGCCCACCGCGGGGGTCAGCAGCACGACGACGCCGAAGGCGATCAGCGCTCCCCAGAGGACCTCGGGGCTCGCACGCAGATCCGAGAACATCCCGACGTCTACTTCGTGCCGTACAGGCGGTCGCCTGCGTCGCCGAGGCCGGGCACGATGTAGCCCTTCTCGTTGAGCGCGCGGTCGATCGCCGCCACGACGATCGAGACGTCCGGATGGTCGCGGTGGATCCGCTCGATTCCCTCCGGCGCGGCGATCAGCGCGATGAGCCGGACGGACGTCGCACCGGCCGCCTTCACCGTCTCGACGGCAGCTGCCGTCGAGTTGCCGGTCGCGAGCATCGGGTCGAGCAGGATCACGTCCCGGTCGGCGATGTCGCCCGGGAGCTTGACGAAGTACTCGACCGCCTCGAGCGTCTCCTCGTCGCGGTAGAGGCCGATGAAGCCGACGCGGGCTCCGGCGATCAGCGAGAGGACGCCGTCGAGCATCCCGACGCCCGCACGCAGGATCGGGCAGATCGCGACCTTCTTCCCCGAGATGCGGCGTGCGGTCGTCTGCTCGAGCGGTGTCTCGATCTCGACCTGCTCGTCCGCGAGGTCCTTCGTCGCCTCGTACGTGAGGAGCAGCGTGAGCTCGTTGACGAGCTGCCGGAACATCTGCGTCGTCGTCGTGACGTCACGCAGCAGTCCGAGCTTGTGCTGCACGAGCGGATGCTGGACTTCCGTCAGGTTGCGCGTCGCGGGCGTCGCGAGCGGTGCGGTCCCGGACACGACGCGCGTCCTCAGCCTCTCTCGCCGTCGACGAGATACACCGGGTAACCCCGAAAGCCGGGATACAGCGGCCGCCGCTCGCACAGCGCCGTCGCGCGGCCGAACAGTGCGGCGACGTCCGCGTCGGGGGCGAGCGCCTCGACGATGATCCGTCCGACCTCGCGGAAGTCCTCTTCGTCGAAGCCGCGCATCGTCGCGGCCTGCGTGCCGACGCGTACGCCCGAGGCGATCGTCGGCGGCCGCTCGTCGAACGGCACCGTGTTGCGGTTGGTCGTCAGCCCGACCGCATGGAGGCGCTCCTCGGCGTCCTTCCCCGACCACTCCGTCGCCCGGAGGTCGAGCTGCAGGAGATGCGTGTCCGTGCCGCCCGCGAGGAGGTCGATGCCGCCGGCGAGAAGCGTCTCGGCGAGCACGTCCGCGTTGTCGCGGATCTGCTGCTGGTAGGCGCGGAAGCCGTCCGTCGCGGCGATCCGGAAACACGTCGCCTTCGCGGCGATCACGTGCTCGAGGGGGCCGCCCTGCAGCCCCGGGAACACCGCGCGGTCGATCGCCTGCGCGTGCTCCTGCCGGCAGAGCACGAGCCCCGCGCGGGGGCCGGCGAGCGTCTTGTGCGTCGTCGACGTGACCACGTCGCAGTGCTCGACGGGGTTCGGGTGGAGCCCGGCCGCGACGAGCCCCGCGAAGTGGGCCATGTCGCACCAGAGCAGGGCACCGACCTCGTCGGCGATCCGGCGGAACATCGCCGTGTCGACTGTCCGGGGATACGCGGAGCCTCCGCAGATGACGATCTTCGGCCGGTGCTCGCGGGCCAGCGCCCGCACCTCGTCCTCGTCGACGACGCCGGTCTCACGGGAGACGCCGTAGTGGACGATCGTGTAGAGCCGCCCCGAGAAGTTGACCTTCAGGCCGTGCGTGAGGTGGCCCCCGTGGTCGAGACGCAGTGAGAGGACGCTGTCGCCCGGCTCGAGCAGGCCGAGGTAGACGGCCATGTTCGCCTGTGCGCCGGCGTGCGGCTGGACGTTCGCGTGCTCGGCGCCGAACAGGGCCTTCGCGCGGTCGATCGCGAGCTGCTCGATCTCGTCCACGAACTCGCAGCCGCCGTAGTACCGGCGCCCCGGATAGCCCTCTGCGTACTTGTTCGTGAGCACAGAACCGACGGCCTCGAGCACCGCCGGCCAGGTGAAGTTCTCCGACGCGATCAGCTCGATCTGACCGCGCTGGCGATCGGCCTCGCGGCCGATCAGCGCAGCGACTTCGGGGTCGTGTTCCGCAAGCCCCCCGGTCCGCAGACGCTCGAGGTGGTCGGCGGCGACTGCCACGTGGCAGATGCTACTGGAGGCCGCCGCTGCGGCAGCCTCGTGGCGTCAGGCGATCCCGAAGACCGACTGCGTGAAGTCGCGGCGTCGGTCGATGCGGCCGCGATCGTTCCCGGGGCCGCCGAAGACGAGGTCGGCTCCCCCACCCCGTGCGACCACGAAGTCGTTGCCGGCGCCGCCGAGGACGCGATCGCGGCCGTCGCCGGGAACGAGGTAGTCGGCGCCGGGACCGCCGGCGAGGACGTCGTCCCCGCCGCGCCCGACGAGCACGTCTGCGCCGCCCAGGCCGCAGATCACGTCGCGGCCGCGGGTCCCCACCAGGTGGTCCGGGCCGTTCGTCCCCACGATCGTGCAGTGGAGGGCCCGTCCGCGCTCGTCCCGCGGCCGCGATGCCGTCCCGAAGGAGGCGGTCGCCCCGATCGCCGTCCCGGCGCCGTTCTCCGCCACCACCCGGAATCCGTAGCGCGTGCCGGGCCTGAGCCCGGCGAGACCGATCGACAGTCGGCTCGGCGACGACGTCGACGCCGCGACGACCGTCGCGCTGCGCGAGACGACGGCGCCCCGCCGCGAGAGCTCGACCCAGACGCGCGAGGGGAGTCCGTTCGTCGTCACGTCGACGCCGATGCGCGCGCGGGTCAGCGAGATCGCCGAGGCGCTCGCTCGGCCGATCGTCGGCACGCCGGCGGTGCGGAAGACGACGTCGGCGCCGCGGGTCGTCCCGGCCGAGCTGCGGGCTACGAGTCGCGCGTGGTACTCGGTGCCGGGGTTCAGCCCGGCCAGCGTCTCGGAGACGGCCGCTGCACCGCGTCCCGCGCCTGCACTCCGGACGACGGTCGACGTGCCGTAGGACGTCGTCGTCCCGAGCTCGAACCACCAGGTCGTCGCACGTCCGACCGGGTCGACGCTGCCAGTGAGGACGACGTTGACACCCGTCACCTGCGGGGGCCCGGTCGTCGCGAGCGGGCCGGCGCTCGTCGTGAACGATCGCGTGTTCCCGGCCGTCGTCGCGGCGTCGCTGCGGGCGACGAGACGGTAGTAGTAACGCGTGCCGGGCTGCAGGCCGCCCAACTGCGCCTCGAGCGTCGTCGACCGCGTCCCGAAGCCGGCGTTCATGTCGACGCTCCGGCTGCCGAGCGAGATGGACGTGCCGTACTCGAACCACGCCACGCTTCCGCGGCCGTTCGGGTTCACCGATCCCGTCACCCGAGCGGTCGAGACGGTGATCGTGTCCGCGCCGCCAGTCCCAACCGACGGCCCGCGGTCGGTGCGGAAGGACCGATCGGCGCCCCGCGTCGCGCCCAGGTCGTTCGCAGCGACGAGGCGGAAGTGGTACGTGACGCCCGCGCGAAGACTGCTCAGACGGGACGAGACCGACACCGGGTCGGTGCCCGAGCCGGCCGACGCGGTGTCCGTCCGCGAGCCGTAGGCGGTGCTCGTGCCGTACTCGATCCACCAGCCGGTAGAGCGGCCGTTCGGATCGACAGTCCCGCCGACGGTCGCCGACGAGGGGCCGAGCGCCCAGGCGTTCGCCGTCACGACGGCAGGCGCCGCACGTGTCTGAAAGGTCGCGTCGGCGCCGCGGCTCGTCGCGCTCGCGTTCGTCGCGACGACCCGGTAGTGGTACGTGACGCCCGTGGTCAGGCCTCGGAGCTGCTCGCTGACGTCGACCTGTCCGGTGCCGTTGCCCGCGCTTCGCGCATCCGTTCGACTTCCGTAGGACCCTGTCGGGCCGTACTCGACGTACCAGCTCGTGGCCTCGCCGCCGGGATCGACCTTCCCCGAGACGACGGCCGTGGTCGCGCCGACAGAGGTCGCGGCCCCGGTGGTCGCGGCCGGCGCCTTCGCGAGCGCCTGCGGCACGGCGGCCAGGGCAATGAGTGCGACGGAGGCGGCGAGGATGCGTCCCACAGACGCGAGTCTTCTCCCGCCGCGTTAGATCCTCGTCGGCTTCGGGTTAACGATCCGTAAGAGCGGCGGCAGCGCGGGCGAGCGCCTCTCCGGCCGGGACGGCGCCCTCCCGGAGCAGACGCGGCTCGGGACCGGTGACGTCGATCACCGTCGACGGCGTGCCAGGGAGCTCTCCGCCGTCGACGACGGCGCCGACCGCGGCGACGAGCTCGCGCGGGACGTCGTCCAGCCGCCTCGGATCCGGGCCTCCGGGGAGGTTGGCGCTCGTCGCGACGAGGGCGCCGAGCGCCGCAAGCACGTCCCCCCCGGGTCCCTTCGCCGCGGGGACGCGGATCCCGATCGCCTCGGGCCGCTCCGCGTTCAACCACGCGTAGCGACGCCGGGGGTTCGGCAGGACGAGCGTGAAGCGGCCGGGGAGGAGCGCGCGCGCCACCCGCAGCGCCTCGAGGGGAAGCTCGGGGACACGCGCAACGAGCTCCTCGACGGATGCGAGCACGAGCGCGGTCGGCTGGACGGCGGCCCGGCCCTTGGCCGCGTACAGCACGCGCGCCGCAGCCTCGTCGTCGCCGTCCGCGGCGAGGCCGTACACCGTGTCCGTCGGGACGATCGCGAGGCCGCCCGCGCGGAGCGTCGCGATCGCACGCACGACGTCGGCGCTGCTCACGCGCGCGCGGAACGTCCCTCGACGACGCGGTCGCGGCCGGCGAGGTCGGCGGTCGTGCGAACGTCGACGAAGCCGTGCGACTCGAGGAGCGAGGCGACTGCCGCCGCGCCGCCCTCGTGCACCTCGAGCACCAGTGCTCCGCCGCGCCGGAGCGCCCGCGCTGCGTCGCGCACGACCGCGTCGGTGTGCCCGCGGCCGACGAGCGCGACGCCCGGCTCCCATGCGACGACGTCCGACGGAAGCGTCGGAAGCTCGTCCTCGAGGACGTACGGCGGGTTCGAGACGACGAGATCCCACTGCTCGCCCGGGAGCCCGTCGAAGAGGTCGTGGCGCCGCAGCTCGACGGCGAGCCCGGTGCGCTCGGCGTTCTCCTTCGCCAGCGCGAGCGCGTCGTCGGAGACGTCGAGGGCCGTCACGCGGGCGCCGGGATGCTCGTCCGCGATCGCGAGCGCGATCGCGCCCGACCCCGTGCCGACGTCGAGGACGCGCGGTTCCTCGCGCCCCGCGATGAGCGCGAGGCAGCGCTCGACGACCGTCTCGGTCTCGGGCCGCGGGATGAGCGCGCGCCCGTCGACGCGAAGGGTCAGGCCGCGAAAGCCCCATTCGCCGAGGACGTACTGGAGCGGCTCGCCGCCGGCGCGACGCGCGAGCAGAGCCCGTGCCGCGTCGAGCTCGGCCTCGGTGAGCGGCCGGTCGTGATGCATGTAGAGCTCCACGCGCTGCAGCCCGAGCGCGTGCGCGAGCAGGCGCTCGGCGTCGAGGCGGGGGTTGTCGGCGTCCTTCGCCGCGAGGTGCTCCGTCGAGGCGCGCAGGACGTCTCCGATCGTCAGCACGAGCAGGGGCCGAGCGGCCCGCCGACCGTCACACCGCCGCCTCGAGGGCGCGGCGGCGCTCCTCCGCCTGCAACGCGTCGGTGAACTCCTCGAGGTCGCCGTCGAGGATCTGGTCGAGGCGGTGGACTGTGTGCTTCACGCGGTGGTCGGTGAGCCGGTTCTCGGGGAAGTTGTAGGTCCGCACCTTCTCGGCCCGTTCGCCGGTCCCGACCTGTGAGCGCCGCGCCGCCGCGACCTCCGCCTGCTGTCGCTCCCGCTCGGCCTCGTAGAGCCGGGCGCGGAGGACGCGCATCGCCTTCTGCTTGTTCTGGAGCTGCGACTTCTCGTCCTGCATCGACACGACGATGCCCGTCGGCACGTGGGTGATCCGCACCGCCGAGTCCGTCGTGTTCACCGACTGGCCGCCGGGGCCGGTCGAGCGGTACACGTCGATCTTCAGATCCTTGTCGTCGATCGCGATCTCGACCTCCTCGGCCTCGGGCATCACCGCGACCGTCGCCGTGGAGGTGTGGATCCGGCCCTGCGACTCGGTGGCGGGAACGCGCTGGACGCGGTGTGTGCCGCCCTCCCATTTGAAGACCGAGAACGCCCCGTCGCCCTTCACGGCGAACACCGCCTCCTTGACGCCGCCACCGTCGTTCTCGCTGGTGGAGAGCAGCTCGGTGCGGTAGCCGCGGCGCTCCGCGTAGCGCTGGAGCATGCGCGTCACCTCGGCCGCCCACAGGGCGGCCTCGTCACCGCCGACGCCCTGCCTGACCTCGACGATGACGTCCTTCGCGTCGGCCGGATCCCGGGCGACGAGCGCGAGCTTGAGCTCGTCCTCGAGCCGGCGCACGTCGTCCTCGAGCTCCGCCGTCATCGCGGCGAGCTCGGGATCCGCCCTGGCCTCGACGAGGTCTGCGCTCGACCGCCGCCATTCGCGCGCGGCGCGGACGGCCGGCTCGAGCTCCTTCAGGCGGCGCCCGAGCTCCGCCGCCTCACGGTGGTCGGCATACACGGCAGGGTCGGCGAGCCGGTCCTGAAGCTCGGTGTACGAGCGTTCGAGGTCGTCGGCCAGCCGGTCGAGGGTCGCCATGCCGCCGATTGTAGGAGCGGTCGGCTCTAGGCCAGCTTCGCGTCGAGCGTGACCTCGGGGATTCCCGTGAGCGCCTTCGACACCGGGCAGTTGGCCTTCGCGGCCTCGGCCTGCTCGACGAACGCGTCGTGATCGACTCCTGGCACGCCGCCGACGACGATGATCGCGCCCTTCGTGATCCCCTCGCCCGGCTGGAACGAGACCGTCACCGACGTCTCGAGCCGCTCGGGCGGGGTGCCCGCTCCCGCGAGCCCGTGCGACAGCGCCATCGAGAAGCAGGACGCCCACGCCGCGGCGATCAGCTCCTCCGGACTGGTCCGGCCGTCCGGAGCTTCCGCGCGGGAGGCCCACGTGACGTCGAGCGGCCCGAACGCGCCACTGCCGACGCCCTCGATCCGTCCGCCGCCGTCCATCAGCGATCCCTCCCAGGTCACCTTGGCCGTGCGATCCGTCGCCATGTCGCGCCTCCTCAGCCGTCGAGTGTCGTCGTCAGGTCGATACCCACTCCCGCGTTCCGCAGGAGAGTGGAGAACGGACAGCCGCGATCGGCCTCCTCGGCGGCCGCGCGGAGGCCGTCCGTGTCCAGATCCGGCACGCTCGCGCGCACGGCGACCGCCGAATGGACGATCTGGTGGCCGTTCCCCTCGACCTCGTCCATCGTGATCGTGCAGCGGACGTCGAGACGCTCCGGCGGCGTTCCGGCACCGGTGAGCTCGCCCGCCAGCGACATCGTGAAGCACCCGCCGTGAGCTGCCGCGAGCAGCTCCTCGGGGCTCGTCCTGCCCTCAGGGTCGCCGACGCGGGAGGCGAGCGAGTACGCCAGCCCGATGAACGCGCCCGAGCTCGTCGCGGTCAGCGCGCCGTGGCCGCGGGCGAGGTTTCCCTCCCAGGCGACGTCCGCCTCACGAACGATTCTCGGCACGGCTTACGCCATCACCTCTACGCGGCCGTCGGTCGCCAGCTCGGACGGCGTCTCACCGGCCTCGCGCCGGCGCACCTCCTCGATCGCGCGGATCGAGACCTCGACCTGGTCGGGGCTCGGCTCGCGCGTCGTGAGGCGCTGGAGCCACAGGCCCGGTGCGAGCAGCGTCATCAGGACGCGGTTGTCCTGGTGGTTGCCGGCGTACCGGATGAGCTCGTACGCGAGCCCGGCGATCACCGGCAGGAGGAGGATCCGGCTGACGATGAGCCAGTACCACACCGGCCTGCCGACGAGGGCGAAGACGAAGATGCCGAGCACCATCACCCAGAGCAAGAACGCCGTTCCGCAACGAGGGTGGATCAAACTGAACTTCTGCACTCGGTCGGGCGTCAGCTCGGCGCCGGCCTCGAGCGCGTTGATCGTCTTGTGCTCGGCGCCGTGGTACTGGAACACGCGCTTGAGGTCGGGCAACAGCCCGATCAAGCCGATGTAGGCGACGAAGACGGTGACCCGGATGATGCCCTCCACGATGACGAAGCCGGCGGTGTCGTCGATCGGCAGCCAGTTGGTGAGGAGCGCCGGACCGACCTTGAACAGCATCAGCGCGAAGCCGATCGCGATCGCGAACGAGAAGATGATCTGCCCGCGCGTGATCTCGGTGACGACGTTGCCGTCGTCGTCCTCCTCGCGTGCTGCGACGTTCGCCGAGATCGCGAGGGCGCGGAAGCCGATCGCCAGCGACTCGCCGAGCGCGATCACGCCGCGGATCACCGGCAGCCGCCAGATCCGGTGGCGCTTCATCGGCGACGAGACGTCGCGGACGACTTCCTCGATGCCGCCCTCGGGCGTCCGGACGGCGACGGCCCAGCACGACGGGCCGCGCATCATCACGCCCTCGAGCACCGCCTGACCGCCGTAGGACACGCTCACGTGGGACCCGTATCGCGCATCGGCGGAATGCCGTCCGCTGCTAAGCAGACTTGGCGGCGGCTGCCTTCTCGAGGCGCCGCTGGAAGCGCTCCACCCGGCCGCCGGAGTCCATCAGCTTCTGCTTGCCGGTGTAGAACGGATGGCAGGCGGAGCACACCTCGACGTGGAGCTCGGGCTTCGTCGAGCGGGTGGTGAACTCGTTGCCGCAGGAGCACGTGACGTGCGCGACGACGTACTCGGGATGGATGTCCGCCTTCATCGACCGGCCAGGATACCAGAGGCGATTTCGGCCCCGACGTTGCCGCCCGAGACGACAGCGACGACCGATTCGCCCTCCACCGCGCCCGCAAGGATGGCGGCGACCCCCGCCGCTGCCGCCGGCTCGCACGCGAGCTTGGCGTCGGCGTAGAGCCGTCGCATTCCCTCGACGATCTGCTCGTCGGCGACCGTCACGACCTCGACGCCGACGGCGGCGCAGACCTCGAGCACCCGCGTGCCCGCGAAGGGTGCGTCGAGGCCGCTCGCGACCGTCTCGGGCCAGACGGCGACCGGCTCCCCTGCCTCGAGGCCGCGCTGCAGGGCTGTCGAGCCCTCCGGCTCGACGCCGACGACCCGGACGCCGCGCGGCGCAACGGCGGCGGCGATCCCGGCGACGAGGCCACCGCCGCCGACCGGGACGACGACGACGTCGACGCCGGGGGCGTCCTCGAGGATCTCGAGCCCGACGGTCCCCTGCCCCGCCATCACGAGCGGGTCGTCGAAGGGATGGACGAGCGTCGCGCCGCTCCGTTCGAGGTGCTCCTCGAGACGCGCGAACGCGCCCGAAGGGTCGTCGGCCTCCATGTCGATGCGGGCGCCGAGCGCCCGCGCGCGGTCCAGCTTGAAGGTGCTCGCGCTCGACCACGAGAAGACGACGGATTCGAGCCCCTCCCCGGCCGCGCCCCACGCGAGCGCGATCGCGTGGTTCCCGGCCGACGCGCCGGCGACCCCGCGCTCGCGTTCCCCCGCGCTCAGCGCCGCGAGCCGGTTCGTGACCCCGCGCGCCTTGAACGACCCCGTGTGCTGGAACAACTCGGCCTTGAGCGAGAGGCCGGGACGAAGCCCGGCGCCGTCGAGGAGGGGCGTCCGGCGCACGCGTCCGCGGATCGTCTCGGCCGCCCTGACGACGTCGTCGCGCGTCACGGGACCGGCGCTCACCGGGGTCATGCTACGTCCCGCGCGTTCGGGGGATCGATCCGTCGGGGGCGGACCCGCAGAATGCGCCGGTGTCCTCTCCCCACGCGGCGCAGCGCCCGGTCCGCCTCGTCGTCACGGACGATCTCGCGCGGCGGCGTTCGACGGTCCTGTTCCGCCTCGTCCTCGCGCTGCCGCATCTCGTGTGGGTCACGCTCTACGGCATCGCGGCGCTCACGCTCGTGTTCGTCGTCTGGCTCGCCGTGCTGTTCGAGCGCCGCGCCCCGAGGACACCGCACACCTTTCTCGCCTCGTACGTCCGGTACACGGTTCACCTCACGGCGTACCTCACGCTCGCGGCGTCGCCCTATCCGAGCTTCACGGGCTCGACCGAGTATCCGGTCGACGTCGAGATCGACGCCCCGGCGCGCCAGGGAAGGCTCGCGGCCGGCTTCCGGCTGCTGCTGGCGCTTCCCGCGCTCCTCCTCTCGTCGACCCTCGGCGGCTCCGCCGCGCTCGGCGGCTGGTCGGGTGTCGCGCTGCTCAGCGGAACCGGCGGCCTCGCGGTCGCCGTCGCGGTGCTCGGGTGGGTCGCCTCGCTCGTGCGCGGCCGCATGCCGCGCGGCATGCGCGACGCGGCGACGTACGCGATCGGCTACGGGGCCGAGACCGCCGCCTACGCGCTGCTGCTCACGGACCGCTATCCGCTCGCGACGCCCGGACGGGTCGAGCCCGAGCCGGAGCTTCCGCTCCATCCCGTCGCGATCGGCGTACGGGACGACCTCGGCCGACCGCGCCTGCTCGTCGCGTTCCGGTTCCTGCTCGTCATCCCCCACCTGCTCTGGCTGACGCTGTGGGCCGCCGCGGCGCTGCTCGCCGCAATCGTCGCGTGGGTGGTGGCACTCGTCCTCGGCCGGGTGCCACGCTTCCTCCACCGTTTCCTCGCCGCCTTCGTCCGCGCAACGACCCACGTCTGGGCGTTCCTCTACGTCGTCGGCCGACCGTTCCCGGGGTTCGTCGGCCGCGAGGGCAGCTACCCGATCGACCTCACGATCGCGCCGCCCGCCCGACAGCGCCGGCTCGGCGTGCTGGCGCGGCTCGTGCTGGTGCTGCCCGCCTTCGTGCTCTCCTCCGCGTACAGCGGTGTGCTACTCGTCGTCGGCGTCATGGGCTGGATCGCAGCACTCGCCACGGGCCGAATGCCGGTCGGCCTCCGCGATCTCGGGGCAGCGGCGCTTCGCTACCAGGCGCAGGTGTTCGCCTACCTCTTCCTCCTCACCTCCCGGTATCCCGACTCGTCCCCCGTCCTGCGCGGCCGGTCACCGGAGCCACCGCCCCTCTCGCCCCTGCCGGCCGAGGTCGTCCCGTGAGGCCGTCCGTCGCGGCCCGCGCGGGCGTCTACGCGGTCCTCGCCGCCGGCTGGGTCGTCGCGGCCTGGCTCCTCGCGGGCAGCGTCGTCCCGGACGACCTCTCGCTGCCGCACGTCGACGTCGATGCGACGTTCGGCAGCGGTCTCGTATCGCGGGCGGAGCGGTACGAGCGGTTCCTCTACGTCGACTGGGTGCTGGCGCAGGCCGCCGCACTCGGGATCCTCTGGCTCTACGCGAGGCGCGGCACGCGATTCATCCGCGAGTCCGCCGCCGGCCCGATCGGCACCGGGATGTTCCTCGGGATGGTCGGGCTCGCGATCGTCTGGCTGACGCAGCTGCCGTTCTCGGTCGCGGCGCTGTGGTGGGACCGCCGCCACGGTGTCTCCGAGGTCGGCTACTTCGAGGCGATCTTCGGCGGCTGGCTCGCGCTCGGCGGGACGTTCGTGGCGGTCTGCGTCGCGCTGCTCGTCGTCATGGCGCTCGCGCGGTGGCTCGGGTCGTGGTGGTGGATCCCGGGCGCCGGCGTGTTCGCGGTGATCGCGGCGCTCCTCGTCTTCGTCAGCCCGTACCTGACGGAGGGCCTCGACCCGGTCAAGGACCCGCGGCTCGAACGGACGTACCAGCGCTTCGAGAAGGAGCAGGGCGTCGACGGCATCCCGTTGCGCATCCAGAAGGTGAGCGGCGACACGAGCGAGGCCAACGCCTACGCCTTCGGGATGGGGCCGTCGTCGCGCATCGTGCTCTGGGACACGCTCCTCGACGGCCGTTTCTCGAACCGCGAGGTCGACGTGGTCCTCGCGCACGAGCTCGGCCATCACTCGAGCAACCACATACCCGAGGCGCTCGGCTGGTTCGCGCTCCTCGCCCTGCCCGGGGCGCTCGTCCTCATGCTCGCGACGCGACGGCGCGGCGGCATGGGCGAGCCCGCCGCCGTCCCGCTCGCGCTCCTCGTCTCGGCGATCTTCTCGCTCGTCGTCATGCCCGGCCAGAACCTCGTCAGCCGACGCATGGAGGCCGAGGCCGACTGGAAGGCGCTGCAGACGACGCACGACCCTGCGGCGGCCCGCGGGCTCTTCGAGGAGTTCTCCACGACCTCGCTCGGCGACCCGAGCCCTCCGACGTGGGCCTATCTCATGCTCCAGACCCACCCCACGCTCGCGCAGCGGGTCGCCATGGCGAACGCCTGGCAGAAGCGAAACCGCCGCTAGACGCCTCGGACACGGTCGGCGATCACGCGCGCGATCGCGAGCGACGACGTCGCGCCGGGCGACGGCGCGTTGCGCACGTGGACGACGCCGTCGGCCTCGTGGAACACAAAGTCGTCGAGCAGCGTGCCGTCGACCGCGAGCGCCTGGGCCCGGATCCCCGACGGGCCCGGCAGGACGTCGGCGACGTCGAGGTCGGGCAGGAGCTTGCGGGCCGCGGCGACGAAGCGGCGTGTCGAGAGGTCGCGCACCATCTCGTCGAGGCCGAGGCGCCAGTGTCCCCTCGCCAGACGGCGGAACCCCGGCGCGCGAAGCGCGTCGCGGACGTCCCGGAGCGAAACGTCGCGGCGCCGGTATCCCTCCCGGGCGAGAGCCGGCACGGCGTTGGGGCCGAGCCAGACGTCCCCGTCCGGCCGGACGGTGGTGTGGATGCCGAGAAACGGGAACGCCGGGTCCGGCACCGGGTAGACGAGCCCACGGACGAGGTGGCGCCGCTCCGGCCGGAGGCGGAGGTAGTCGCCCCGGAACGGCACGATGCGCGGCTCGGGCGGCGCGCCCGAGAGCGCCGCGAGCCGATCCGCGTGGACACCGCCGCAGACGACGACGCGCTCCGCCTCCACGTCGCCCGCCGTCGTCTCGACGACCGCTTTCCCGCCGCGTCGCGAGAGACGGACGACCTCGCGCCCGAGCAAGAGCTCGCCGCCCGCCTGGCGAACGTCGTCCGCGTACGCCTCGGCGACGCGTGCGAAGTCGACGACGGCCGTCGCCGGCGAGTGCAAGGCACGGACGCCGGCAACGTGCGGCTCGAGCTCGCGGAGCCGCTCGGGGCCGATCAGCTCGACGCGCGGGACGCCGTTCGCGAGCGAGCGGCGGTGGAGCTCCTCGAGGCGCGGGAGCTCGCCCGCGTCCGTCGCGACGACCACCTTCCCGCAGCGCAGGATCGGGATGTCGCGTTCGCCGCAGTACCGAAGCAGCGCCTCGGCGCCCTCGACGCAGAGCTGCGCCTTGAGCGAGCCCGGGGCGTAGTAGACGCCACGGTGCACGACGCCGCTCGAGTGGCTCGTCTGGTGGGCGCCCGGCGCGCCTTCCTTGTCCACGACTGCGACGCGTCCCCCGGGCCGACGATGCTGGAGCTCGCGCGCGGTGGCGAGGCCGATGATCCCGGCGCCCACCACGACGACGTCGAACCGCGAGGTGGCCACGTCCGTCAGGTGAGCGTGTACTCGGGCCCGGAGCCGCCCTCGGGCGGCGTCAGCCGGCCCCCCTTGGCGCTGATCGCGCCGCATTGGACGCAGTTCGACGGGTTGACGAGCACCTGCACAGTCCCGTCGCCGTCCGCGTCGCCGACCTCGTAGACGTGCGCGGGGCACATCCACTGCCACATCTCGGCGAGGTCGCGCGGAACCCGGGTCTCCACGCGGATGTGGCTCGGCTGGTCGTCGCGCGTCCGGTTCCCCGACGCGAAGACGGACGAGAGCTTGTCGAACGTCAGCGTCCCGTCCGGCGCCGGGTACGCCGCCGCGCGCCCTGTGCGGATCAGCCGCGCCTCGGCGTTCGGATGCGTGCGGAGCTCCTTCGGCGGCAGCTTGCCCTTCGTCACCGTCATGGCGCTCGCCAGGGCGCCGCCGAGGAAGAACCCCTTGTCGAACGCCTGGCGCATGTTCCTGACCTCTCCGAGCTCCTTCCACACGTAGCTCGCACGGAGCGCCTCGTCGTAGGAGTCGAGGGCGCCCGGCCGTCCGGCAACCTCGCCCCGTGCGAGCGCGGCGAACGCGGCCTCGGCGGCGAGCCTGCCCGACTCGATGGCGTAGTGGACGCCCTTCAGGCGGGGAACGTTCACGAGCCCCGCGCTCTCGCCGACGAGCATCAGCCCCGGCGCGTTGAGCAGGGAGGGAACCGAGTTGAGGCCGCCTTCGGTGATCGTCTTCGCGCCCCACGCGACACGCTCACCGCCGTGCAGGAGCTTCCGGACGAGCCGGTGGGTCTTGAACTCCTGCAGCAGATCATGCGCGGACAGCTCGACGTCTGCGTACTCGAGCCCGACGACGAACCCGAGGGAGACGTGCTCGTCGCCCATCGGGTAGATCCACGAGCCGCCGAACTCGCCGTAGCGGGCGCGCTTACGGAGGGGCCAGCCCAGCGTGTGGACGATCCTTTTGAGCGGTCGGGCGACCTTCCAGACCTCCTTCACGCCGAGCGCCCAGATCTGCGGGTTCGTGCCATGGAGGCCGAAGCGGTCGCTCGCCGCCGTCGTCAGGTGGCCGGCGGTGCCCTCGGCGAGCACGGTGATCCTGGCGGTCACGTCGACTCCCGGCTCGAAGTTCGACAGCGGCTCGCCGTCCTTGCCGCGGCCCTTGTCCCCGGTCCTGACGCCGACGACGCGGCCGTGCTCGACGAGCAGCTTCTGGCCGGCCGTCTCGGGGAGGATCATGGCTCCCCCCGCCTCCGCCTCCTCGGCGAAAAAGCGCCCGAGCTCGGACACGGAGACGATCCAGTTGCCGTGGTTCATCATCGTCGGGGGCGGCGGGATCCGCAGCGCGGCCCCCTTCGTGAGCAGGTAGACGGCCTCGCCGTGCACCGGCCCGTAGGTCGGCATCTGCTCGATCGGGATCCGCCCGGCGAAGAGCCTGCGGATCGCGCGCGGGTTCATCACGGCGCCGGAGAGCAGGTGCGAGCCGGGCTGCTTTCCCTTCTCGAGCACGGCGACCGGCACGTCGCCGAGCCGCTCCCGCACGTCCGGGTGCTCCTCGAGCAGCTGCCCGAGCCGCACCGCGCACGCGAGGCCCCCGGGGCCGCCGCCGACGATCAGGATCCCGACGTCGATGCGCTCGTCCGGCGCGTCGGTCGGCGCCGCGAGCACCTCGGCGCTCGTGAACGGCGGCGGGTAGTCGGCCGGGCGGACGCCGCTCACGGCTGCCCTACTGGCGCGCCCGCAGGAGCTCGGTGAGCTTCGGGGCGATCTGCGTGAGATCGCCGACGACGCCGACGTCGGCGAAGTCGAAGATCGGCGCGTTCGGGTCCTTGTTGATCGCGACGATCGTCCCCGAGCCCTGCATGCCGACCTTGTGCTGGATCGCGCCCGAGATGCCGAGCGCGATGTAGAGCTTCGGCGAGACGGTCTTCCCCGTCTGCCCGACCTGGGCGGAGTACGGGTACCACCCCGCGTCGACGACCGCGCGCGTCGCGGCGACGGCGCCGCCGAGCGCGGCCGCGAGCTCCTCGCAGATCGAGAACCCCTCGGGGCCGCCGAGCCCGCGGCCACCGGCCACGATCACGTCCGCCTCCTCGATCGCCGGGCCGCTCGACTCCTCCTGGAGGTGGTCGACGAGCCTCGCGAGCGTCGAGAAGTCCTGGAACGTCGCGGCGACCTCCTTCACCTCGGCCGTCCCGCCCGACTCGACCGGGTCGAAGGTCCCGGAGCGGACGAGCGCGAGCCGCGGCGTCGACGTCCACCCCACGTCGACGAGGACGGTGTCGCCGAGGGCCGGACGCACACCCACGAGCTCGTCGCCCTCGAACCGCAGGTCGGTCAAATCCCAGTTGAGGCCCGCGTCGAGGCGAGCTGCAAGACCGGCGGCGACATCGGCCGCCAGCACCGACGCGGGGAACAGGACGTTGTCGGCGCCCGACTCGCGGACGACGGCCTCGAGGGCGTCGACCCGCGGCTGCGGCAGGGGCGCGGAGAGCGCCTCGTCGTCGACGACGTACACCGTCGAAGCGCCGAACGCGCCGGCCGACGCCGCGGCGTCGCGGACGCCGCTCCCGAGGACGGCCCCCGCCACGTCGCCGCCGAGCTCCGCTGCCTTAGCGAGCAGGCCGACACCGCCCTTCGTCAGCTCGCCGCCGTGGGTCTCCAGGTAGACGAGGGTGCCGGCCATCAGACGAGCCTTTTCTCTGCGAGGTACTCGACGATCTTGTCCGCTGCGTTCCCGTCGTCCTCGATCCGCACCTGGTCGCTCTTCGCCGGCGGAGGAGCTACACCGCGCACGACCGTGCGCGAGCCGGCGGCGCCGACGGTGCCGGCCTCGACCCCGAGGTCCCCGAGGGCGACGATCTGCTGCGGCTTCGACTTGGCGCCCATGATCCCCTTGAGCGACGGGTAGCGCGGCTCGTTGATCGCGTCCGAGACCGCGACGACGGCGGGGAGCGGCGCCGCGATGACGTCGTACCCGAACTCCGTCTGACGCTTCCCGGTGAGGCCCTCGCCCTCGATCGTCAGCTCGGCGACCTGGGAGACCATCGGGCGCCGCAGGCGGTCGGCGACCGATGCCCAGAGGACGGCGCCGTCGCCGTCGCTCGACTGCTGACCGAAGAGGACGAGGTCGGCCTCTTCCCGCTCGAGCGCCTTCGCGAGGACCCTGCTCGTGGCGACGAGATCGGACCCTGCGGCTCCCTCGTCGGCGACCAGCACGGCGCGGTCGGCGCCCATCGCGAGGGCCTTCCGGAGCGAGTCGATCGCCTTCTCCGGGCCGAGCGAGACCACCACCACCTCGCCGCCCTGCGCCTCCTTGAGGCGGAGCGCCTCCTCGACGGCGTTGACGTCCGTCGCGTTGAGCGCCCCCTCGCCGGAGCGGTCGAGACGGTGCGTCGACGGGTCGAGCCGCTTGTGCACGGTGGCGTCCGGAACCTGCTTGACGCAGACGGCGATCTTCATCCGGCTGACTCTAGCGAGGGGTGTCGAGACGCGTCCCCGGATGCGGCGGCCCGTCGATCGGCGCCGGCGAGCGGCCTTTCGGCACCGTGGTCGCGCCTGAAGACCTGCTAGTGTCCCGCCCTTCGCGCGGCGCACCGGAGCCATGACTCGCCACCGGACGACAGCACGAGGGGTCTCTCTCCTCATCCTCACCGCCCTCGTCTGCGCGGCGGTCGCCGGCTCGCTCGAGGCGGCGCCCAAGCCCGGGCTGGTCGACGGCAAGCCGATCGTCTTCCCGCTGGTCGGGGACTACCCGTACTCGATGAACTTCGGCGATCCGCGCGTGAACGGGAGCCACGAGGGGATCGACATCGAGCGCGTCCCGTGGCGGACGCCCGTCGTTGCGGCCGAACCGGGGAAGGTCAAGTGGTGGACGACCTCGGCGCGGGCGGGCTGCATGCTCTACCTCTACGGCAAGAGCGGCACCACATACCTCTATATCCACCTGAACAACGACCTGACGGAGAAGTCGGAGGACCGAGGCGGGTGCAGGCTCGGTGTCGCCTACGCCGTCGCGGACGGCGCGAAGGTGACCGCGGGGGAGCAGATCGGCTACGTCGGGGACTCCGGGGACGCCGAGGGAAACCACCACCTGCACTTCGAGGTGCACCCGAACGACGGCGGCGCCGTCAACCCCTATCCGTACCTCAACGCCGCCGAGCGCCTCCTCTTCCCCGGCCGCCTCGGGGCGACCTTCTCGCTGGGGCTCCGCGGCACGCCCGTCGCCGCCGGCGCCGGCTCGCTCGAGCTTCTCGTCAGCTCGGTGCGCTGGTGGCCGGGCGGCAAGTGGACGCCCGTCGTCGGCGAGCGCGGCGTCACGCTCTCGATCGCGTCGGACGCCGTCGTGGACACGTCCCTCGCGGACGCGCTAGCGAGCCCCGACCGCCGCGTCCTCCAGTCGCGCACCGCGGCCCAGCCCGTGACGGCGTACACGGCGAAGGCCGACGTCACGGCCGACACCCTCCGCGCGGTACCCGGCGAGCTCGTCGCGGCGCGGGTCACGCGTCCCGGGGGGACCGTGGTCGCCACGGGCCCCGCGGCGCCGGACGATTCGGCGATGCCGGCTCCGGCCGAGACCGAGGGCCTCCGCCCTGGCATCTAGCACCGGCGCCGCCGGTCGGGTCTATGCCGGTGCGAGTGCGCTGCGGAGGAAGTCGACGATCGCGCTCGTCGGCGCGCCGGGCGTGAAGACCTCGGCGACGCCGAGCCGCTTGAGCTCCTCGGCGTCCTCCACGGGGATCGTGCCCCCGACGACGACGAGGACGTCGTCGGCGTCGTTCGCCCGCAGTCCCTCTACGATCCGCGGCACCAACGTCATGTGCGCGCCCGAGAGAATGGAGATCCCCACCGCGTCCGCATCCTCCTGGATCGCGGTCTCGACGATCTGCTCGGGCGTCTGGTGGAGGCCCGTGTAGATGACCTCCATGCCGGCATCCCGGAGCGACCGCGCGATGATCTTCGCCCCCCTGTCGTGGCCGTCGAGGCCGGGCTTCGCGATCACGACCCGAATCGTCCGCTCCACGCGGTCAGTATAGGAACGTGCGACTCATCGTCATCGGGTCCTCCCCGGCGTGGCCGAACGCGGGCGGCGCCCATTCCGGATACGTCGTCGAGACGGGCGGCCGGCGGCTTCTGCTCGACTGCGGGCCCGGCGTGCTCGGCCGTCTCCGGGAGGCGGAGCCGTGGCCGTCCGTCGACGCGATCGCGATCACGCACTTCCATCTCGACCACTGGGGGGACCTGGTCCCGTGGGTCTGGGGGAGCTTCTACCGCCGTGGCCACGACGACCTGCGGCCCGAGCTCTGGGTCTACCGGGGCGGCCGCACGTTCCTCGAGGAGCTCGGCTCGCGCCTCGGCTTTCCCGACATGTTCGAGCGCACGTTCACCGTGAACGAGTACGACGCCGACCAGTCGTTCTCGACCGCGGCCGGTCTCGAGGTGCTGCCCGTCCGTCTCCCGCACTACCGGCTCGAGACGTACGGCTTCCGTGTGACGAACGGAGATGCGACCCTCGCGTACACGGGCGACACCGGGCCGAGCGACCGGATCGCCAACCTCGCCCGGGACGCCGATCTGCTCGTCTGCGAGGCGACGCTCGAGACCGGCGAGGCCGACGGCGAGCCGCGCGGCCACCTGAGCGCCGAGGAGGCGCTCGCGGCGTACGCCGCCTCGGGCGCCCGCCGCCTCCTCCTGACGCACCGCCCTTCGGAGCTCGACCCGCCGGACGGCGTCGAGCTCGCCTACGACGGCATGGAGCTCGAGGTCTAGCGCCCTAGAACACGGGCTGCTCGCGCCAGGTGCCCCAGGCGTGGCGCCAGGCGTCGCAGATCTCGCCCAGCGTGACGCCGTCGCGGACGGCGTCGACGATCACCGGCATCAGGTTACGGCCGTCGACCGAGGCCGCCTCCGACAGCTCGGCAACCCGGCGCTCGACGAGCGCGGAGTCGCGCCCGGCCTTGAACGCCTGCAGCCGCTCGATCTGGCGGCGCTCCATATCGGGGTCGATGCGGAGAATCTGGATCTCCTCCTCGCCGTCGGTGCGGAACCGGTTGACGCCGACGATCACGCGCTCCTCGGCCTCGACCTCCTGCTGGTAGCGGAAGGCGGCGTCGGCGATCTCGCGCTGCGGCATGTTCTGCTCGATCGCGGCGACCATCCCGCCGAGCTCGTCGATCCGCCGGAACAGCTCGTACGCCTCGGTTTCGAGGCGGTTCGTGAGCGCCTCGACGTGATACGAGCCGCCGAGCGGGTCGATCGTGTTGACGACACCTGTCTCGTGCGCGATCACCTGCTGCGTCCGCAGCGCGAGCCGCACGGCGTCCTCGGTCGGCAGCGCCAATGCCTCGTCGTAGGAGTTGGTGTGCAGCGACTGCGTCCCGCCGAGCACTGCCGCCAGCGCCTCGATCGCCGTCCGGGCGACGTTGACGAGCGGCTGCTGCCACGTCAGCGAGACGCCCGCGGTCTGCGTGTGGAAGCGCATCAACAGGGAGCGCTCGTCGCGGGCGCCGTAGGTGTCGCGTAGCTCGCGCGCCCAGATCCGCCGCGCGGCGCGGTACTTCGCGATCTCCTCGAAGAAGTCGAGGTGCGCGTTGAAGAAGAACGACAACCGCGGCGCGAATGCGTCGATGTCGAGCCCCCGCTCGAGCGCCCACTCGACGTAGGTGAACCCGTTCTTCAGCGTGAACGCCAGCTCCTGCGCCGCGGTCGAGCCGGCCTCGCGGATGTGGTAGCCGGAGATCGAGATCGGATGCCAGAGCGGCATCTCCCGCGCGCAGAACTCGACCATGTCGGTGACCAGCCGCATCGACGGCCCCGGCGGGAAAATGAACTCCTTCTGCGCGATGTACTCCTTGAGGATGTCCGTCTGGATCGTCCCGCGCAGCCGGTCACGCGGAACGCCCTGCTCCTCCCCGACGACGAGGTACATCGCGAGCGCGATCGCGGCGGACGAGTTGATCGTCATCGACGTCGAGACCCCGTCGAGCGGGATCCCCGAGAACAGCACGCGCATGTCCTCGAGCGACGCAATCGCCACACCCTCGCGGCCGACCTCGCCGACCGCGCGCGGCGAGTCCGAGTCCACGCCCATCAACGCGGGCATGTCGAATGCGCACGACAACCCCGTCTGCCCATGGTCGAGCAGATAGCGGAACCGCTCGTTCGTCTCCGCCGCCGTCCCGAACCCCGCGAACTGCCGCATCGTCCACAACCGGCCCCGGTACATCGACGGATACACGCCGCGCGTGAACGGGAACGAGCCCGGATAGCCGAGATCCCGGTCGTGGTCGACGGCGCCCGTCTCCGGCGTCGCCAGCGGCTCCACCTCCGCGCCCGAGATCGACGTGAACACCTCGCCCTCACGCAACGGCGACGCCTCGAACCGCGACCGCCACGCGTCGAGACCCGTCCTGTGTCGCTCCCCGACCCGGGCCATGACGCGGATGCTACCCCGGCCCTTGCGGCCCGATCGCTTGATCGAGGGATGACCCCTCGTTCCGGGGACGCCGATCGAGGGATCTGTGAAGACGTGGGGGGCTCTGGCAGCGACGGCGCTGGCGACACTGGCCGTCACGTGGACCGCGCCGTTCCAGACGAGCGCCGAGGCGAGCGCTCAGACCTGCGGCTCCGGATCCCACGGCTCCGCCGGGTACGCATACGCCGGCTTCGAGTCCTCGAGGGTCTCGAGCGGCGTCCGTGCGACGATCGCGCCGCTGCGCGCGCCCTCCGTCCAGGCCGGTCACGCGGCCGCGTGGATCGGAGTCGGTGGCAAGAGCGCAGGCCGGGCCGGCGAGACGATGTGGCTGCAGACCGGGATCGCGGCGCTCCCGAACACACCGCTCATGGTCTATGCCGAGATCACCCGCGCGGGCCGCGAGCCCGTCTTCCTCCCGCTCGTCGAGAACGTCCAGGTCGGCGATCGCCACCGGCTCGCCGTGCTCGAGATGAGCCGTCGGCCGGGCGTCTGGCGTGTCTGGGTCGACGGGAAGCCCGTGACCGACCCGATCGTCCTCGAGGGGTCACACCGCCTCTGGAAGCCGATCGCCACGGGCGAGTCGTGGAACGGCGGCGTCGAGACGTGCAACGGCTTCGGCTTCCGCTTCGAGCGGGTCGGCATCGCGCGGGCGCTGGGCGGCTCGTGGCGGACGTTCCAGCCGGGCTTCACGTTCCAGGACCGCGGCTACCGGGTCCGACAGCTCCGCCCCACGCTCGGCGGTCAGCGCACCCTTGCGTCCGATCCGATCCAGGCGTACGCGTTCGACGCGGCGTCGGCTGCGTAGTCCCGCCCGCCGACTACGCGGCGACGATCTTCACGGGGGTGCCCACCCGCACGAGCTTGCGCAGCGCGAGAACGTCGCTGTTGCGCAGGCGCACGCAACCGTGCGACACGGCCTCGCCGATCAGCCACGGCGTGTTGGTGCCGTGCACGCCCACGACGCCGCCACCGGGCCAGTCCGAGAGCTTCGAGTAGCCGCTCGTCTCGAAGGCGAAGGCGCCGAGGATCGGGTACTTGCTCGGGACGAACCGCGACTGGACGAAGAACAGCCCGACCGGCGTCTCCATGCCGCGCGCGCCCACCGCGACCGGGCCCGTCCGTCTGAGCACGCCGTCGACGTAGAGCTCGAACTTTCGTGTGCCGCGGTAGACGACGAGCCACCGGTCGACCGGGTGGACGTTCGCGGCCGCGGCCGGAATCCAGCCCGTGCGCCCGTTCGGCCGGCCGGGGACGGTGATCCTGTACCACGCCGGCGCCCCGGTTGGGCCGAGGCGCTCGCCGACGGCGAGCACCGTGCGCGGGTGGAAGTCGGGCCGGAACTGGGTCAGCGTGGCGAGGACGCCGGCATTTCGGCTCGGCGCGCTCCGCACCGCGACGTTCCCCCATGCGATCGGCCCTGAGCCGACGACGTGGATCGTGGCAAGTGCCGACAGCGGAGTCTTGCCGCTCCTGTCACCCGCGCCCGCCGCCGGCACGAGGAGCGCCGCGACGAGCAGTGACGCCAGCGAGACGAGGACTGCTCCTCTCGCCCGGGGCCCGCCGCTTCCCCCGGACGAGAGGCTCGTCCTCCCCCCGTCCTCGACGGCCGATTCGCTATGACGGCCGGTGCGCCCGGGTCGAGCCCGGGTGCACCGGCCGCGTGCCGAGTGGAAAGTCAACGCTCACCCCGCGGAAGGAGCCTCGAATGCGTCGCTCACGCCCATCCCCGCGCTGCTCGCCCTCGTCGCTCCGTCCCCCATCGTTGATCCCTCTCGGCTGCTCCGCGTCCCTCGCCGCCGCGAGTTCGGTGGAGCGGTCGTTGGCACTCTGTCTGTACTCGCACCGTATCCCCCTTCGGCGGGAGCGCTGCCCCTCGGACGAGGGGTTTTGCCCCCCACCTGGGTCTAGGTCCGGTCCGGGCCGGCGGGGCCTTGCGGCCCCGCCAACCCTCCCCCGAGGCGCCGGCGCCCCGGTTGCCCGGGGCGCCGGCCGAGTGCCGGCTCGGGGAATCCTCAGGTCAGCCCGTCACCGGCGGCTCGAAGACGCCGACCACGCCGATCCGGGCGCTGTTGCACGCCTTCGCGCTCGTGATCTTGACGAGCATGATCCCGGCCTTGCTGGGCGTGAGCGAGAGGCGGGCGATGCCCTGCCTGTTCGTCTTCACGACCTTGGCGAGGCCGGTGCCGGTGAAGCGGACGGCGACACCGGCGACCCCGGTCTTCGACCGTGTGACCTTCGCCAGCACGATCTGCCGCGAGCCGTTCGCCTTCACCATCGACGGCGTCACCTTGAGGACGCGGCAGATGTCGAGCGGCTTGGGCTTCGGCTTCGGCTTGACCGGAGGCTTCGGCGTGGTCGTCGGCGGCGTGACGGGAGCCGTGACGAGCGTCGAGGCGCACGCCCGGTTGTTGGCCCCGTTCGTGTCCTTGCCGTCACCCGTCGCCGTCGCGCAGTTGACGTACGTCCCGGTTCCCGTGACGCGGGCCGAGAGCCCGATCACTCGCTCGACCCCCGGGCCGAGCGTGCCGAGGCTGCACTGGAGGAGCACGCCGCCCGAGAGCGAGCAGCCGCCGCCCACCGGAGCCTGTGTGATCCCGGTGAAGGTGACGCCGCTCGGTGCCGAGTCGACGAGCTGGACGTTGTGGGCCTGGTTCGGGCCGTTGTTGCGCACCCGCACCGTGTAGGCGACGTCCGCCTGCCCGTTGACGAGCTGCACCTGGGGCGTCGCGTCCTTGACGACCTGGACGTCCATGAACTCGTCCGTCTTCACCGCCGGAGGCGGCGAAGGCGTGACGCAGTTGCCGTTGGCGTCCTTCACCATGCCGGCCGGAACGGTCGCCTGGTTCCCCTCGAGGTTCGGACAGACGTCCGTCGGCGGCGGCGTTGTGCCGCACGCGACCTGGACGCTCGCGCTGTCGGAGTCCGAGCCGCCCTCCCAGGTGACGGTCGCCGTGTTCGTCCGACCGCCGTTCGGGGACGGCGTGCCCTTGGAGCACGTCCACCGCTCGTCGTAGGTCGTCGTCCAGGCGTTGTTCGTGAGGTCGTCCACCCCGAGCGACTCGTCGATCTGGCCGTCGTCCTCGACGGCTGCCGGAACGCCGACCTCGGTGGGCTGCGCCCACGTGATGGTCGCCGTGTCGTTCGCGGTCGAGCCCGTGCCCCAGGACGCCGTGGCCGTGTTGTTCGGGACCTGCGAACCGGGCGCGACGGTGTAGGTGCACTGCACAGAGCCGTGCGCCGGCACCGTCAGGTTCGTGCTGCCGTTGCCACCGCAGGCGATCGACGCGCCGGGCAGCGAGTCCGTCACGTCGACACCCGTCACCGCGGCGTCGCCGTCGTTGGAGACGGTGATCGTGCCGCTGACCGCGTACGTCTGCGACTGCGAGTGGTTCACCGTCACCTTCCAGGTGAACGACCCGCTGCCGCCGTCGGCGAGGTTCAGCGAGGCGTTGTCACCGTAGGTCGCGTCAGCCGCGCCCGCGACCTTGACCTGCTTGTCGATCGACCACGTGTGCGTGATCTGCGAGGTCCCGCTGGCGCTCTTGTCCACCGTCAGGTGCGGCGTCGGCCCTTCCTTCGGGTCGAAGCAGAATTCGACGTGGCTGATCTGGGGGTTCTGCTCACCGCCGTTGAGGGGCGGCGTCAGCCCGACGTCAGACGTCACCGACCCGTCGTAGTAGTAGATGTTGGCGAGGTCGCCACCCTTGACGATCACGGCCATGACCTCGGCCGAGTGGTCGATCAGCTCCCAGCTGATCCGATCCGGGTTCGAATCACGCGCGGTGATGCGGATCCGCCCCTGGTAGTCACCGACGGCGAGCTGGCTGCCGTCGATCTTGATGCTCCCCGCGTCCGCCGTCCCGGCGGGACACCTCGGGTTTCCGGACACGCCCGTGTCGACCTTCGTGGCATCCCCGTCGTAGCCGGTCGCAACGCCCGCGATCACGAGCGTCAGAACGGCAGCGACGGCCACGAGGCCCGAGGCGAGCGTGGCCCTACTCCATCGCTTGCGCATTCGAGTCCAACCCCTCTCCCATACTCCGCAGTAACTGCCGGACGAACCCCTGCCAAGCGTGGGACCGGCCGACACTCTGGATCGGATCGTATGGCTCTGAAGGGGGATGACACTCCCTCGATCGGGTAGGTTGACCCCCCCGAAGAGTCAGAGCCCCGCCGAGCCGGCGGATAGCCTCCGCGGGTGTCGAGACGCATCCTGGTCCCGCTTCTCGTCCTCGTTCCGCTGGTCGCGCTCGCGGGCGGATTCGCGTGGACGCTCAGGACCCCCGCGCTCCCCGACCCACTTCCCGCGCCCGTCTCACCGACGCTCCCCGATCTCGCGATGGCGCCCCTCTCCGACATCACAACCGTCTCCGTGGCGGGAGAGGGCGACTACGTCCAGTTCACGGCCGCCGTGGCGAACGTCGGTGTCGGCGCGCTGATGATCCACGCCGTCCGCGCCGACCGGCACGGCGCGTGGCGCGTCTCCCAGCGCTTCGACGAGCCCGACGGATGGACGAGCGAGAGCATCACGAATGGGGACGTCGTCTGGGGCGGTCACGGTCACGACCACTGGCATGTGCACCTGGGGGCGTCGTACTGGTTGACGCGGCCCGGCTCGACGGAGATCCTCAGGCGCTACGAGAAGGTCGGCTTCTGCTTCTTCGACCAGGCGCCCCTGACGCGACAACCGTCGACCGCGCCCGCTCGTCCACGTTTCCCGAAGACGGGCTGCAACGGTCAGGACGCCCTCGAGTTCACGATGGGCCTCTCACCCGGCTGGGCCGATCCATATCCGTGGGCTCTTCCGGATCAGCGACTGCTTCTGACGGGACTCGGCGACGGCGTCTATCGGCTCTGGGCGACGGCTGACCCGGGCGGGTGGTTCAAGGAGACCGTCGAGACGAACAACGACACGTGGGTCGACCTCCGCCTGACCCTGTCGCAGCGGCCGCCGAAGGTCGAGGTCGTGGGTCGGGGCCCGGCCGGCGCCTCCCGCTGGGTCGCGGGCTGACGCCCGCCCGACACACGCAGCTCAGCGCTGCCCGAGCGACCCGACGACCGACGCCCCGCCGGAGGCGCCGCTCACCGGCGCGTCCGACGCATGCGAGCGCAGCTGCGCGCCGAGCGACGCCGCGAGCCAGATCGCGACGAAGGTCGCGAGCACCGCCACCGCCGCGAGACCGAGACCCATGACGCGTACCTCATGCTCCCTCGCCTTCCCCGTCATCGCCGTTTCCCCCTCAAATGCGGTGTTCGTCGTCCTGACTCCGACGGTAGTGACCCCTTCGGGGGGCGCAATGCCTCGCACGAGTGACTGAGCGCCGCTCCGGGCGCCCCGGTCGGGTGAGCCCGCCGTCGGGCGTGCATGCGAGACTTGCGCCCGTGAAGGTTCTTCTCGCCGACGACCACCGCCTGATGCTCGACGGGATCCGCCGCGCCCTCGAGGAGGACGGCGGCTTCCAGATCGTGGGCGAGACCCAGAACGGCGCCCAGGTGCTGCCGCTCGTCGGGCAGACGAACCCCGACCTCGTGGTCCTCGACGTCCGCATGCCGAACATGGACGGGCTCCAGTGCCTCGAGGAGATCCGTCGCCGGCACCCGAAGGTCAAGGTCGTGATGCTCTCGGCCTCGACGACACCGGATCTGATCGAGGAGGCGCTACGCCGCGGCGCGAGCGCCTACGTCCTGAAGACGGTCGACCCCACCGACCTGCCGTCCACACTCCGGCAGGTGATCGGCGGCACCGTCTTCTCGACGGTCGGCGCGAGCGAAGCCTCCACCCCAAGCGGCGCCAAGGCCGCCGGGCTCACGGACCGCGAGATCGCGATCCTCACCGAGCTCGCGAGCGGGAAGTCGAACGACGAGATCGCCAAGGAGCTCTGGGTCACGCAGCAGACGGTGAAGTTCCACCTGACGAACGTCTACCGCAAGCTCGGCGCGAAGAACCGCGCGGACGCAGTGCGGCAGGCGTACCAGCTCGGCCTGATCCAGCGCCCGCTCGGCGACGACTGAGCTCAGCCGGCCGCGCGCCGGAGCCCCGCCGCGCGCGACCCCGGAGTCCGCCAGGCGCCCCGCGCGTGCGCGACGAGGAGCACCGCGCCGACGATCGTCGTCGGCACGTACCACACGGCCTGCATCGCGATCGCGAACGCGAGCCCCTCCTCCCGACCGACGCCGAACAGCGCGAGCGCCGAGACGCCGAGCCACTGGTACGTGCCGACGAAGCCCGGGGAGGACGGAATCGCGACCCCGAGGTTGAGGGCCGCCGTGACGAAGACCGCGTCGACGAACGAGAGCTCCACCCCGACCGCGCGCCCGACGAGGATCGCCCCGAGCGCCCAGGCGCCCCACGCGGCGAGGCTGAGAGCGAACCAGACGAGGCCCCGGTCGATCGACAGCGGGTCGGAGAGGCCCTCGAGCGTGTCGCGCACGAACCGCCGCGGGAGGCCGCGGTGCTCACGCCGCGCGCGCGGCCTCCGACGCGTGTACGAGCGGGCCGCTGCGAGGAGCACCCCGAGCACGACGAGGAGGAGCACCGAGCCGATCACGATCCGGTCGACCCAGCTCTCGTCGGTCACGAACGGCAGGCTCACGAGCAGGAAGCCGACGAGGGCGAGGATGTCGAACCCGCGATCGAGCACGACCGTGGCGACCCCGCGTCCGTAGGAGTACGCGCCCCGCGAGACCCAGCGTGCACGCAGCCAGTCCCCGACGCGACCCGGCAGCACGTTGTTCACCGCCACGCCTGCGACGACCATCTCGACGAAGCGGCGTTGCGAGAGCCCTGTGTCGGCGATCCGCCGCCACCGCGCCGCCTGGAGCCAGTACACCGCGCCCATGCACGCGACCGCGCCGACCAGCGGCAGCGGGCGCACACCCTGCAGCGTGCTCCACACAGCCCCGAGATCCGTCCCGCGGATCGCGAGGTAGAGGAAGACGACCGACACCGGGATCCCGATCGCCGCCGCGACGACGAGCGAGCGGCTGCGCGGGTTGCCGGGCACCTCGGGCAGGCCGGGAGTCGCGCTCGTGCGCACGACCGAGTCCGGGACGACGGTCAC
>DATAPC010000054.1:0-6758 GCA_036265415.1 Gaiella sp.
CCGAGCTACCCGCTCTTCGCGTTCATCTTCCTCGTCGCGCTCGGGGTCGACTACAACATCTTCCTGATGGCGCGCGTGCGCGAGGAGGCGCTCGTGCGTCCGACCCGGGAGGCAATGCACCACGGGCTCGCCGCGACCGGCGGCGTGATCACGTCCGCGGGGATCGTGCTGGCCGGGACCTTCTCGGTGCTCGCGGTGCTGCCGCTCGTCGCCCTCACGCAGATCGGCATCACCGTCGCCTTCGGCGTCCTGCTGGACACGTTCGTCGTCCGCTCGATCCTCGTCCCCGCGCTGACGTTCGAGCTCGGCGAGCGAGTGTGGTGGCCGTCGGCGCTTTCTCGCCGGGGGCGCGGCACCGCGAGGGGGTCCCGGGTCGCGCACACGCACAGGCCGAAGGCGACGTTCACGGAGGCGCGGAATGACCGGCCCGGGTCGTAGGGTCACGTCATGAGCAACGCCGCGACCGGCACAGCCGGAGAGAAGCTCCTGCGCATCGGCGAGCTCTCGCGCCGCGTCGGGGTGCCGGTGGAGTCACTCCGTGCCTGGGAGCGGCGCTACGGCCTCCTCTCCCCGAGCAGGACACAGGGCGGCTTCCGGCTCTACGGCGAGGACGACGTCGCCCGCGTGCTGGCGATGCGGGCGAACCTGGATCGCGGGCTCTTCGCCGCCGAGGCGGCACGCCTCGCCCTTGCCGAGGAGGCGGCCGAGCCCTTCCCCACGCCTGCCCCCGCCGCCGACGCGTCGGAGCTGGCTGCCGCGCTCTTCCGCTTCGACGAGGCCGGCGCGCAGCAGGCGCTCGACCGGCTGCTCTCGACGCTGACGATCGAGGTCGTGCTCCGCGACGTGCTTCTGCCGTTCCTGCACGACCTCGGCGAGCGTTGGGAGAGCCGCGAGGCGTCCGTCGCGCAGGAGCACTTCGCGAGCAACCTGCTGCGCGGACGTCTCACGGCGCTCGCGCGCGGATGGGACCGCGGCGCCGGGCCGCGCGCGCTGCTCGCCTGCGTCGAAGGCGAGCGTCACGATCTCCCGCTCGTGGGGTTCGGTCTCGCGCTGCGCGGCCACGGCTGGAGGATCAGCTATCTCGGCGCGGACACGCCCGTGGCGTCGATCGTCGACGCGACGCGTGAGCTGTCGCCCGACGCCGTCGTCGTGTCCGGCACCGTCGCGGGCGTCTTCGACCCCGTCGCGACGCAGCTCCGGGAGGTCGCGCTCCACGCCCCCCTCCACCTCGCCGGCGCCGCGGCGAACGGACGGGTCGCCGAGCGCGCGCACGCGACGCTGCTCGCGGGCGACGTCGTCGCCGCAGCCGACGTGCTCGCGGCGGCGCGCCGCTGACCCTCGCAGGATGGAGCGCGTGGTTGCCCGCTGGTCGACGCTCGAGCGCGAGACCGACGCCGGCGCGGTCGAGTCCCGCCAGTGGATCGAGCTGCCACGTGAGCTCGTCGCGCCCGACGAGGGAGGCGCGCGTGAGCTGGGCCGGCGGTACCTCGCGGAGGTGGCGCGCTTCTCGCGCGGCCTCGTGCGCCCGCGCGTGCGCCGCGACGGTGTCGCGCTCGTCCTCGCCGGCGCCGTGACGCTGCTCCGTTTCGGCTCCCCCGAGCTCGGGCACGACGCCGGGAGCGTGGAATGCCGGTACCCCATCAGCGGCGGGCTGCTGGTCGCCCGTCCTGGCGGGTCGCTCCTCGTCGCGCAACGCCCGGGTGTGGAGCTCGAGCTCGTCGTCGCCGGCTACTTCCCCCGTCTCGGGGGCTCCGCCCGGCGGCGTTCGCTGCGCCGCGCCCTGTACACCGCTCTTCAGGCGCGGGCGCATCGGGCGGTCGGGCGGAGGTTCTTCGAGGGCGTCGTTCGCGAGGTGGGAGCGTGAGGGTCGTCGTGTTCGGGGCGTCAGGAGTGATCGGGCGCGCCGTGGTGCCGGAGCTCGCGCGCCGCGGAGCGGTCGTCGCCGTCTCACGCCGGAGCCGAGAGCCGCAGGACGGCGTCGTGTGGGCCGCCGCGGACGCGACCGACGCCGCCGCCGTGGACGACGTCCTGCGCCGGGACGACGTCGTCGTCTACCTCGTCCACTCCCTCGGCGCCGACGACTTCGAGCAGGTCGACCGCCGAGCCGCGGACACGGTCGCCGCGGCTGCCGGCCGCGCCGGCGTGCGGCAGATCGTCTACCTCGGCGGCCTGGGCGCGACGCCGGACGCGGAGTCGGCCCATCTTCGGAGCCGCGCGGAGACGGCCGAGCGGCTGTCTGCGGGGCCCGTGCCGGTCACGACGCTACGCGCCGGGATGGTGGTCGGCTCCGGGAGCGCCGCCTTCGAGACGATCAGCGCCCTCGTCGACCGCCTTCCCGCGATGATCTGCCCACGCTGGGTCTCGACCCCCACGCAGCCGATCGCGCTGCGCGACGTCGTCGCCTACATCGCCGGTGTCTGCGGCCAGGAGGCCGCCCACGGCCGCTCGTTCGACATCGCCGGGCCGGAGGTGATGACGTACCGCGGGATGATCGAGCGCATCGCGCGTCTGCGCGGCAAGCGGCTCCCGATCATCGAGGTGCCCGTCCTCACGCCGAGGCTCTCCTCGTGGTGGCTCCACCTCGTGACGCCCGTCAACGCCTCCGTCGCCCGGCCGCTCGTGGACGGCCTGCGGACGCCGACCGTCGCGCGCGAGGACAGCATCCGCGAGCTCGTGCCCATCGAGCCGACAGGGTTCGACGAGGCGGTGCAGCTCGCGCTCGAACGCGGCTAGGGCGACCGCCGTGCCTCGAGGAAGCGGCGAACCGCCTCCTCGTGGTCGACGATCGGCGCCGGGTAGTGCTTCGGCGCGAGCAGGCCGAGCCGCCACGGCTCGTGCACGGACGCACCCTCGATTCCCTCGAGCTCAGGGACCCAGCGGCGGACGTACGCGCCGTTCGGATCGAACCGCCGTGCCTGCCGCGTCGGGTTGAAGACGCGATTCGGCCGCGTGTCGGCTCCCGTCCCGGCGACCCATTGCCAGTTGCCGACGTTGTTCGCGACGTCCCCGTCGACCAGCTGCTCCGCGAAGTGGGCCGCTCCGAGGCGCCAGTCCACGTAGAGGTGCTTCGCGAGGAACGACGCCGTGACGAGCCGTGCGCGATTGTGCATCCAGCCCTCCGCGAGGAGCTGACGCATCCCCGCGTCGACGATGGGGTAGCCGGTGCGACCCTCCTTCCACGCCGCGAGCGCCTCGGCGTCGTCGCGCCAGCGATCGTGTCGCGCATGGAGGTCCTCGCGCCCGATCCGCGGCTCGGCCGCAAGGAGCTGGTGGTGGAAGTCGCGCCAGCAGAGCTGCCGCACGAAGCTCTCGCCGCCCCGGGCCTCCAGCGCACGCTGCGCCACCTCGAGCGGTGAGAGGCAGCCGAAGTGGAGGTACGGAGAGAGCCGCGACGTGCCCGCGACGGCGACCTCGTCGCGCCGGCCGTCGTAGTGGCCGAGGCCGTCGCGCAGCCAGCGGGCGAGCCGCGCTCTGCCCTCCGTCTCACCACCGGTCGGCAGGCTCGAGGCCGTGTGCCCGCGGGTGAGCTCCGTGAGCGCGGGAAGCGGCGCGTCCTCCAGTGCCTCGTTCGCGGGGATCGTCGCGGGGGCAGGCAGCACGGCCCTCCATGGCGTCACGGACCATCGCTTCCAGTAGGGCGTGAAGACCCGGTAGGCCGAACCGGAGCCGCCGGGCGAGATGTCGCCCGGCGGGACGACCGTGACGCCCGGGTAGGCCTCGACCGCGATGCGCCGCTCGCCCCCGGCGTTCCTCAGGCGACGCTGCCGCTCCTGCGCGAAGGCGCTCACGTCCTCGCTCAGATGGATGCGCTCCGCCCCGGTCTCGCCGGCGAGCCGGAGCGTCTCTGCGACGGTGTCGCCGCGACGGACGACGAGGCCGCTGCCACGCTCGGCGAGCGCCCGGCGGAGGTCCGCGATCGCGTCCAGCAGGAAGGCGACGCGGTTCGGGGCGCCGAAGCGCGCGAGCAGCCGGTCGTCGAGGACGAAGAGCGGCACCACGTGCGCCGCGCGCTCGGCGGCAGCGTGCAGCGCAGGCTGGTCGTGCACGCGGAGATCGCGGGTGAAGAGGACGACGGTCGTCACGTGGGGACTCCGCGCACGAGCGGGATGTATAGCCCACCGCCCTGCGGCGGCTACCGGGACAGCACGTGCGCGAGCTTGTCGGGGTTGAGAACGGAGCGAACGGCGACCACGACGCCGTCGGCGATCTCGAGCGCGGCGACCCACACCGCCCGCCCGTCGGACGCGTAGAAGACGATCCCCGGCTCGCCGTTGACCGGCGCCGCACGATGCGTGAAGCCCCGCCCCCGCGCCCGGCGGCCCAGCCGATCAGGGCCCTCGCGACCCGCTCGGCGCCCACGAGCGGCACGGGCACGGACGGCGCCTTGCCGCCGCCGTCGCCGTGCACCGTCGCGTCGGGGGCGAGCCACTCGACGAGCGCCTCCGTGTCCCCCTCCTCCCAGGCGGCGAGGAAGCGGCGCGCGACCTCCTCCCGCTCCTCGCGCGACACCTCGAAGCGCCGCCGCCCCTCCTCGATGTGCGCGTGCGCGCGGGCGAGGATCTGGCGGCAGTTCGGCGCCGACTTGCCGACCATCCGGGCGACCTCGTCGTAGTCGTAGTCGAAGACCTCGCGCAGGAGGAAGACGGCCCGCTCGACGGGCGAGAGCTTCTCCAGCAGCTGGAGGAAGGTCAGCGACAGCGAGTCCGCCATCTCGGTGTGCCGAGCGGCGGCGTCGTCGACGAGCGGCTCGGGGAGCCATTCGCCGGGGTAGACCTCGCGGCGGCTGCGGGCCGAGCGCAGCTCGTCGATCGCGAGGCGCGTGGTCACCGTGGCGAGGTACGACTTCGGCGACGTCGGGTCGACGGCGGCGGCGTGGTAGCGCAGGAACGCCTCCTGCACGACGTCCTCGGCGTCTGCGACCGACCCGAGCATCCGGTAGGCGATCGCGAACAGGTACGGGCGCAGCTCGTCCTCGCTCTCCATGTCCGTCTGGACGAGATAGCAGGTCGGCGCGTGACAGTGTCACAACGGCGTCCGCCGCCTCGTCCCCTGGGCAGGCCCACGCGAAAGGAGAACCCTCATGCGAGTCTTCGTCGTAGGAGCGACAGGCGCGGTCGGCGCCCGCCTCGTCCCCCAGCTCGTCGACCGGGGCCACCAGGTGATCGGCACCTCGCGCACCGAGGAGCGCGCGAGGCGCCTGCGCGAGCACGGCGCCGAGTCCGTCGTGCTCGACGTGCTCGACGCGCCCGCGGTGCGGGACGCGATCCTCAGCGCACGGCCGGACGCGATCGTCCACGAGGCGACCGCGCTCTCGGGCACGTCCGACCTCAAGCACTTCGATCGCACGTTCGCGGCGACCAACCGGCTCCGGACCCAGGGCACCGACGCGCTGCTGGCGGCGGCCCGCGAGGCGGGCGTCGGACGAGTCGTCGCACAGAGCTATGCGGGCTGGCCCGGAGGCCGAAGCGGGAGTCCCGTGAAGACGGAGGACGATCCGCTCGACCCCGACCCCATGCCCGCCATGCAGGAGACGCTCGCGGCCATCCGCCACCTCGAGGAGGCGGTGGTCGGGGCGGGCGGCCTCGTGCTGCGATACGGCGGCCTCTACGGCTCTGGGGACGACGTCCAGCTCGAGCTCGTCCGGAAGCGCAAGTTCCCGGTCGTCGGCGGCGGCGGCGGGATCTGGTCCTTCGTCCATCTCGACGACGCGGCCTCCGCCACCGTCCTCGCCCTCGAGGCGGGCGATGCCGGCGTCTACAACGTCGTCGACGACGACCCGGCACCGGTGCGCGAGTGGCTGCCCGCGCTCGCCGAGGCAATCGGCGCCAAGCCACCGCGGCACGTGCCGATCTGGCTCGCGCGCGTCCTCGCAGGCGAGGTCGGCGTCGCGCTGATGACCGAGGTGCGCGGTGCGTCGAACGCGAAGGCGAAGCGCGAGCTGGGATGGACGCTGCGCCACCCGACCTGGAGGCAGGGCTTCCCTGCGGCATACGGGAGCCTGCAGGCGGCCGCGTAGGACGGCTCAGATGTAGCCCGCGCGGGTCGCGTGCGCGGCGGCCGCGGCCCGCGAGGACTGCGTGAGCTTGCGCAGGACGTTCGCGACGTGCCGGTGCACCGTGTGCTCCGAGAGGACGAGCGACGTCGCAATCTCGCGGTTCGAGAGGCCGGCGGCGACGAGCCGGAGCACCTCCGTCTCGCGCCGGCTGAGCGGCGACTCGCCGTTCGGCTCGATCGCCGGCGCGTCGTCGAGGAACCCCGCCAGCGCGCGCTGGAGGTCGCGCTGGTCGTCCATCCACGGCAGGTGCGAGTCGCCCGCCAGGGCGACGAAGCGCGCGTTCGGGAGCAGCGACGCGAGCTCACGCCCTCGACCGATCGGAACCGTGCGGTCGCCGCGGCGGTGCAGGACGAGCACCGGCATCGTGAGTGCCGGCAGGAATGCTCTCGCGTCCGACGTGAGGTCGAGGTCGAGGAACGCGGCGGCCACGTCTGCGCCTGCCGCGTGCCGCTGGTAGCGGCTGAAGGCTGCGATCTCGTCTCCGCCGCCGCGCGGCAGGAAGAGGCCGGCGAGCATCTGCGCGGCGAGCTGCCAGTTCAGGCGCACGAAGTCCACGAGCGAGCGGCGCGTCGCCTCCGGGATGTCGTCGCGCGAGACGTAGGCGCCGAAGAAGACGATCTTGCGCACGCTTTCGGGTCGCCGACTCGCGAGCCGCGCCGTGGCGAGGCCCGCGCAGGAGCATGCGAACAGCGTCGCCGGCTCG
>DATAPC010000055.1:0-21461 GCA_036265415.1 Gaiella sp.
GCCTCGAACCTCGAGCGGGTGCTGGGCGACGAGCGGCTGGCGTTCCCGCAGTTCGTCCTGCGCCAGAAGCGCGGCTGGCTTCGCTACGAGCCACTCGGCGTCGTCGGGCTCGTCACGCCCTGGAACTTCCCCCTCGCGATCCCGCTGCGCCAGGCCGCCGCGGCGGTGGCCGCCGGGAACGCGGCAGTTCTCAAGCCGTCGGAGCTGACGCCGCTCACCGGGGCGTGGGTCGAGCGGCTCTTCCGTCGTGCCGGAGCGCCGCCGGGTCTCGTCAGGGTCGTCCAGGGCGGCGGCGAGGTGGGCGAGGAGCTCGTGCGGCACCACGGTGTCGACGGGATCGTGTTCACGGGCTCGGTGGACGTCGGAAGGAGCGTGGCCCGCGCGGCCGCCGAACGGCTGTGTCCCGTCGTGCTCGAGCTCGGCGGGAAGGACGCGATGCTCGTGCTCGACGATGCGGACCTCGACCGCGCGGTGGAGGGGGCGTTGTGGGGTGCGTTTGCGAACTGCGGGCAGGCCTGCGCCGGAGTCGAGCGGATCGCCGTTGCGTCGGGCCTCCACGACCCGTTCGTCGAGCGGCTCGCCGCGCGCGCAGGTGGCCTCCGGATCGGGCACGGGCTCGACGCCGACGTCGACCTCGGCCCGCTGGTCAGCGACGACCAGCGCGGACGCTTCGAGGCGCTGCTCCTCGACGCCGTCGAGCACGGCGCCGAGGTGGTGACGGGCGGCGGACGTCCTTCGGGTACGCCCGCGGGCTGGTTCCACGAGCCGACCGTCGTCGCCGGCGAGCCCCGCGACGCGCGTCTACGCGGGGAAGAGCTGTTCGGGCCGGGAGTCGTTGTCGTCTCATTGGACAACGACGAGCAGATGGTGCGCTGGACGAACGACTCGCCTTTCGGGCTCGGCGCGAGCGTCTGGACGCGCGACATGCGTCGGGCGCACGCTCTCGCCGCACGGCTCGAGACGGCGTCCGTCTGGGTCAACGACCATGCCTATTCCTTCGGCGCCTCGCAGGCGCCGTGGGGCGGCCGTCGGGCGTCGGGTCTCGGCCGCACCGGGTCACAACACGGCCTCTACGCTCTGTCGCACGTCAAGCTCGTCGACTCGGACCGCGGACGCCTCACGCCGGGCTGGTGGTATCCGTACGGCGAGAGCGCGGTCGACGGGCTGACCGGCCTGCTCGGGGCGCTCTACGCCGAGGGGACCGCGACGCGCGTTCGTGCGCTGGTCGGGCATCGACGCGGCCTCGCGCACCTCGTCCGGAAGATGCTGCGGTGAGCGAGCTCTCCCACGTCGACGAGGCCACCGGTGACGTCCGCATGGTCGACGTGGGCGCAAAACCAGTCACCAGGCGGCGGGCCGTCGCGCGCGCGCACGTGCGGATGGCGTCGGGCACGGCCGCGCGTCTTCGCTCCCTGCCGAAGGGCGACGCCCTCATCGTGGCGCGCATCGCAGGAATCCAGGCGGCGAAGCGGACGAGCGAGCTCATCCCGCTCTGTCATCCACTTCCGCTCACGGTCGTCGACGTGGACCTGACCGTCGTCGGCGAGGGCGTGGCGATCGAGGCGGCGGCGGAGACGACGGCGCAGACGGGCGTCGAGATGGAGGCGCTGACCGCCGCGGCCGTCGCCGCGCTGACGGTCTACGACATGGCCAAGGCGGTTGACAAGGAGATGCGGATCGACGGCGTCGAGCTCGTCTCGAAGACCAAGGAGCCGACCTGAGCACGATCGCGACGCCATTGCCCGTCCGGCTGGCGCGCCTCGTGCGCCTTGAACACACCGTGTTCGCCCTGCCCTTCGCCTATGCCGGCGCACTGCTCGCGGTCGACGGCTGGCCGGGCGCGTCGTCCATGGCCTGGATCACCGTGGCGATGGTCGGCGCGAGGACGCTCGCGATGGGGCTCAACCGTCTCGTCGACGCGGAGATCGACGCGCGGAACCCGCGCACCGCGGTGCGGGAGCTGCCGTCGGGCACGTTGACGCGCACGCAGGTGGCGGCTCTCTGCGCTCTCGCGCTCGCGGTCTATCTCCTCGCGGTCTTCCAGCTCGAGCCGATCGTCCGCTGGCTGTGGCCGGTCCCGGTGCTCTTCTTCGTCGTCTACCCGTACCTCAAGCGTGTCACCTGGCTCTGTCACCTGTGGCTCGGTGCGTCGCTCGGGCTCGCTCCGGTGGGGGCCTGGGTCGCGGTCACCGGGGAGCTTCCCTGGCAGGCCTGGGCGCTCGGCGGCGCCGTGTGCCTCTGGGTCGCGGGCTTCGACCTCTTCTATGCGCTGTTCGACCGCGACCACGACCTCGTGGCCGGGCTGCACTCGTGGGCGACCCGATTCGGCGTCCGTGGGGTCTTCCGGGGAGCGCGCGTCATGCATGCCGGCTCCGTTGTGCTCCTCGCCGCAACCGGCGCGGGGCTCGCCGTCGGCCCCTGGTACTGGATCGGCGTCGCCGTCGTGGCCGTGCTCCTCGTCTACGAGCACTCGATCGTCCGGCCCGACGACCTCCGCCGACTCGATGCGGCGTTCTTCAGGGTCAACGGCCTGCTGTCGATCGCGTTCGGCGTGTTCGTCGCCTTCGACGCGCTGCTCTGAGCCGCTCGCCCGCCCGAGGGCAGAGGCGCCGTCCCCGTCACACTTCGGGCACGATCCCGGCACCCATGCGGCACACCTTCGGCGATAGCGTGGCATCAGGGCACCCGGGGTGCCCCTGGGGGCAGTTGGCGGCGCGGGCGGAACGACGTGGCTGAGCCGGTGATCCGCGCCCGTCGGCTCGAGAAGCGGTACGGCATGCGCCCCGTGCTACGCGACGTCGCCTTCGACCTCGCACCGGGCGGCATGCTGGTCGTCACGGGGCCGAACGGCGCCGGGAAGACGACCCTCCTCCGGCTCCTCGCCGGGCTGGCGGCGCCGACGCGCGGCTCGCTCGAGGTCGCGGTCGAGCGTGCCAGGATCGGGCTCGTCGGGCACGAGCCGCTCGTCTACCGTGAGCTGACCGCGCTCGAGAACCTCGACCTCTACGGCCGCCTCTACCGCGTCAGTGAGCGCCGCGAGCGGATCGGGATGCTCCTCGAGCGCTTCGGCCTCTGGGACGCGCGCCACCAGCGCGTCTCGTCCTACTCGCGCGGCATGACGCAACGGCTCGCGCTCTGCCGCGCGCTCCTCCACGACCCGTCGCTGCTGATCCTGGACGAGCCGCACTCGGCGCTCGACGCGGAGGGAGCGGCGCTGCTCGACGACGAGCTCGCAGCGCTCGGCGGCACCCACACCGTCGTCGTCTCGACGCACGATCCGGACCGGCTCGCCCCGCATGCGCCAGAGCGGCTCGAGCTGGCGCGCGCATGACGGCGTACCTCGCCGACGTCGCCGCACTCGCGCGAAAGGATCTCCGCCTCGAGCTCCGGGCGCGAGACACCCTGCCCGCGATGGTGCTCTTCGTCGTCGCGACGCTCGTCGTCTTCCACTTCGCGCTCCCGGGGGGCGCGGCGGACGACGCGGCCTACGGGCTGCTGTGGGTCGCCCTCGTGTTCACCTCCCTGCTCGGTCTCGGCCGCGCGTGGACGCCCGAGACGGAGGCGGGCGCGCTCGACGGCCTCGTGCTGGCGGCCTCCGATCGCAGCACGATCTGGCTCGGCAAGACGCTGGCGGCCCTTGCGTTCCTCGGGGCGGCGGAGATCGTCGCCCTCCCGGCGTTCGCGCTGTTCTTCGCGCCGCTCGACGGTCCGGCGGTCGCGGGGGTCGTGCTCGCGTCGATCGGGCTCTGCGCCGTCGGGGCCCTCGTCTCGGCGATGGCGGCCGCCGCGCGGGGCCGCGAGGTGCTGTTGCCTCTGCTCTTCCTCCCGCTCGCCATTCCGCTCGTGGTGGGGGGAGTCGGGTCGAGCATCTCCCCGGATCCAGGGACGTACCTCGCCTTCCTCGGCCTCTACGACGCCGTCTTCGCGATACTTTCGTGGGCCGCGTTCGAGTACGTCGTCACCGAGTGAACGTCACCCGATGAGCATCACGAAGCCTTCTCTCGCGAGCCTCGCGGGGCTCGCGGTCGTCCTGGCCGGCGCCGCCGTCGCGATGATCTTCTTCGTCGCGCCGGAGGACGCCGACCAGGGGCTCTCGCAGAAGATCTTCTACGTCCACGTCCCGATCGCGCTCACGGCCTACGCCGGCTTCGGCCTCGGTGCCTGGAAGGCGCTCCGGCTCCTCTGGACCCGGGGCGAGCGCTACGACCTCGAGAGCTACACCGGCATCCACCAGGGCACCATCTTCGGCGCCCTGACGCTGATCACCGGATCGATCTGGGCGAAGGCGTCCTGGGGGGTGTGGTGGACCTGGAGCTCGAACCAGCTCGTGCTGTTCCTCGTCCTGTTCCTCTTCTACTGCGCCTACTTCATGCTCCGCTTCTCGATCGAGCCGGGTGCGCGGCGGGAGCGGATCTCCGCCGTCTACGCGCTGTTCGGCGTCGCGCTGATCCCGGTGAGCTTCTTCGCGATCCGTCTCGCGAGCGACTTCATCCATCCGACGGTGTTCACGCGGGAGGGGCCGCAGATGACCGGCGAGATGTTCGCGGCGTTCTGCTGCTCGTGGGCGGCGATCATGCTCCTCGCGTACGTCATGTACCGCACGGAGCTGGCCGGAAAGCGAACCGACCTGAACCTCCGCGCGTTACGCGAGGCGCTCGCGCGATGAGCGCGGGAGAGAAGTACGTGGCGGCCGCCTACGGCGTATTCCTCGTGTTCGTCCTCGTGTGGGCGGCGATCATCGCGGCGAAGCTGTCACGGCTCGAGCGGGAGACCGCCGAGCTCGTCCGGCTCGCAGACGGAAGCGGCGCAGGCGACGGTGATGGCTGAGCTGCTCGTCTGGCCGGCCCTGCTCGCGTACGGAGTGGCGGCGGCGGCGTATGCCGGAGAGATCCACGAACCGGGTCGCTTCGGCAGGCTCGGGATCTGGGGCGTTCGCCTCGGGTGGCTGGCGCAGACCGGGCTGCTCGTCGCCCAGGCGGTCTCGGCGGACGGCTTTCCCTGGGGGACGTGGGCCGGCGCGCTGAACCTCCTGTCCTGGCTCGTCGTCGCCGGATACCTCGTCTGGGGCTGCAAGCCGCGATATCGGCTGATGGGTCTCCTCATGGTGCCGCTCGCGGCCGGGCTGCTCGTTCTCGGCTGGGCAGGCGGCGGCACGGCGGTCCGCGAGCAAGACGGAGCCGGCTGGACGCTCGACGCCCACGTCGGCCTCATGCTCGCGGCGTTCGCGAGCTTCACCGTCGCAGCCGCCATGGCGCTCGTCTACCTGTACGAGGAGCGCCGGCTGAAACGCCGTGACGCCCGCGTTCTCCGCCTGCGGCTCCCGTCGCTCGAGGCGCTCGACAGGCTCGCCTCGCGCGTCGCCCTGGTCGGCCTGCTGTTGCTGACGGCGGGCATCGTGGTCGGTCTCACGCGACTCGATCCCGGCGAGCTCGACGCCGCGATGACGGTCACAGCCGTCATCTGGGCCGTCTACGCAGCTGCGCTCGTGCTGCGCCGGGAGACGGGTCTCCAGGGCCGCCGGCTCGCGTGGTCGCTCGTCGCCGGTTTCTCCCTGGTCGCAGTCGTCCTCCCTCTGACGCATTTCGCATCGTGAAGCTCGCACTCGCCGGCGTCTCCCACCACACGGCCTCGCTGGAGCTGCGCGAACGTGTCGCGATCAACCTCGAAGCCGCATCGGCGCTGGCGCGCCGCTTGGCGCACGGCGGCGGAAACGCACAGGAGGCGGTCGTCCTCTCGACGTGCAACCGGACCGAGCTCTACCTCGCTGCGGACGACCACGAGCGGCTCGCGCAGGCGGCGGACGACGCGCTGCTCGCGCTCGCGGGGGCAGACGCGGCGGCGCTGGCACCGCTCGCGTACCGTCTCGCGGACGAGTCGGCTGCGTTGCACCTGTTCCGGGTCGCGGCGGGGCTCGACTCGCTCGTGCCCGGCGAAGGCGAGATCCTCGGCCAGGTGCGTGACGCCTTCGAGGCAGGCGCCCCGGGGCCGCTCCTCGACCGGACGTTCCGGATGGCCCTCCACGCCGGCCGCCGCGCGCGCGTCGAGACGGCGATCGGCGAGAGCCCGGCCTCCGTGCCCGCCGCTGCGGCGGCGCTCGCACAGCAGGTGTTCGACGACCTCGAGGGCCACAGGGTCGTGCTCGTCGGCGCCGGCCGGACGAGCGAGCTCACGGCCCGCAACCTCCGCTCGCGGGGCGCGACGGTCGCGGCGGTGGTGAACCGGAGTGTCGAGCGCGCCGAACGGCTTGCATCGTCGCTCGGCGCGCGCGCCGTGGCGCTGGAGGAGGCGGCGAACGCGCTCGTCGGCGCCGACGTCGTCGTGTCGTCGACGAGCTCGCCGGGCTTCGTCCTGACGCTGGAAGATCTCGCGCGGGCGCTGCGGGCGCGTCGCGGCAAGCCGGTGCTCTTCGTCGACCTCGCCGTGCCGCGCGACGTCGATCCGTCCCTCGCCTCGATCGACGGCTGCTTCGTCTACGACATCGACGATCTCGAGGCTGTCGTGTCCGCGTCGCTCGACGGTCGCCGTGCGGAGGCGGTCGCCGCGGAGCGCATCGTCGCTGCCGAGGCCGAGCGCTTCCAGGCCTGGCAGGCCTCGCTTGCTGTCGTTCCCGCAATCGCGTCCCTCCGCGCCCACGCCGAAGACGTTCGCGCCGCCGAGCTCGCAAGGGTCGAGGCGCGCCTCGGTCGCCTGACCGACGCCGAGCGCGCGATGGTGGAGACCGTGACCGCCCAGATCGTCAACAAGCTGCTGCACGCGCCGACGGTTCGTCTGAAGGATGCCGCGATGACGCCGGACGGGCTGATCTATGCTGAGGTCGTGCGCCACCTGTTCGGCTTGGACGAGCGAGACGAGGCGTGACGAGGCCGGTCGACGTCTCGCGCGGCCGACCGCTCCCGCTCGTCGTGCCGACGGCGTTCGTCCGGATCCGCCCGCGCGGCGGACGGCTCTGCGGCGTGCCCGCGACCCAGGCGACCCGCCGCTGCCGTGCTGCTTCGCGTCGGGTCACGCGGCAGTAGGCTCGCGCTGACGCAGGCCGAGCGCGCCGCCGAGGCGCTGCGGCGGCCGGGTGTCGAGATCGCGCTGGTGCCGATCACAACGGCCGGGGACCGAGATCGAACGCGCCCGTTCGGCGAGATCGGCAGTCGGGGCGTGTTCGTGAAGGAGCTCGAGGAGGCGCTGCTGGCGGGAACGATCGACGTCGCAGTGCACTCGGCCAAGGACATGACCTCGACCGACGTCGAGGGACTCAGCGTGGGCGCGTATCCAAGCCGCGAGGACCCGCGCGACGCTGTCTGCGGCGCCAACGAGCTGCATCCCGGGATGCGGATCGGGACGGCATCCGCGCGGCGCCGGGCGCAGCTGCTCGCGTTCGAGCCGACGCTCTCGGTGGAGCCCCTTCGGGGGAACATCGACACGCGGTTGCGCAAGCGGGGCGAGCGTGGCCTCGATGCCGTCGTGCTCGCGGCATGCGGCCTCGACCGCCTCGGGCTGGGCGGTGAGATCGGCGTCCGGCTCGAACCGGACGTGATGCTCCCGGAGGCGGGACAGGGCGCGCTCGCGCTCCAGGTGCGGGCCGGAGAGGAGGACCTCGTCGCGGCCGCGGACGACCCGGAGACGCGCCGCCGCGTCGAAGCCGAGCGGGCGTGCGTCGCCGCCGTCGGCGGCGGCTGCCTTGCTCCCGTCGCCGCTCACCACGACGGCACGGTGCTCACGGGCCTCGTGGCCGCCGAGGACGGGAGCTGGCTCGAGCGGCGGCGCGGCTCCGACCCGCTGCTGCTGGGGCGAGAGCTACGGGCGTTGGCGCGATGAGGCGCCCGGCGCCTTGCAGCGTGAGGAATCCGAGCGGACGGGCCATTCCCGCGTCCCGCGTTTCACCCCACGGGTCGCGACGGCCGATCGCCCGCCGGGCGCCATCGTCGCAGGCGGTGCGTCCGTGGCGGCCACACGATCGGCACAGACTCGACACGAACGCGTCACACGTCGACCGGTACCCTCGGTGTCCCCGTGGGCGGGCGGGGGCTAGGGACCGGACGACATAGCGAGTACGTGGCGCGAATCGTCGTCACCCGTCCCGCGGGCCGGGAGCACGAGCTCGTCGAGAGTCTCCGGCGGGCGGGCCACGAGGTCGCCCACGTTCCCCTCATCGCCGTCGAGCCGCTCGGCGACGAGCCGATCGACGTCACCGGTTACGACTGGATCGTCCTGACCAGCGTCGTCGGAGCGCTGGAGCTGCGGCGTAGGATGCACGGCACGCCGCAGCGGGTCGCGGCGATCGGTTTGGCGACTGCAGCTGCGTTCGGGGGCGCCGACGTGATCGCCGAGACCTCGACCCAGGAGGGGCTCCTCAAGGCGCTCCCGCCGCGTCCCGGCCGGGTCCTCTTCGCCGGTGCGGAAGGGGCACGTCGACTGCTGCCCGAGGCGCTCGGCGCGGATGTCGTCGTCCTCTACCGCACGGTCCCGCTAGAGGCGCCGAGCATGCCGCCGTGCGACCTCGTCGTCCTCGCCTCAGCCTCCGCCGCCCGTGCCTTCGCCGCTGCCGGGCACGCGGCACCGACCGTCTCGATCGGGCCGGAGACCACCCGCGAAGCGAGGGCGCACGGCCTGACCGTCTCCGCCGAGGCCGCGACGCACGACGTGCGGGGACTCGTCGAGGCCGTCGAACGGGCCCTGCGTGCGTCGTAGACTCGACGCGTGGTCATCTGCTTCCTGACGGACTTCGGCCTCCAGGACGACTTCGTCGGCACGTGTCACGGCGTGATCGCCCGCATCGCCCCCGGGGCTCGGGTCATCGACGTGACGCACGGCATCCCTCCGACACAGGTGCTCCAGGGGGCGCTCGTGCTCTCGAGCACCCTTCCGTACATGCCCATGGGCGTGCACCTCGCGGTCGTCGACCCCGGTGTCGGCGGTGTGCGACGCCCCGTCGTGCTCGAGGACGCGGACGGGCGGCTCTTCGTCGGTCCCGACAACGGCCTGTTGCTCCCGGCCGCCGAGCGCGCGGGCCTCGTCCGGGCACGCGAGCTCGCGAATCCAGAGTACGCGCTCGAGACGATCTCGCGGACGTTCCACGGTCGGGATCTGTTCGCGCCCGCGGCGGCGCACCTGGCCACCGGCGTGCCCCTCGAGGCGCTCGGTCCGCCTCTCGATCCGGACGCTCTCGTCCGTCTCGACCTTCCGCGACCGTCTTTCGCGGAAGACAGGATCGAGGCGACGATGCTCTACGTTGACAGTTTCGGCAACATAGCGCTCAACCTGACGCGCGACGACGCAGAGCACGCCGGGGTCGTTCCCGGCTCTCGGATCGAACTCGAGCTCGCGGGCGAGCGGTACTTCGCCGTCATGGCGCGGACGTTCGCCGACGCGCGCCCGGGGGACGTGATCCTCTACGAGGACAGCTACCGGAACATGTCCATCGCGATCAACCGCGGGAACGCCGCATCGATGCTGCACGCCACGACGGGACGCCCGCTCCGTATCCGGGTGCTTGGCCCCGGCGCCGGAGTGCGATAGGGTCGACGCACACCGAAGAGCGTTCGTGGCGCGGTGAGCCGGCCCGGACGCTCTTCTCTCGTTCCGGAGTCGGTTACAGGATCGACTGGCCGAGAGCGCTCGCCGCGAGCTCGACAGCGATCGCGGCGCTACCGTTCTCGCGGTCGAGGATGGGGTTCACCTCGACGAGCTCGAGCGAGCCGACGACGCCGGACTCCGCAAGCTCCTCGCACGCGAGATGGGCCTCCCGGTAGGTGAGACCGCCCTTGATCGGAGTGCCGACGCCCGGCGCAATCTCCGGGTCCAGCGCATCGAGATCCAGAGAGACGTGGACGAAGCCGCGCCCCGCGATGCGGTCGATGGCCTCTCGCACTGCGCGCTCGATGCCGATGCGGTCGATCTCCGTCATCGTGATCACCCTGATGCCCGTCTCGCGAATCAGCGTGCGCTCCGCGGGGTCGAGCGAGCGCACGCCGAGCAGGCAAACACGGGAGGGGTCGACAGCCGGCAACGCCAGGCCGGCATGTACGAAGGCGTCGCCCGCGAGCCCGAGTACCGCTGCGAGCGGCATCCCGTGGACGTTCCCCGTCAGGCTCGACTCGGGCGTGTTGAGGTCGCCGTGCGCGTCGATCCAGAGGACGCCTCCGGGCTGCCCCGAGGCCGCGCGGAGCCCCGCGAGCGTGCCGAGCGCGACGGAGTGGTCGCCGCCGAGCACGAGCGGGATCGAGCCGGAGTGGACCACCTCTTCGACGATCGCCGCCAGCTTCGCGCACGCCTCGAGGATCTCGGGAAGGAACCGCGCGCTCTCGTCGCGCAGCGCGAGCGCTTCCGGCTCCGGGGCGACCACGTTCCCGCGGTCGTGGACGACGCAGCCGAATGACGTCAAGCGCTCCTCGAGATCGGCGTACCGGATCGCCGACGGGCCCATGTCGACGCCGCGTCGCCCCTGGCCGAGGTCGAGCGGTGCGCCCACGATCGTCACCGTCCGGGGCGTCGCGGCCACGGCAGCGGAGGCTACCCGGCTCGAAGCGCGATCGCCACGGCGCCGTTGCGCTGCGATGCGGTAGCGTCAGGCATGGCCGTCGCGCGCGAGGTGATGAGCTGGGGGGATCTCGGCACGGCGACGAGGGAGCTCGCGGAGCAGGTCGCGGCGGACGCGTATGAGCCCGACATGATCCTCGCGATCGCCCGCGGCGGGCTGCTCGTCGGCGCGGGGCTCGGGTACGCGCTCTCCGTCAAGAACGTCTACACGATGAACGTGGAGTACTACACCGGCGTCGACGAGCGACTCGAGGTGCCGCGGATCCTGCCTCCTGCGCCCGACTTCGTCGACCTCCACGACGCGCGCATCCTGATCGCCGACGACGTCGCCGACACGGGGCACACGCTCGAGAGCGTCCAGGAGTTCTGCGCCGGAAAGGTCGGTGAGGTGAGAATCGGCGTGTTCTACGAGAAGCCCCACAGCGTCGTCGCGTGCGACTACGTCTGGAAGCGCACCGACCGCTGGATCGACTTTCCGTGGAGCGCCCAGGGGCCCGTCGTCGACCGAGTCCCGGCCGTCCGCGAGGCCTGAGACTCGGCACGAAGTCGGCACGGATTCGACACAGCTCGGCGGCTACGGTGACTCCAGGGGGCCGCGCGCCCCCATGGGGGCTCGTGGACCGGCGACGCGGCGGCCGCCGTCGGCGAGGCGGCGCAAGCGCGGGGTCTGCGGTGCCGGGGCTACACTGCTCCGTCGGGGCGAGGTAGCTCAGTTGGTAGAGCACACGGCTGAAAACCGTGGTGTCGCCGGTTCAAGTCCGGCCCTCGCCATTTCCGCTCCGGCCGGTCAGGCGTGGCGCACGGCGAGCGCGACGCGCGCGAGCGAGGGGACCACGACCTCGCCACCCGGCTCGACGTAGCGCTCGAGGCGGCGCTCCGCACCTTCCCGCACCGCTTCGACCTCGTCGGGCGTGAGCCGCTCGAGGAGCAACGCGAGCATCCGCGACATGTCGCGGGAGATCTCCCACCATGCAGCGAGCGATGGTGCGCGCCATGTCATGGCGACGTCCTCCACCGTCTGCACGTCGAGCTGTGCGCGCTCGAGCAGCGCCTCGAGCGCGCCTTCCCCCGAGAGCCGGAAAGGACCCGGCGCCTCCGGATCCGGTCGCTCGAGAAGGCCGAGCTCGAGCGCGCTCCGACCCGACGCGGTCATCCAGTCGTTGTTCGCGGGATCCGCCCAGACGGCGAGCGCGGCACGGCCGCCCGGCCGGAGGACCCGCGCGATCTCGGACGCCGCAGCCTCCATGTCGGGCACGAGCATCACGCCCCAGCGGCAGAGGACGCCGTCGAACTCCGCGTCGCCGAACGAGAGCGACGTCATGTCCTCGATCGCGAACGTCACGTGGTCGAGCGCCAGCTCTGCGGCGCGCCGCCGTGCGGCGTCGACCATCTCGGGAGCGACGTCGGTCGAGTGCAGGGAGCCGCCGGGAAGGAGATGTGGCAGGGCGAGGAAGCCCGTGTCGCCGGGCCCGGCGGCGAGCTCGAGCAGCTTCTCGCCCGGCACGGGGCCGAGAAGCTCGACGAGACGCTCCGAGACTGGTCTGGTGGCCGCCCAGATCAGCTCACGCCGGCGCTCCCATCCCGCGGCGACCGAGCGCCACGCACGGACGTTGTCCTCGCGCGCGCCTATGCCGCCGCACCGGTGAAGGACGGGATGACGTCGCGTCCGTAGGCCTCGAGCGTCTCCTCCTGGCCGTGGGTCATGAGATAGATCGAGTAGTGGTCGACGCCGATCGACTCGAGCTCGCGGAGCTTCGTCGAGACCTGCCCGACGTCGCCGAGTACGGAGAAGCGGTCACAGATCTCGTCGGTGACGAACTCGCCGTGCTTCGCCCCCACGCGGGAATGCTCGTCGTAGTCGTAGAACTTGCGTGCCTCGACGTAGTCGGTGAGCGCCTTCGGGACGACGGATCCGTCCGTGCCGTAGCGCTCGATGAGATCCTTGACGTGGTTCGAGACCATCGCAGGGAACCACCGCGTCTGCTCGCGGCCGTCCTCGATCGGGCCGACGTGGCTCGGCGCGCAGACGATGCACTTGAGCGCGGCCGGATCGCGGCCCGCCTCCTCGGCGGCCGCGCGCGCAGTGCCCATGATCCACTGGATGATCTCCGGGTCGGCCAGCTGGATGATGACGCCGTCACCGACGCGGCCCGCGACGCCGAGCGCCTTCGGACCGTACCCGGCGACCCACATCGGGATCTCGGGTAGCTCGGGGCGAACCCACTTCAGCTGGAGCTCCTTGTCGTTCCACTGCACCTCGCGGCCGTTCATGAAGTTCTTGATCATCGCGAGCCGGCGCTCGAACTCCGCGACGCGCACCGGCTGCTGGCCGATATAGCGTCGCGCGGAGTCACCGCGCCCGATCCCCATCACCATCCGGCCGCCGGAGACGTCGTGCATCGTCGCGTAGAGGCTCGCGAGGACCGTCGGTTCGCGCGTGCCCGGGTTCGTGACGAGGTGCCCGAACTTCATCGTCGACGTGGCCTGGATCGCCATCGTGAGCTGCACGAACGACTCCTGCCAGAGCACGTGCGAGTCGTACGTCCAGCCGATCTCGAAGCCGCTCTGCTCTCCGAGCTGCATGAGCTCGACGAGTCGGCTCGCAGGCGGGTCGGGCAGGACGGTGACGCCGAAAGTGAGTGGCATGTGGTGAACCTCCGTCGTGAGCGAAGCCGTCAGTATCGGCCGTCGCCCGCCTGCCCGCCAGCGGAGCCGTCGCGCCATTCCCGCGCGAGGACGGCGTAGACGAGCTCGCTCTGCCACTCGCCCTTGACCCACTCGTTCTCGACGAGGTGCGCCTCAAGCCGCATGCCGAGCTTCTCGAGCACCCGGGTGGAGCCGGCGTTCCGCGGCTCGAGCCGCCCGGCGACGCGGTGGAGGCCGAGCCGCTCGAACGCAAAGGCGAGGATCGGCCGCGAGGACTCGGTCGCATAGCCGTGCCCCTGGTGGCGCGGGTGGACGATGAACCCCAGCTCTCCGTGGCGATGCGTCTCGCTCGCCCAGAGGAGCGAGACGTCGCCGACGAGCTCTCCCGTGTTCGGTGTGTCACGGCGGCACTCAGCCACTCGCCCTCCGCATGCAGCGTGGAGCCCGCGATCTTCCGCTCGAGCAACTCACGCGTCTCGTCGAGCGTCCGCGGCTCGTTGTAGAGCCAGCGCACAACGGTCTCGTCCGCGTGGATCGCGTACAGCTCGTCGAGGTCGGCGGCCTCGAAAGGACGGAGCAGCAGGCGCTCGGTGCGAAGCGGCCAGTCCGGCGCGGTCACGGGACGCACTGTAGGGCGGCAGGTGCTCAGTGCAGCGCGGGCACGATGCTCTGCGCGAAGCGAAAGACATTGTGCGGGTCGTACTGGCGTTTCACGCGGCGGAGCCGCGCGTAGTTCGATCCGTAGTAGGCGAGCCCCCAGTGCGGTAGCTCGCGGTCGATGTAGTTCTGGTACGCGAGCCCCGAGACGTAGGGTTGCATCGCCGCACGCGCGCTGCGCAGCCAGCTCGCGGCGGCGTCAGCGGCTGGGGTGCCGCCCCCGGGGCTCCAGCCGGCGACGTACTGGAGCGAGAACGACGCGTCCCGATGGACGAACGCCGTGGCCGCCTTCGGCACCCGGTTGATCGCGCCGCCATAGGCGTCGAACAGGATCGATCCACCGGCGGGAGTCGCCGCCCGCGCCTCCACCGCGTGGACCAGTGCAGCGATAGCGGTGGGCGACAGGAACGCATTGACGTAGTCGGATTTCGCCGCGAACGTCGAGCGGCCGACGCCGTCGCCGAGCCGGCAGTGCAATGCGTCCGAGCAGCCCGCCCAGAGGAGCATCGCGTCGAGGTACGGCATCGTGCTGATCTCGAGCGTGTCGGGTGCCGTGCCGGCCGCGAAGAACGCCGCGAGGAGCGCCTGGAGCTGCTGGCCTGTGCCGAAGAACTGCCCGCTCGACCCGACGCGGAGGCGGCCGGCGTCGGACGACTCCAGGTCGAGCAGCGAGAACAGCTCGTCGGGGGCGCTCGGCGCCCAGCGCTGCCAGGCGTCGACGACACGCGCCGCGTCCGACCACGGCCAGCCGGCCCGGTAGATCGTCACGTTCCCCACCGGGTGGGTCGTGAACGTGAACCGCGTCGCAATCCCGAAGTTTCCGCCGCCGCCGCCACGGCCGGCCCAGAAGAGGTCGGGGTTCCGCTGCGGGGTACACGATCGGACGACGCCGTCGGCCGTGACCATCGTGAAGCTGCGGACGTTGTCGCAGGTCAGCCCGAGCTTGCGCCCCGAGAAGCCGACGCCGCCGCCGAGCGCGAGCCCGGCGATGCCGACGGTCGGGCAGGAGCCGCCGGGAATCGCGAGACCGTGGGCTGCGAGCTCCCGGTAGACGTCCATCAGCCTGGCTCCGGCCCCGATGCCGACCGTTCCGGTGGCGGTGTTCACGGTGATCGACGCGAGCCTCGACACGTCGATCACGAGACCGGTCGTCGTCGAGTAGCCCGCATAGCTGTGGCCGCCGCTCCGGGCGCGGAGCGGGAGGCCGTTCTGGCGAGCCCAGAGGATCGTGCGCGAGACGTCGATCGCGCTCTCGCAGTAGACGACCGCGAGCGGGTGGACGTCGTCGAACCGGGGGCTGTAGAGAAGCCGGGCGGCGTCGTAGCCGGCGTCGCCGCGCACCACGACCGACCCGGTCACGCGCGACCGGAGCGCGGCGAGATCCGGCGTCGCCCCGCGCCGGCCGACGGCGGCAGGCAGGGTCCCGGCTGCGATCGCGAGCCGTCCGGCCCGCGCGAGCAGCTCGCGACGGTCGAATCCTGGTTCGGCGGCGGCGGACGTCGTCCGCGCAGTCTACGAGCGGGAGCCCGACCCGGCCGGCACCGCGAGGCGGGCGACGAACGGCAGCGCGGCCGCGGCGAGAACCGCGATCGCCGCGAACGCGGCTGCACCGTCGCCGGGGACGTCGAACGCGAGGCCGGCGAGCGGCGTGCCGACGAGGATCGCGAACACGGCGCACCCGTTGACGACCGCGACGGCCGCCCCGGGCGCGTCCGGGCGGAGCCGCTGCACCGTCTCGAAGATCACAGCGAACGGAAAGCCGGCGGCGAGCCCGAGCGCGAGCGCGCCGAGCGCCGAAAGCCAGAGCGGCCCGCGCACGGCGAGCATCAGAGCCCCGCCGGTCACGGCGACGAGCGAGACCGCCACGAGGAACGAGCGCCGGCCCGGCCACCGGTGGACGACGGCGCCGCCCAACGGGCGGGTCGCGATCCCGGCGAGGAGGACGAGGCCGCCGAGGGCGCCGGCGACGGCGGAGCTTGCTCCGTCTCGCTCGAGGAGCGGCACGACCCAGTTGCCGGCGATGACCGCCAGCCCGAACGTCGCGGCCTGGAGGATGCCGAGCGGGAGGAGGTGAGGGTCGCGGAGGACGCCTCGCCGTGCGCGCCCGACCCGCTCGAGCGCGCGGACCGCGAGCAGGGGGACCGCCGCGGCCACGGCGAGGACGAGTGCCGTGGCGTAGGGCGCGCGCCAGCCGGTCGCGTCCGTGAGCGGTGGCAGGATCACGAGCGCGAGGCCGCCGCCGGCCATCGTGGCGGCGCCGTAGAGCCCCTGGAGCACCGGCCCTCCGCGCGCCGCGCGTACGAGGTCGAGTCCGGCCACGAACCCGGCCCCGGACCCGACTCCGACGACGAGCCGGCCCACGATGCCCACGGTCAGCGTCGCGTCCGCGAGGAGCAGCGCATTCCCGAGCGCCGCCGCCCCACACGCGGCGAGCGCCACCCGGTGCGGGCCGATGCGGTCGGACCACACGCCCGCCGGAAGCTGCGCGGCGAGGTGGGTGACGAACAGCGCGGTCGTGAGGAGGCCGATCGTCGCAAGCGGAGTGGTGTACGCGTCCGCGAGCGGATCGGCGACGGCACCGACGTTCGAGACGTTCCAGGTGAGGAAGCACCCGACGACGAGCCCCGCGACGACGGCTGCGAGATCGGGCGCGCCGGCCGATGAACCCCCTGCCGGGAGGCGGGTCAGCTCGCCTCGAGCAGAGAGCGGAGGCGGTCGAAGTCCGCACGGGCCCGGCGCTCCGCCGCCCGGCGGACGAGCGGGCCGCCGAGGCCGAGGAGCTTCCCTGGATCGGCCTCCGCGACCACGCGGAGCGTGGTTCCGGCGTGGCTCGGCTCGAGCACGTGCCGGATCGACACTTGCACCGGCCCGGCGACGGTCCGCAGGGAGAGCTCACGCGCCGGTTCCGCGGCGACAGCCTCGAGCGTCGACTCGACGCGCTTGCCGAGGAAGGAGCGCACCTCGGTGAAGGTCGCGCCGCTGACCAGCGGGCCGCCTGGAGCGTCCCGCACCTCCTCGACGTCCGCCTGCCACTCCGCGAGGTTGCCGGGGTCTGCGAGGTACGCATAGACCGCCGCCGGCGGCCGCGCGATCTCGACCGCCAGCTCGTACCTCATGCGGCCGCTATCCAGTCGATCGTCTTCTCGGCGAGCCGGTCGAGCGCGGCGACCGAGAGCTCGAGGTGCTCCGGCTCGGTGTCCTCGAGCTTCGTGTGCGAGAGGCCGCGAAGGCTCTGGACGAAGAGCATCACCGTGGGAACGCCGGCCCGCGAGACCTCCGCCGCGTCGTGGAGCGGCCCGGAGGGGAGCCGATGCGAGGTTCCCGCGACGTCGCGCACGGCCTCGTCGGCGAATGCGATCAGCGTCTCGTCGAAGAGAATCGGCTCGATCGACCAGATCCTCTCCCAGTCGACGTCGACTTGCTCCTCCTCCGCGAAGCCGCGCGAGAGCTCCTGCGCCCGCGCCAGCATGGAGGCGAGCCTCGCCGCGTCGAGGTGGCGCTGGTCGAGCAGCTGCTCGGCGGTCTCGACCACTGACGTCACGATCCCCGGCCGGCAGACGACCCCGCCCGACGTGCAGACCGCGCCGTCACCGGTCTCGCGCGCGACGTCGCGGATGGCGAGCGCCAGCTTCGCCGCCCCCGCGAGCGCGTCACGGCGCTTGTCCATCGGCGTCGAGCCCGCATGGGCCGCCTGCCCGGTCCACGTGATCCGCCAGCGCTCGACGCCGAACGTGCCGAGCACGACCCCGAGCGGCAGATCGAGCGACTCGAGCACGGGGCCCTGCTCGATGTGCAGCTCGAGGTAGGCGGCCGCGCTCGCGAGCTGTGAGTGCGCGTCGAGCGCGCGGTCGAGGTCGACACCGTATGCGCCGACGGCAGCGGGCAGCGTGATGCCGTCCCGGTCCGTGAGCTTGCGCAGCTCGTCCTGGTCGGACATCGACCCCGCCGCGGCAGAGGAGCCGAAGAGCGAACGCCCGAAGCGCGCGCCCTCCTCGTCCGCCCAGTCGACGAGTCGCACCGTGACGGGCGGCGTCCCCTCCTCGGCGATCCGGCGCAGCACCTCGGCCCCCGCGAGCACGTTGAGGCAGCCGTCCAGCCAGCCGCCGTTCGGGACCGAGTCCATGTGGCCGCCGATCAGGACGGCGCGGTCCGATTCCCCGCGCAGCGTGTACCAGTCGTTCCCCGCCTGATCGCGCTCGAGGTCGAGCGGCAGGTCGGCGAGCGACTCCGCGAGCCACGCGCGTCCCTTCGCCCAGGTCTCCGTCCAGGCGACCCGCTGCTCGCCGTTCTCGTCTCCGGTCAGCTCGCGGAGCTCGCGGAGGCGCGAGACGACACGGGAGGGATCGAGCGCCATCGGGCCGAGCTTAACCCTCTGACCTCGTGAGACGTGTGGTAAGGAATGGCCCCACATGGCGACCGGCGCTGCGGAGAACGGCACCCGGAGGATCGTCCCGGCGCTCGGGCGCCTGGCCACGTTCGTCCTCGTGATCGCGATCCTGTGGGCCCTCTGGGAGGGCTACAAGTGGCTATGGGAGTCGACCGGGTGGACGTGGCCGTTCCTCGTCGACGACACGACCATGCCGCACATCCACGACATCCTGAACGCCTTCCGGCAGCCTGTGACGGAAGGCGGCCCGGCGCTCATCCACCCGCTGCTCGACGCAGCGTGGTTCACCGCGAAGGAGGCGCTCGCCGGGTTCGTGCTCGGCGCGGTGATCGGCTTCGGCCTCGCCGTTCTCCTGGTCCACTCGCGTCTCCTGGAGCGGGGTCTCCTGCCGTACATCGTCGCGTCCCAGACCGTGCCGATCCTCGCGGTCGCGCCGATGGTCGTGATCGGCCTCGGCTCGAAGGGCGTCGAGGGATGGAAGGCCGTGGCGGTGCTCGCCGCGTACCTCACGTTCTTCCCCGTCGCGATCAACGCGCTCCGCGGGCTCCAGTCGGCCGACCCGCGCGCGTTCGAGCTGATGGAGTCCTACGCCTCGAGCCGCTGGAGCGTCCTCTGGCGCCTGCGCGTGCCCGCCTCGCTCCCCTACCTCTTCACCGCGTTGAAGATCGCGGCGACGGCGAGCGTGATCGGCGCGATCATCGGCGAGACGCCGGCGTCGATCCAGGAGGGTCTCGGCGGCGCGATCGTCAACTTCAACCAGTACTACTCGCTGCAGCCGACGTTCCTGTGGGCGACGAACATCGTCTGTGCGGTGCTGGGTCTCGTGCTCTTCGGCCTCGTCGCCCTGACCGAGCGCCTCGTCCTGCGGCGCGCACCGGAGCACTACGCGTGAGCACGGCCGAGAGCGTCGTCTCGATCCAGGGGCTCTCCAAGTCGTTCCGCACGGGCGTCACGGCGCTCCAGGACATCGATCTCGAAATCGCGCCGCGGGAATTCATCTCGCTCATCGGCCCGTCCGGGTGCGGCAAGTCGACGCTGCTGCGGATCATCGGCGACCTGATCCAGCCGAGCGCGGGGACGCTGCAGGTGAACGGGAAGAGCGCCCATCAGGCGCGCCTCGACCACGACTACGGGATCGTCTTCCAGGACGCGGTGCTCTATGACTGGCGGACGGTGGCGCGGAACGTCGCGCTGCCGCTCGAGCTGCTCGGCTGGGACCGTGGGCGACGGAAGCAGCGGGTCGCCGAGATGCTCGAGCTCGTCGAGCTGACCGGGTTCGAGTCGAGCCGGCCGTGGCAGCTCTCGGGTGGGATGCAGCAGCGCGTCTCGATCGCGCGCGCGCTGTCGTTCGACCCGGCGCTGCTCCTGATGGACGAGCCGTTCGGCGCCCTGGACGAGATGACGCGCGAGCGTCTCAACATGGAGCTCCTGCAGATCTGGGAGAAGTCGGGCAGCACGATCGTGTTCGTCACGCACTCGATTCCCGAGGCGGTGTTCCTCTCGACGCGCGTCGTCGTGATGTCGCCACGCCCCGGGCGGATCGCCGAGACGATCGCCGTGGACCTGCCGCAGCCGCGCAGCGCTGCGACGCGCGAGGACGCGCGGTTCTTCGAGCTCGTCACCGAGGTCCGCGAGGCGCTCGCAGCAGGGCACGGCGACGGACCCGGTGGCCGCTCCGCCGCGGTGGAGGAGCTCTTCTGAGCAGCACGATCATCGAGCCCGTCCCCGCCGGCTTCGGCCGCGAGATGGGACACCGCCTGCGCGACTGGCTGCCGGCGGTCGTGGTCTTCGTGCTCGTGATCGCGCTCTGGGAGGGCCTGACGACCGCGTTCGACGTCGAGACGTTCCTGCTGCCGAAGCCGTCCGACATCGCCCAGGCGTTCTGGGACGACAAGGGCACCCTCTGGGACTACGGCGTCTACACGTTCAAGGAGGCCCTGGGCGGCTTCGCGCTCGGATCGGGGCTCGGCATCCTGACCGCGCTCGTGCTCGCGCGCTTCGCGTTCCTCGGCCGCGCGCTGATGCCCTTCGCGGTGGCGTCGAGCGCGGTGCCGATCATCGCGTTCGCGCCGATCACCAACAACTGGTTCGGCCTGCTCAACCCGTTCTCGAAGATGGCGATCGCGGGCGTCCTCTGCTTCTTCCCCGTGATGGTGAACACCCTGCGCGGCCTCACGACGGTCAGCCCGAGGTCGATCGAGCTCATGCGCTCGTACGCCGCGAGCGACATCGAGGTGTTCCGGCTCGTGCGCTTCCCGAACTCGCTTCCGTTCATGTTCACGGGGCTGAAGGTCGCGGCCGTGCTCTCGATGATCGGGGCGATCGTCGGCGAGTACTTCGGCGGGCCGACGAACGCCCTCGGCGTGAGCATCCTGAACGACACGCAGCTCTTCAACTTCCCGCGGGCCTGGGCCGGGATAGCGCTCGCGAGCGCGTTCGGGATCGCGTTCTACGGCGCGGTCGCGCTCGCGGAACGGCTGACGACGAGCTGGCATCCGGCCGCGCGTGGCTTCCGCGGGGAGTGATCGAGGGTCAGAATGGCAACCACGCGACCGTCCCGGTCGCACGGAGAACGGAGGAGGGACGAATTGAGGCGCAAGCACTGGGTCATGGCCGTCGCGGCGCTCGCGTGGGGCGCGCTCGCGGGGTGGGCGGCCGTCGCGACCGCGGCACCCGACCGCGAGGCAGCGACGAAGGTCACGCTGCAGCTCAAGTGGGTGACGCAGGCGCAGTTCGCCGGCTACTACGCCGCGCTCGAGAAGGGGTACTACGACAAGGCGGGGCTCGACGTCACGATCAAGGTCGGTGGGCCGAGCATCACGCCCGAGACCGTCGTGGCCGGCAACCGGGCCGAATTCGGCCTCGACTGGCTGCCGAACCTGTTCGCGACCCGCGAGAAGGGATCGAAGCTCGTCTCCATCGCCCAGGTCTTCGCGCGGTCGGGGATGACCGAGCTGACCTGGCGCTCGAGCGGCATCAACACGATCTCGAAGATGCGGGGCAAGAAGGTCGGTGTGTGGTGCTGCGGCAACGAGCCGGAGCTCTTCGCGGCGCTCCAGAAGAACGGCATCGACCATTCGAACTCGGGTGACGTGACGATCGTCAACCAGCCGTTCGACATGCAGCTGTTCCTCAAGAACCAGGTCGACGCTGCGGCGGCGATGACGTACAACGAGCTCGCGCAGGTGCTCGAGACGAAGAACCCGAAGACCGGGAAGCTCTACACGCTCAAGGACCTGAA
>DATAPC010000056.1:0-1935 GCA_036265415.1 Gaiella sp.
AGAAGATGGTCGAGTACTACAAGGACAACCCGAACGTGACCGTCATCGTCGACCGTCGCGAGGGGGATGATCGCCGCACGGGCCGGTCCTACGGCGGCAAGCGCCTGATCCGGGACCGTCGCCGCAAGCGGGCCGACGGCACGTTCCCGAGCACGGATCTTCCGGGCGACGCGTAGCCTCTGGGCATGTCCGGTGGCCGCTACTGGGTCAAGCGGCTGGACGAGCTGCCGCTCGTGCCGACCGACGACCCGAATGACTTCGACTGGTACCCGGTACAACACCACCTCGGGCTCGGCGCGTTCGGCGTGAACGGCTTCGGTGGTGACACGGGGACGATGCTGGTCGCCGAGCACGACGAGTCCGAGAGCGCACAGGAGGAGCTCTACGTCGTCGTCGAGGGCACCGTCCGCTTCACGATCGCCGGCGCGACTTTCCAAGCAAGCGCGGTGAGCTTCGTGGCCGTCCCCGATCCGGCGGTCACCCGTTCCGCAATCGCGGTGGAGGACAGCACGCTGCTGCTCGCGATCGGCGCGCCCGTCGGCTCCGGCTTCCACACGACCTGGAGAGCCGAGCATTTCGAGCGCGTTCCGCGCGCTGACTAAGATCCCGCCGTGGCGACGGCGACCAAGACCTTCAAGAACTTCATCGGCGGCGAATGGGTGGACGCCGCCTCCGGCGAGACCTTCGAGACGACGAGCCCCGCGAACGGCGACGTGCTCGGCGTGTTCCCGCGGTCGGACGTCGAGGACGTCGACCGGGCGGTCGAGGCCGCGAAGACTGCGTACGAGGATTGGCGGCTCGTGCCGGCGCCGCACCGCGGCGAGATCCTCTTCCGCTTCGGCCGGCTGCTCGCCGACCACAAGGACGAGCTCGCCGAGCTGATGGCCCGCGAGATGGGGAAGGTGCTTCCCGAGGCCGCGGGCGACGTCCAGGAAGCGATCGACATGAGCTTCTACATGGGCGGCGAGGGGCGCCGGCTCTTCGGCCACACGACGCCGAGCGAGCTGCGCGACAAGTTCAACATGAGCGTGCGCCAGCCGATCGGGGTGATCGGCGTGATCACGCCGTGGAACTTCCCGATTGCGATCCCCTCGTGGAAGATCGCGCCCGCGCTCGTCTGCGGGAACACGATCATCTTCAAGCCCGCCACCGACACGCCGCTCTTGGGCGAGCGCTTCGTCGAGCTGCTGGTCGAGGCGGGCGTCCCCGCCGGCGTGATCAACATCGTCCACGGGGGCGGCGGCGCGGTGGGCGACCGGCTCGTGCGCCACCCGGACGTGCCCGTGATCACCCTCACCGGCTCGCGCGAGACCGGCATCGAGGTGATGCGTAACGCGGCCGAGAACCTGAAGCACATCCACCTCGAGCTCGGCGGCAAGAACGCGATCATCGTGCTCGATGACGCCGACCTCGACCTCGCCGTCGAGGGGATCGTCTGGTCGGCGTTCGGCACCTCGGGCCAGCGCTGCACGGCCGCCTCGCGCGTGATCGTCCAGCAGGGGGTCTACGACGAGCTGCAGCGGCGGCTCGTCGGGGCCGCGGAACAGCTGCGCCTCGGCCCCGGCTGGGAGCAGGGCGTCGACGTCGGCCCGGTGATCAACAAGCGCGCGCTCGAGAAGATCCACTCGTACACGGAGATCGGGAAGGACGAGGGCGCGAAGCTCCTCACCGGCGGCGAGGTCGCCGGGGGCGACGGGCTCGGCGACGGCAACTTCTACCGGCCGACGATCTTCGGCGACGTCGACCCGCAGATGCGCGTGGCGCAGGAGGAGATCTTCGGTCCGACCACTGCATTGATCCCCGTGCGCGACGTCGACGAGGCGATCCGCGTGTCGAACGGGATCGAGTACGGCCTGTCGTCCTCGATCTTCACGCGGGACGTGAACACCGCCTTCCGCGCGATGCGCGACCTCGAGGCCGGGATCACCTACATCA
>DATAPC010000057.1:0-15055 GCA_036265415.1 Gaiella sp.
TAGTCGAGCGGGACGAAGCGGATCTCGCCCGGGCAGCCGCTGAGCCGCTTGATGCGCGTGGCGAGGTCGTAGATCGTCACCGCCGAGCGCGCATTGCCGATGTTGAAGCTCTCCCCGACCGCGGCGGGGTGCTCGAGCGCGAGGAGCAGTCCTTCGACCATGTCGTCGACGTAGCACCAGGCGCGGATCTGCGAGCCGTCGCCGTGGATCTCGAGGTCGCGCCCGGCGAGCGCCGCCTCGATGAACGCCCGGATCGCGCCGCCGCCGATCTGCCCGGGGCCGTAGATGTTGAACGGGCGGACGGAGACGGCGGGCACCCCGAGCTCCGAGTGGTAGGCGTGCGCCATGTGCTCGCCGGCGAGCTTCGAGACGGCGTACGTCCAGCGCGCCTCGCCCACCGAGCCGATCGTCGTGACCTGGCCCTCCTGGACGTTGAAGGCGTGCTGCCCGAACACCTCGCTCGTCGAGAACTCCACGAGCCGCTCGAGCGAGTCGCGCGTCGCGACCGCGGCCTCGAGCGCGTTGTAGGTGCCGATCACGTTCACGCGCATCGTCCGCACCGGGCTCGAGAGCACGGTGTCCACCCCTGCGATCCCGGCTGCGTGGACGAGGTGGGTGCACCCCTCTGCGAGCTCGACGAGACGGGCGAGGTCCAGGACGTCGCCTTCGACGAACTCGAAGTTCGGGTGCTCGAGGAGATCGGTGCCCGAGAGCGCGTCGCGGTGCAGGTTGTCGAGCGCGACGACCTCGTTCTCGTCGACGAGCCGTCCCGCGAGGGTCGTGCCGATGAAGCCTGCGCCGCCGGTGATCAGAACCCGTTTGCCCGTCAGTGACACGCGGGGATCGTAGTCGCGCTCCTGCCCCGACGGCCGCGTCTAGCATCGCGCCGTGTCGAGCATCCTCTTCGTCGGCGCAGGACGCCACCAGCGCCGTGCGATCGCACAGGCAAGGGAGCGCGGGCTCCGCGTCGTCGCGGTCGACCGCAACCCCGACGCCCCCGGCCTCGAGCTCGCGGACGCCCCGGAGGTCGTCGACTTCGCCGACGTCGGCGCCGTCGAGGAGGTCGCCCGGCGCCACGCCGTCGACGGCGCGCTGACCGTCTCGGCCGACCGCGCGGTTCCCGTCGTCGCCGCCGTGACGACACGGCTCGGGTTGCCCTCGATCGGTATCGAGGTCGCGCATCGCATGACGCACAAGCTCGCGATGCGGCGTGTCCTCGCCGAGGAGGGGATCCCGCAGCCGCCCTTCGCGGCCGTGCGCAACCTCGCGGAGGGACGGTCGGCGATCGAGTCGGTCGGGCTGCCTGCGGTGCTCAAGCCGGCGGACTCCGGCGGGCAGCGCGGCGTCTTCCGGATCGACACCCCCGGCGACCTCGAGTCGCACCTCCACTCGGCGCTCGCGGAGTCGCCCGGCCACGAGGCGGTCCTCGAGCGCTTCGTCGAGGGAACGGAGATGAACGGGATCGTCGTCGCACGTGCCGGCGAGGCGCGGCTCGTGACGCTGTCCGACCGCCTCCGGCCCCCCGGCATCGGGTTCGGCGTCGGCTGGATCCACCTCTACCCGGCCTCGATCCACTCCGACCAGCTCGCGCTCGCCGAGCGGACCGCCGAGCGGAGCGTCACGGCCCTCGGCCTACGGGACGGGATCGCGTTCCCGCAGCTGATCGCGTCTCCCGACGGCAGCGTCTCCGTCGTCGAGGTTGCCGCGCGCATCCCGGGCGGCCAGATGGCGGATCTCGTCCGCCATGCCGTCGGCGTCGACCTGGTCGAAGTCGCCTTCCGCTTCGCGCTCGGCGAGGAGATTCCCGACGAGCTCGCGCTCCCGCGCTTCTCCCAGCCCCTCGCCATCCGCTTTCTCACGGCGTCACCCGGGCCGCTTCGCACGGGGCGGGTGACGGGCATCGGCGCTCTCGAGCCGGTCCTCGCCGCCGAAGGTGTCGTCCAGGCCGAGACGTATCTCGTCGAGGGGGAGACGATCCGGCCCGTCCGGCTCGACGGTGATCGTCGTGGATACGTGATCGCGACCGCCGACACCTCGATCGAGGCGCTCGACCGCGCCGAGGCGGCCGCCCGGCTGCTCCGGGTCGACGTCGCATGAGCTGTGCCTTCGACGTCCGGCACTACGCGGAGCTGCTCGAGGCCGCCCGCGACGGCGGCTATCGCTTCGCCGGCTTCGACGCGCCGCCGCGCGCCGGCGACGTGCTTCTCCGCCACGACGTCGACCTCTCGCTCGACGCCGCGCTCCGGCTCGCGGAGCTCGAGGCGCGGCACGACGCCCCCGCGACGTACTTCCTCATGACGGCGTCGGTCTTCTACAACCTGGCCTCGGCCGAGGGCACGCACGCGATCGCCCGCCTCCGCGCGCTCGGTCACCGCGTCGGCCTCCATGCCGTGTACCCGCACGCGGTCCTCGACGAGCGCTTCGACGCGGTCGTCGCTTGGCACAACCCCGATCCGCAGTACATGAGGGCTCCCCTCCCGGGAGCCGTCAACGCGATGCAGCCCGGCTACTTCGACCCTGCGACGTACCGCTCCGACTCGAACCAGCGCTGGCGTTCCGGCTGCCCGCACGACGAGCTCCGCACGGGCTCGTTTCCGTGGCTGCAGCTGCTCACGCACCCAGAGATCTGGGTCTACCCGGGAGAGACGATGGGACAGACGATGCGCGCGATGCTCGACGCCGAGCGCGAGCGCCGGCTCGCCCAGCTCGCCGAGGACAGGATCGACCTCGCGTGACGCTCCGCCGCGTGACGGTGCTCGTCTCCGCGTCCGGCGCGCCGGGGACCGCCGCGCTGCTCCGCGCCCTGCGCGAGAACGGGGAGCGCGAGCTCCGGCTCGTCGGCACCGACATGTCCGAGCGCTCCGTCGGCCGCCATCTCTGCGACGCCTTCCACCTCGTGCCGGCCGGGTCCGACCCTGGTTTCGCCGATGCCGTGCTCGACGTCGTCGCGCGCGAGGCCGTCGACGTCGTCCTGCCACAGTCGTCGTTCGACCTCGAGGGGCTCGCGGCGCATCGCGATCGCTTCCCCGTCCCCGTGCTCGTCTCCGACCCGCAGACGATCCGCCGGTCGAACGACAAGGCCGAGAGCTACGAGCTCCTCCACCGGCTCGGCGTGCCCGCGCCCCAGTTCCGCCGGGTCAACGGCGCCGCGGCCGTCGACGCCGCCGCACGCGAGCTCGGGTATCCCGAGCGGCCCGTCTGCTTCAAGCCCGTCTTCTCCTCCGGCTCGCGCGGGTTCCGCGTGCTCGACCCGACCGTCGACCGGGCGCACCAGCTGCTGCACGAGCGACCCGGCTCGGTGGCGATGCGCCTCGAGGAGGCGGTCGAGCTGCTGCCCGACGAAGGAGGGCCCGACCTCCTCGTGATGGAGCTCGCGACGGGCGGCGAGCGGACGATCGACGGCGTCGCGGACGGACGGCGGGTGGTGCTCGGCCACGCGAAGACCCGGGAGGCGATGCGCGCGGGCCTGGCGATGTACTTCGTCACCCTCGACGCGCCGGAGCTCATGGAGGTCGCGGACCGGATCGTCGCCGAGCTCCGGATCGAGTGGTTCTTCAACATCCAGCTCGTCGGCGAGCAGGTGATCGAGGTCAACCCGCGCATCTCGACGGTCGTCTACCAGGAGGACCTCGATCTCCCGTACCTCGGCGTCAAGCGGGCGCTCGGCGAGATCTCCGACGACGAGCTCGAAGCCCTGCGCGTGCGGATCCGACCCGGCCGCACGGCGCTGCGCTACTTCGACCAGCTCGAGTGGGACCCGTGAGCCCGGGACGGGGGCGCCCGCTCCGCGTCGTCCACTGCCCCGTCAACACGGCCGGCGTGCCGTGGACGAACGTGCAGGCGCTGCGCCGGCGGGGCGTCGATGCGTCGCTCGTGGTGTTCAACCGCTACACGCTGCACCCCGAGGCCGACCGGTCGCTCGAGCTCCACGGCGGGCTCGTGCGACGGCAGCTCGCCCAGTGGAAGGTGCTCGCGGAGCTCCTGCCGCAGGTCGACCTCTTCCACTTCACGTTCGGGCTCACGCTCGTTCCCCAGTCGCTGCAGTTCCCGATCCTGCGCGCCTTCCGGAAGCGGTCGGTGATGCACTACCTCGGCTCGGACATCCGCGGCAAGACCCGCGACGAGCTCGCGTACGGCACGAAGGCGAACGCCGAGATCGTGGGCAGTTACGACGCGATCCGCTGGGTGCCGGAGGCCGCGGTGATCCCGCCGGGCATCGACCTCCGCGCGATCACGCCGGTCCGCCCCTCCGGCCGACGCCGCCCGGTCGTCGTCCACGCCCCGTCGTCGCGACGTCGCAAGGGAACCGACCACGTCGTCGAGGCGTGCGCCGGCCTCGAGGTCGACCTCCGCATCGTCGAGGGGCTGCGGCACGACGAGGCCCTCGCGCGCTATCGCGACGCGGACATCGTCGTCGACCAGCTCAACGCGGGCTGGTACGGGCTGTTCGCGATCGAGTGCATGGCGCTCGGGAAGCCGGTCATCACGTTCCTCCACGACGAGGCGGTGCGCAGGACCGAGGACGCATACGGCGTGTCCGTCCCGGTCGTCAACGCCTCGGCCGAGACGATCCACGCGCGCCTCGCCGAGCTGGTCGAGCTCGGCCCGACCGGCCGGGGCGAGATCGGGGCGGCCTCGCGCGACTACGTCGAGCGCGTCCACGACCTCGACCGGGTCACCGACCAGCTCCTCGACGTCTACACGGCCGTCCTCGAGACGGCCCGTGTGAGCGCCCGCCCGGCTGTCGTGGGGGCGTCGCGCGCGGAACCCGCGGCCGACCTGCCGCCCGCGCTGCCCCTCGGCGACACGGATCTCGTCGGCTCCGTTCCCGGTGGCCCGGGACTCCCGGACCGCGACCGGACCGCGCCGAGCCTGGCACAGCAGCTACGCCGTCTCGGGCGGCACTCGGCGATCTACGGCATCGGCGGCCTGGTCTCGCGGATCATCGCCGTCCTCCTGCTGCCGCTCTACACGCGGTACCTGACACCGTCCGACTACGGAAAGATCGAGACGCTCCTCGCGCTCACGACGGTGATGGGGCTCATCCTGCGGGCCGGGATCACGAGCGCGTTCTTCCGCTTCTACTTCGACGTCGAGGACGACGACGGCCGTCTGCGCGTGCTGCGGACTTCGTTCTGGTTCACGATGGGCGGTGGGACGCTCGGTCTCGCGCTGCTCCTGCTCTTCGCGAGTCCCGTCTCCACGCTCCTCTTCGGCGACGCCAACGCGGCCAACCTCGTCCGCGCCGCGGGCGTCGCCCTCTGGGCGACCGTCAACTACGAGCAGATGACGTCGTTGTTCCGCGTCGAGGAGCGTTCGGTCGCGTTCGTGTGCGCCAGCCTCGCGAACGTCTTCCTCACGATCGCGACCACGCTGCTGCTCGTCGTGGGGCTCGAGGAGGGGGCGCTCGGGGTGATCGTCGGGAACTTCAGCGGCACGCTCGTCGTCTACCTCGCGCTGCTCGGCTACCGTCGTGAGCAGCTCGGCCTGCAGTTCGACCGGACGCTGCTGCGCCAGATGAACCACTTCGGCATCCCGCTCGTGCCGACGGCGCTGTTCCTCTGGGTGACGAACTTCAGCGACCGCTTCTTCCTCGTCAAGCTGGCAGACGTCGCCGAGGCCGGCCTCTACTCGGTCGGCGTGCGCGTCGCCTCGGCGATGGTGCTCCTCCTCACTGCGTTCCGCATGGCGTGGCCCGCCTTCGCCTACTCGATCAAGGAGGAGCGCGAGGCGCGGCGCACGTACGCCTACGTCCTGACCTACCTCACCGTGGTCACCGCCTGGGTGGCGCTCGCGCTCACGCTGCTCTCCCCGTGGCTCGTCGACCTGCTCGCCGCCCCGCGGTTCGCGGACTCCGCGAGCGTCGTGGGGCCGCTCGCGTTCGCGACCGTCTCGTACGGCGCGTACATCGTCATCGCGATCGGGGTCGGGCGCGCCCGCCGTACGCAGTTCAACTGGGTCGTGACCGGTGCCGCCGCGGTCGTCAACGTGGCGCTCAACCTCGCCCTGATCCCGCCCTACGGGATGATCGGCGCCGCGCTGGCGACCGTCGCCGCGTACACGACGATGGCCGTCGGCATGGCGTGGTGGTCGCAGCGGATCTACCCGGTGCCGTACCAGTGGCGGCGCGTCGCGACCGCGGCGGTCACCGCGGTCGCCCTCGCCGTCGTCGGCAAGGAGCTCGATGCGGGCCTCGCGGCGGTGGTCGTCCTCGTGCTCGCGTACCCCCTCGCGCTCGCCGTGCTGGGCTTCACGAGCCCCGAGGAGCGGCGCCGGCTCGGCCGCCTCGTCGCCCGCCGGCGGCTTCCCGCAGGCTGACTCAGAGCAGCGTCTGCTCGAGCAGGAACGCGTTGAGCCCGATGATCAGGACCGCGATCGCCGACGCGAGGGCGGTCGTCGTGCGCGTGTTCACGAGACCGCCCATCAACGACCGGTCGCGGCAGAACCAGACCAGCGGGACGAGGGCGAAGGGGATGCCGAACGAGAGTGCGACCTGGCTGAGCACGAGCGCTCGCGAGGGGTCGATCCCGACGGCGATGATCAGCAGTGCGGGGGCCATCGTGATCGCGCGGCGGAGGAAGAGCGGGATCCGGCGCCGGATGAAGCCCTGCATCACGACCTGACCGGCGAGCGTCCCGACGCTCGACGACGACAGGCCCGAGGCGAGCAGCGCGACGCCGAAGAGCACGTCCGAGTGGCTGCCGAGGTGCGCCCCGAGCTGATCCGCGACCTGGACGAGGTCGTCACCCACGTCCGTGAGGCCGTTCTCGTGGAACACGGCCGCGGCGATCACGAGCATGCTCATGTTCACGATCCCCGCGATCCCCATCGCGATCATGACATCCACGAGCTCGAAGCGGAAGATCCGTCGCTTCTCTTCGTCCGAGGCGCCGATGACGCGATGCTGCGTCAGCGCCGAGTGGAGGTAGATCACGTGCGGCATCACGGTGGCGCCGAGGATCCCGACCGCGAGCAGCACGCTCTCCGAGCCTTCGAAGCCCGGGACGAACCCCTTCACGACGTCCGCGGGGTTCGGGTCGGCGAGAAAGACCTGCCCGGCGAACGCGACGACGATCACCCCGATGAAGGCCGCGATCACCGCCTCGAGCCGGCGAAAGCCCCGCGCCTGGAGCGCGAGGATCGCGAACGCGGCGGCGCTCGTGATCAGCGCGGCGGGGAAGAGCGGGATCCCGAAGAGGATGTTGAGCCCGATCGCAGCGCCGATGAACTCGGCCAGGTCGGTCGCCATCGCGATCGCCTCCGCCTGCAGCCAGAGCAGCACGCTCGTCCGCCGCGAGAACCGCTCGCGGCAGACCTCCGGCAGGTTCATCCCGGTGGCGATCCCGAGCTTCGCGCTCATCGACTGGATCACCATCCCCATCAGGTTGGCCATGAGGATCACCCAGAGCAGCAGGTAGCCGAACTGCGCGCCGCCGGCCATGTTCGTCGCGAAGTTGCCCGGATCGACGTACGCGACGGAGGCGACGAACGCGGGGCCGAGAAAGGGCCAGAGACCACGCGCGCCGCGTCGTCGGCCCGCGAGCGACTCGTGGGCGGCCTCGAAGACGCGCGCTTCTCCCGGGAGGACGTCGTCGAGGGGGTGGACGGGCGCGCCACGGTCGTGCGACGCGCGCCCGGCGGGCGCGTCGACGCGCTCGGGAGCCTCGAGCGGATCCACGTCAGCCGACCAGGAGGCCGGTCGCCCACATCGCCGTGATGCCGGCGAGGTAGCCGCCGACCGCCCACCCCGACCGGAGCCCGCCCGGCGCGGTGCGCGAGACGTACCGGCCGACCTCGACGACCACCTGCAGCGCCGCACCCGCCGCGAGTGCGAAGAAGAGCGGCGTCAGCACGTCGTTCGCCGCGTAGCCGCCGATCCAGGTGCCGAGGATCGCCGGCGCGCCGGCGATGAGGGCCAGTCCGGCCAGCTGCGCGATCGTCACCCGGGCACGCGTCGCCGGCGCCGCGATCCCGAGCCCCTCGGTGACGTTGTGCACCATGAAGCCGATCACGAGGAACGCGCCGAGCTGAAGCTCCCCCGTCGCAAACGAGCTGCCGATCGCGAGACCCTCCCCGAGGTTGTGGACGCCGATCCCGATCGCGACGAGGAGCGCGAGCGCGAGGCCACTCGCGCCGACCTTCCCACGTGCGAGCCGCGAGGCGAGGAAGGTCATGCCGAGCGCACTCGCCGCGAGCCCCATCAGGACGAGGCCCGGGCCGCCGAGGGACGGCGGCAAGCCGGCCTGCAGCTCGAAGGCCTCGAAGAGCGCCTCGACGCCGAGGAACGTGAGCAGCCCGCCGGTCAGCGCCATGAACGCCGCGAGCCACGCCGCGCGGGCGCGTCGGAGGCTCGGGAGCCACAGCAGCCCGAGGGCGACGGGGACGACGCCCACCAGCAGCCCGATCACGCCGTAGCCGAGGACGCCACGTGCGCTCGGCTGCGGCGTCAGCACGGCGGCCGGGACGTCGTGCACCGTCTGGATCCCCGTCGACGTCGTCACGCCGATCGAGAGCGGCTCGTCGGGAACCCAGTCGTATGGCACGACGAGCGTGCTCGAGCGGAGCCGCCCGAGGGTCGCCGGTCCGTCGAGCGTGAAGGGGACGATCGCGTCGTCGACCGTCACCGACGCGATCGTCAGGTCGTCGCGCTGCGGATTCCGGACGAGGACGCGGACCTCGCCGTGACGGAACTGGACGCGGCGCACGTCCAGCTCGTCCGCGGGGGGCGGCGCACCGCCGACGAGGTCGACGAGGCGGTCGCCCTGTGAGACGACGACCGCGACGGCGAGCGCGAGGAGGACGATCGGCACGAGCGCCCACAGGCGCCAGCCGACCTCTCCGGCCATGGGCCTGGCCTCCACTACGCCTCCACCTGGAAGTAGCCCATCCACCCCAGCTCGGTGAACTCCGACTGGTGCGCGTGGAACATGAAGGTCCCGGCGTGCGCGAACCGGAGCTCCAGCACGCCGCGCTGCCCCTGGCACTGCATCACGGTGTCGGTGTACTCCCAGTGGTCGCCCGTGCCGGTCGGCTGGTACCGGAAGAAGTCGGCGTGGAGGTGGAAGGAGTTGACGAGATCGAACTCGGTCAGGTTCGCGAGGTAGATGCGGACGAGCTCGCCCTTCCGCACCTGGATCGGGTAGCGCGCGTAGTAGAACGTCCGCCCGTTGACCGTGTAGAAGTTGTTCTCGCCGTCGCCGTCGGTGTCGTAGCCGTTCATCACCATGACGAGCTCCCGCGCCGGCTCTCGGGGGTCCTCGGGGTCGACGATGAAGGCGCCGTAGAGGCCCTTGTGGATGTGCTTCTTGAGCGGGGTCGCGTGGCAGTGGTAGACGTGGAAGCCCGCAGGTCGGGCCGGAAACTCGTACGTCAGCTCGTCGCCCGGCCCGACGATCTCGAACACGCCGTCCATATTCGTGGGATGGATCCCGTGGAAGTGGATGGTGTGCGGGTGCGCCCCCGCGTTGACGAACCGGACGCGCAGGAGGTCGTCCTCGGTCGCGCGGATCACCGGCCCCGGAACCGTGCCGTTGTACGTCCACGCCGGGAAGAAGACGCCGGGGGCGATCTCGAGCTCCACATCGTGCGCGACCAGGGTGTACTCGCGCGGACGGCCGGGCCGGTGCGGCAACGGCGCGGGCGGATGGAGGAGGGCGTCGAGGTCGTGCGGGCCGCCGACGGCAGGCGCTCCCTCGCCGATCATCGCGGCGTGGCCGGTGGCTGCGGCGCCTGCGTGGGACGCGGCGGCGCGGTGGGCCTCGTGGTCGTGCCGTGCGGCCTCCGCCTCGCCGCCGAGCGCGAGCCTCATGCCGAGCGGTGCAGCAGCGAGCGGCGCCGTCGCGCAGAGCAGGCGGCGGCGTGTCAGTTTAGCCATGACTAAACTGTAGTCGGAATCTTTAGAGGTGTCTAAACCGGGTCTGAGACGGCGCTCGTCGCTCCGCTGCTGCCGCGGCGCTCGGCTCTCGGTGTTCTAGGCGCAGCGGGCGGGAGCGAGCCCGAGGAACCGCAACGCCCCGCGGCAGAGCCCGAGGGCGGCCCGCTGGCGTACCCCCGGGCGCGCGAGGCCCCGGTCCTCTGCCGGGTTCGTCATGAAGCCGAGCTCCACGAGGATCACCGGCACGTCGGCCCAGTTGAAGCCGGTGAAGTCCGACCGCTCCTGGATGCCGCGGTCGGGGAAGCCGAGCGCGCGCACGAGCTCCGCCTGCACGAGCTCGGCCGCGCGGCGGCTCGGGCGGTAGACGTCGTCCGTCCAGCCGGCGTGCAGGGCGGGCGTCAGCGTGTGGGTGCCGCGCGCGCTCGCGCTCGCCGAGCCGTCGGCGTGGACGCGGAGGAAGAGCGCCGCGCCGGCACGGTTCGCGATCCGGGCCCGCGCGATGTTCCCCATGCTCGCTCCCGAGGTTCGCGTCCGCGTCATGACGACGTGGATGCCGGCCGCGCGCAGCAGGGCACGCAGCCGGAGCGAGACGTCGAGCGTGAGGTCGGGCTCGGCGACGCCGGTGACGACGCCGCGCGTGCCGCCGCCGTCCTTGATCTTGCGCGTCGCCGAGCCCGGCCCGATCGGCTCGGTCTCGACGTTTGCGCGCCGGTCGTGGCCCGGGTCGATCACGACGACCGGGGTTGCCGCGTGCGCAGCCCCCGCCACGACGAGCAGCACGCAGGCCACGGCAAGCGCCGTGCGGGCCCTCATCGGGGCGGCACCCGGAGGCGCATCCAGGCGTAGGTGAGGATCGCGCCGGGAACGAAGAAGACGGCCGACGCCGCCATGAGCACCTTCGCCTCGGTCGAGTCGAGGTCGACCGCGAGGCCGGCGACGAGGCAGAGGCCGCCGACGGCGCAGAGCAGGGCGCCGATCATGCCCGTCCGCATCGAACGAGGCTACGCGACGAGCCGGTAGACCTGGAACACCTCGGCGAACTCGCGGTTCACGTTCGTGCCGTGGACGCGGGCGAGGTTCCAGATGTACTCCTCGTCGGCGTAGCGGCGGTGCTGCTGCGAGGCGTAGCACCGGACCGCGGCGACCTTCCGCTCGACGTGGCGCCGCTCGAGCGCGAGGTAGGCGCCGTACGAGAAGTCGAAGTTGTTCCAGGGAATCTCGTAGCCGAGGATCGTCGTCCGCTTGAACGCCCGCAGGCCCTCCTGCGCGATCGTCTGGTGGTCCTGGTGGACGTCGTGGTGCGACGGCTGGAAGACGACGTCCGGACGCCACTCGTCCCAGAGCGCGACGAGCAGCTCGAGGATGTCCTGCCGGCGCTCGGGAAACGTCCGCACGTCGAAGTCGTGGACGGTAAGGTTGGCTTCCGCGATGCCGAGCTCGGCGGTCGCCGCACGGACCTCACGCGCGAGCGTGTCGGGGGCGAAGCCGGCCGGCAGCGAGCGCGTCGCGATCGAGAACGCCACGTAGCGCACCTCGCATCCGGCCTCGACGAGCCGCGCCATCGTCCCGCCGCACCCGAACTCGCCGTCGTCCGTGTGCGGCGCGAGGACGAGCGCACGCTGGAGACCCTCGAGCACGGCGCGAGTCTACGTCGACGCCGTCGGCGCGGGCTCCGAGACGGGGGGTGCGGCCGGCTGCGCCGTCGGCATGGCGGGCGGGGCGACCCGCGGGGCGCTCTTCTTCGGCACGCGCGACGTCAGCCCGACGAGCCCGAGCAGCGCCCAGGTCATCGGGTCCTCGAAGAATGCCGCGTAGAAGAGGCTGTGCACCGCGATCGCGGCGAGCACGACACCCGTCGCCAGCGCGACCCGCGACGTGAAGCCGCGCCCGAGGCCCAGGAGCGTCGAGAGGAACGCCGCCGCGAGCAGCCAGCCGAGGAGGACGAGGCCGACGATGCCGGCCTCGGCGGCGACCGTCACCGGCATGGTGTGCGACGCCACGCGCTTCGGGTCCTTCCCCGGGATGCCCAGCCGCCGTGCGTACTCGTGCGAGAAGCCGCCGGCGCCGACGCCGAGGAGCGGGTGGTCGAGCGTGATCCGGATTCCCTGGCCGACGAGGTTCGCGCGTCCCGAGGTGATCCTGTTCACCCCCGACCGGGACTTTCCGACGAGCTCGTGCCTCACCTGGGGCACGGCGAGGAGCACCACGGCGGCGGCCGCCGCGAGGCCGACGAGCGTGAGCGTCGCCTTCCGTCCCCAGGCGACGGCGACCGCGACGACGATGCCGGCCGCGAGCGCCACGAAGCTCGACTGCGAGAACGAGATGAGGAGGCCGAGCCACGTCGCCACGACAACTGCGTAGAGGCCCGCGATGCGCCGGCCGCGCACGCCGCCCAGGAGGATCCCGGCAAGCGAGGCGAGGATCGCGACGGTCAGGTAGCGACCGTACACCGAAGGATCCCAGAACACGGAGTTCACGCGGAAGAAGGGCGCGTAGGCGTTGAAGACCTCGACGCTCGGGTTCCAGAAGACGTCGCGGGTGAGCCACTGGTACCCGCCGACAGCGGCGTAGGCGAGCGCGGTCGCGACGAGGCCGCCCCAGAGCCAGGTGAGCCAGCGCCCGCGCCAGGGCAAACGGGCGAACCCGATCGCCAGCAGCCCGAACGGCAGGAGGAACGCACCGAGCAGGATCGCACCGCGGCGCACGTCGACGGTCCACACCATCGAGAGCCCGAGCCAGCCGACGAACGCGGCGGCCGGCCACGCCACAGGGCCGAGCTCCCGCACGCGCTCGTCGCCGCGAAGAAGCGCCCACGCGAGCCAGAGGGCGAGCCCTCCGACCACGGCGTAGAGCGGCAGGAGCAGGTTGACGGTGTCGCTGCCGATGTCGACGGGGAGACGCAGCGGGATGCAGGCGAGCGTCGCGAAGGCGAGGAAGTACGGCCACCGACGCAGGAGCAGGGCGACCGCGACCGAGAGGACGAGGCCTGCCACGGCCGCGGCGGCGAGCCGCGAGCGGCTCAGGTCGGGCAGCAGGTAGAGCGCGAGCACGCCGAGTCCGGCCGCCCACGCCGCAAGCCCCGCGATCCGCGCCACGCGGGTCGTGCCGAGAAACAGCGCGGCGAGTCCGGCGCTGCCGACGACCGCCCCGGCCTGCGCTGCGACGCTCACGGCCTCGCCGACCGGACGACGACCGATGCCGCCTGCACGTGACCGTTCGCGTCGACGCGGAGGACGTAGCGTCCCGGCCTCTCCGGCGCCTTCAGTCGCAGGGTGCCCGGACGGACGATTCCCGAGCGGCCGGCGAGCGTCCACCGGAGCGTCCGCGCCTGCGAGATCGCCAGCATCGCAAAGTGCTCGCCGGGGGTCGTCACGACCCTGTCGCGGCCCAGCGCCAGGAAGCGGATGCGCACGGTGCGCGAGCCGGACCTCGGCCCCAGGTTTCCCGCGAGGTCGCGCGCGACGAGACGCAGCGTGTGCGGTCCTTCGGGCAGTGGCTCGCCGGCGGCCGTGCCGAACCAGTCCATCGTCCCGGAGGTTCGCGTGCCGAGCCTGCGGAGCGCCCGCACGCCGTCGACGTAGAGCTCGACGACGGCGCGCTCGTCGACGCGGTAGCGGATCTTCGCGCGGTCGAAGCGACCGTCGCCGTCCGGGGAGATGACGAGGGGCCGCGCCGCGAAGCTGACGACCCGTGGCGGCGTCGTGTCGACGCGGATCCGGTTCGGCATCACGATCGTCCGGCGCTGTCGATCGAGGTGCACCCGGGGCTTGTACGTCCCCTCGTCGACCACGCGACCGGCGTCGTCCCGCCCGTCCCACGAATACGTCGCGAAGCGGCGGCCTTGCGGACGGTCGCGCGCGAGCTCGCGCACGACATGCCCGCGCGAGTCGACGATCTCGACGCTGACGCGGTCCGGCGTGCGCAGCCGGAAGCGGATCTCGGCCGCCGCAGTCGCGCAGTCGCACGTGGGGGAGAAGACCTTGGCGACGATCGGCCCGACGATCGGGCTGCGCGTGAGCTTGAGCTTCTCGGTGACGACGAACGCAGCGGACGTCGCCACGAGGAGCGCCCCGACGAGGAGCGCGGGGGCGAGCCGGGATCTCATCGCCCCTCGTGCTCGGCCACCGAGCCGCGCCGGGCGCTCCATCGGCGCGACACCTCGTGTTGAGCGCGGCTGCCGACCACCTGACGGCGATTGTAAGGACGGGTCGGCCGCCCCCGGAGGGTAGGCACACTGGGTGCTCGGCACCCGGAGCCGACCACGCCCATGCGCCGCCGACTCCTTCTCGTCCTCGCCGCCGCCCTCGCTGTCGGTTTCGGCCTCGCGGTCGCCCTCGTCACGACCCGGACGCTCCCGACGGGAACGCTCGAGACGGAGGTGACCGATGTGACCGTCGTCGCTCCGCCGACGACGACGGCGCCGCCGCCCGAGACCACGGCGCCGCCGCCTCAACCGCCGCCGAAGCCGGAGATTCCGATCGACAAACGCTGCTGGCCGATGTTCGGCGGCGGCCCGTCACGAACCCTTGCGCGTCTGGGCATCGACCTCGGCGTCCCCGGGAAGAGGCTCTGGGCGAGGGGCCTCAAGTCCTACGTCGAGTATCCGCCGAGCTACTGCGAGGGCATGCTCTACGTGAACACGTTCAAGGGCGACACGTGGGCGATCGAGGCGGCCACGGGGAAGGTGCTCTGGCGGCGCGTGAGCGACGCGCACAAGCCGTCGACGCCCGCGATCGCCGGCGACAACCTGATCGTGAGCGCAAAGGACGGCACGGTCACGGCGCTGACCCGGAAGAGCGGCAAGGAGGTCTGGCAGCTCCGGACGAACGCGATCGTGGAGTCGTCCCCCGCCGTGGTCGACGGGGTCGCCTACTTCGGCGCGACGGACGGGCGGCTCTTCGCGGTCGACGCGGACACGGGTCACGTCCGGTGGGCCTACGACACCGGCGGCCGCATCAACTCGAGCCCGTCGCTCGCGCGCGGGCGCGTGTGCGTCACGACGTACGCGGGATCGATCTTCTGTCTCCGCCAGAGCAACGGCACGAAGCTCTGGAGCACGTACGTGAAGCGCGACGCGTTCCGCTACGAGAGCTTCTACGCCAGCGCGTCGACCGACGGGGAGCACCTCTACACGATCGCGCGCTCCGGCAAGATCGTCGCGCTGAACGCGTCGACCGGCCA
>DATAPC010000058.1:0-9643 GCA_036265415.1 Gaiella sp.
GGCTACATGATGGGCGAGAACGTCGAGCGCTCGTGGTCGCCGGAGCACGCGCGCGCCTGGGAGGGCTTTCTCGAGCTGAGCCGTCAGCTCCGCCGAGCCGCCGACGGCGTGCTCGACGAGGTCGACGGCCTCTCGGTGAGCATGCTCGCGATCATGGGCCGGCTCGAGCGGGCCGACGACCGGACGCTCCGCCAGACGGACGTCGCCGAGGCGATGGGTCTCAGCTTCAGCCGCGTCTCGCGCCTCATCGACGCGCTCGAGCGGCGGCGGCTCGTCGAGCGGCGGCCGTGCCCGACCGACGCGCGCGCCGTCAACGTGACGCTGACCGACGACGGGCTCACGCTCACCAAGCGCGCGCAGGATGCGGTCTTCGCCTTCGTCGAGGAGCACTTCTTCGAGACGCTCGACGACGCCGAGATCGCGACGCTCGCCCAGGTCTTCGGCCGGCTGGTCGGGCGCTGGCACGGCGCCCCCGACGGCACCTGCGACTAGCTCGACCTGCCCCCGCTCGCAGGCACCGCGGAGCCGACTGCCCGCGCCAGCGCCTCGGCCGCCTGCGTCACGGCCCGCCGCCCGTCGGAGAGGAACTCGGCGAACGAGAAGAACCCGTGGATCATCCCGTCGTAGCGCGTCACCTCGACGGGGACGCCGGCGGCGGCGAGGCGCGCGGCGTATGCCTCCCCCTCGTCGCGCAGCGGGTCGAGCTCCGCTGTGATGACGAGCGTCGGCGGCGATGCGGCGAAAGCCTCCTCGTCTGCGAGCAGTGGCGACACGCGGGGATCCTCCGGCGCGCCGTCTGCGCCCGAGAGGTAGTGGTCGAGAAACCAGCGCATGCCGGCCCTCGTGAGCCAGAGCCCCTCGGAGAGCTCCTCGTACGACGCCGTCCCGCCCCGCACATCGGTGACGGGGTACACGAGGAGCTGAAACGCGAAGGGGAGCGCGCTGCGCTGGGTCACCACGGCTGCGAGGTTGGCGCCGGCGGAGTCGCCACCGATCGCGATCTTCGCCGGAGCGCAGCCAAGCGCATCGGCGTGGTCGTGCGCCCAGCCTGCGGCCGCGAGCGCGTCTTCGAGACCGGCCGGGAAGGGATGCTCTGGGGCGAGGCGGTAGTCGAGCGAGAGGACGGCGCAGCCGCTCTCGGCCGCGAGCGCTCGTGCGACGTGGTCGTGCGTCTCGATGGTGCCGAGCACCCAGCCGCCGCCGTGGAGATACAGGAGCAGCCCCAGGCCGTCGTCGGCGCTCGGCCGGTAGAGACGTCCGGGGACCCCGCCGGCGTCGACGTCGCGGATCTCGGGCAGCTCGACGGTCGGCGGCCGGATCCGCGACGCACGAAGCGCCCGAACCGCCTCGGGCGTCGAGCGCTCGAGGGGCGGATCGCCGAGCGACTCGAACTGCTCGAGCAGCGCTGCCGCCTCCGGGTGGAGGCCCGCTCGCGCCGATCCCGTCACGCGTCGACCGCCGAGACGCTCACGCCGAGGTCGCGCAGCAGGCCGTCGTGAAGCCCGTAGACCAGGCCGTGCACCGTCAGGTCCTGCCCGCGCGCCCAGGCATCGCGGACGATCGTCGTGTGACAGACGTTCCCGACCTGCTCGACAACGTTCAGCTCGCACAGCCGGTCGACTCTGGCACCCTCGACGAGCTCGTCCAGCTCGTCTTCGTGCTTCTGGGCGACGTCGGCGACGTGACGGAGCCAGTTGTCGATCAGGCCATGACGGGCGCCGGCGAGCGCAGCCGACACGCCTCCGCAGCCGTAGTGGCCGCAGACGATCACATGACGCACGTGGAGGATGTCGACGGCGTACTGGAGCACCGAGAGGACGTTGAGGTCGGTGTGGACGACGACGTTCGCGACGTTCCGATGGACGAAGACGTCGCCTGGCATGAGACCCACGATCTGGTTGGCCGGCACGCGGCTGTCGGAGCAGCCCACCCAGAGGTACCCGGGCGTCTGCCGCCGGGCGAGAGCGGAGAAGAACGCGGGGTCGTCGGCCACCATGGACGCCGCCCAGGCGCGGTTCCGCTCCAAGAGCTCGTCGATGCCGGCCACGCGCGGCAGGCTATCGCCCTGCGGATCGGCCGCGCTCCTTGTCGCGCCGCGAATCGGGGCGCATGATGCTGTGTCGTGGCAGGGGGGACGATCCGGACGGACGTCGCTGTCATGGGCGGCGGGCTCGCGGGGCTGTCTGCGGCGATCGGGTTCGCGCGTCGTGGTCGTCGCGTCTGCGTGCTCGAGCGTGACGCCACCGGTGCCGACGCTCGTGGGCCGGATGCCGTCTTCGACGGATGGGAGCGGGCCGGAGTCGCGCACTTCCGCCAGCCACACAACTTTCTCGGGCTCGGCCGGCGCACGTTGCTCGCCGAGGCACCCGACGTGCTGGAGAGGGTTCTCGTCGACGGGGCGTTCGAGAACCGTCAGTTCGAGCTGGTGCCGGACGACCCGCGCCCGGGCGACGAGGCGTTCGTGTCCATCTGCGCCCGGCGGCCCGTCTTCGAGCGCGCGCTGCGGGCAGCCGCCGAGGCCGAGGCAGACGTCCAGATCGAGAGCGGGGCGCGAATCGCCGGTCTGCTCGGCGCGCCCTCCTCGGACAACTGCGGAGCCCACGTCACGGGCGTGAGGACGAGCGACGGACGAACGGTCGAGGCGGACCTCGTCGTCGACGCGCTCGGACGGACGTCACACATCGGTGCCTGGCTCGAGCAGCTCGGAGCACGTCGCCCGACGGAGCGGCGGAACGAATGTGGTCTCCTCTACTACAGCCGGCACTTCCGTCTGCGGTCCGGCGTCGAGCTGCCGATGGTGCCGTCGCTGCTGCGGGGACCGCGCGGCGAGACGGGCTACCTCGTCTTCGTCGTCTTCCTCGGCGACAATCGGACGTTCGCGCTCGTGCTGATGATCCCGCCCTGGGACCGCGAGCTGCGCTCCCTCAGGTCCGAGACCGCTTTCATGACCGCGGCGTTTGCGATCCCGCCGCTCGTCCCGTGGATCCACCCCGATTGTTCCGAGCCGATCACGCCGGTGCTCCCGATGGGCAGCCTCCAGAACCTCCACCGCTCACTCGTCGTCGACGGCTCGCCTGTCGCGACCGGTATCCAGCCGATCGGCGACGCGCTCTGCCACACGAACCCCACGTTCGCTCTCGGCGCGTCGCTCTCCATCACGCACGGCTTCGCGCTCGCAGACCTCGCGACGACGACCGACGACGAAAATGCGCTCGCCCTCTCCTTCGAGCAGACGGCGGGCGCCGACGCGGCGGCGCGGTTCGACGCCGTCTCGGACGAGGATCGCGACCGGATCCGCCTCTGGAAGGGGGAGCAGGTCGACACCCGCGACCCGAACGACAGCCTGGCCCTGTTCCTGCGGCTCACCGCCTACCCGGCCTCGGCCGGCGACCCGGAGCTGTTCCGTGCGGTCGCACGGCGCGTGAACGCCCTCGATCCGCCGGACGCACTGGGGAGTGACGAAGCGCTCGTCGCGCGCGCCATGGAGCTTGCAGCCGACGGCGGCCGGCGCCCGCAGCCCGGCCCGTCCCGCGACGAGCTCCTCGGGCTGATTGCGCAGGCCCCGGGCTAGGTCGGCTCACGCGACCCAGGCAAGGAGCGGGATCTCCATCTCCTCCGGGGTGAGTCCGCCGTGCTGGCCGTGGAGGCGCTGGACGAAGCGATCGGGCTCGTGCCAGTACACCGCCTCGCCGTAGCGCGGCAGCACGGCGACGTTCGCGAGCCGCGCCGCGAGTCGCGGCGACGGATCGGCGAAGATGCCCTCCGCGATGAGCTCGGCCACGGAGACGACGTCCGCGACGCCGTCGAGCCGCTCGGCGAGGGCGGTGCAGACGGTCTCCACCTCCTCGTCGCGAGCGTGGAGGAACAGATCGCGGCAGGAGCCGGCAGGGGCGAGCGGCTTGCCGTCGGCACCGGTCTCGAGATGCGTCGCGAGCTCGGGCCAGAGCTCGTTGACGTAGACGGTGCGGTCGGGGTCGACCGGCGACATGCCGTGGTCGGCCGTGAGCAGCACGAGCGTCCCGGCCGGGAACCTCGCCCCGTGGACGTCGTCGAGGAGCGTGCGCGTCACCACGTCGACCGCGGGATCGTCGGTGCCGACGGCGTGCATCAGCGAGTCGAGCTCGTCGAGGTAGACGTGCGCGTACGCGGCGCCGGCGGCCAGGGCCGCTCCGGCGGCGGCGAGGCCGTCCTTCGCCGTCGCCGACGAGAGGACGTCGGTGCCTCGCAACAGCGCGACGTTCGGTGCCGACCCTGCGATCGAGGCCGGAAGGACGACCGTGCTGCGGATCCCGGACTCCGCAAGATGCGCGTAGATCGAGTCGGTCGGAAAGAGCTCGTCGGGGTCGATCTCCCCGAGGAGCGTGCCGCGTGAGCCGTCCCCCGCGAAGGAGAAGAGCAACGGCGTGACCAGCCGGTCGAGCGAGGGCTCGTAGACGTGCCACTCGTAGAGGCCGTGCTCGGCGACGGGGAGGCCGCTGTGGATCGTCGTCACCTGCGCCGTGGTCGTGGACGGGAACTGGGCCGTCAACTGTGTGAGCAGGCCCTCGGAGCGCGCGCGTCCGCACAGCGGATGCTCGGCGTGCCGGTCGAGGAACGTCCAGCCGAACGCGTCGAGGTAGACGAAGACGATCCGCTCGAAGCGCTCGGCCAGCAGCCGCTCCTCGAGCGCGGGGCCATCGGCGACGCCGGTCAGCAGGCGCTCGATCGTCGCAGGCAGCTGGTCGAAGCATCGACGCCCAGTCTCCGGCCGACGCCACCCGTCGTGCATCCGACGACCGTACTCCAGACACATGAGACGATGCCCGTCCGATGTGGACCGAGTTCACGACGGACGACGACGGCCCCCTGCTCGCGGGTCGTCGCGCCGGGAGCGGGCCGCCGGTACTCCTGTTGCACGGTGGACCTGGGCTCGGCTTCGACTACCTCCGCGACCTTGCGGAGGAGCTCGCGCAGGAGAACGACGTCGCCTGGTATCAGCAGCGAGGGCAGGAGCCGTCGGCGGCGGGAGGACCGCACTCGGTGCCGCTCGACGTCGACGACGCGCGTCGCGTGCTCGACGCGCTCGACTGGCAGCAGGCGTACGTCGTCGGACACTCGTGGGGCGGGCATCTCGCCCTCCACGCGGCCGAGGCCATGCCGGAGCGGCTCTTCGGCGTGCTCGCGGTTGATCCGCTCGGCGCCGTCGGGGACGGCCGCTGGGCCGAGTTCGACGAGGAGATGCTTCGCCGCACGCCCGAAGCGGTGCGCGAACGCGCGCGTGAGATCGACGAGCTGAGCATGGCCGGCGCGGCCGACGAGGAGCTCGCCCTCGAGGGGATGCGGCTCGTGTGGCCCGCGTACTTCGCCGATCCCGAGCATGCCCCGCCGATGCCCGAGCTCCGCATCTCGAGCACCCGCTCGGGCGAGATGGTGCCCTCGATCGTCGCCGAGCTCCCGTCGCTCGAAGCCGGACTGCCGTCGATCCGCGTGCCGATCGGCTTCGTCCACGGCTCGCGAAGCCCCATGCCGCTCGGTGCCTCGACGGACGCCGCCGAGCGCATCCCGGGTGCCTGGGTCGAGGTCGTCGACGGGGCGGGGCACTTCGTCTGGTTCGAGGCGCCCGGCGCCGTTCGCACGGCGCTTCGTCGTCTGACCCGCCGGTAGCCAAGGGTTGCGCTCCGTCATACCTTGTGGTTCTATGCATCGTACCTCGACCTATGGAAGACGATGCGCATCGACAAGGATCTCGTCGCCGCGTCGGCGACACCGCTCGTCCTCGCGATCCTCGCCGAGGGCGAGAGCTACGGCTACGCGATCCTCAAGCGCATCCGTGCGCTCTCGGGGGGCGAGCTCGAGTGGAGCGACGGGATGCTCTATCCGTTGCTCCATCGTCTGGGTCGGCTCGGCTACGTCACGACGGAGTGGCGGACGCCCCCCGAGGGGCGCCGTCGCAGGTACTACGTGCTCACGGACGAAGGCCGCGCCGCGCTCGCCGACCACCGGCGGCAGTGGCTGACCGTCGCGCGTGCCCTCGACGGCGTGTGGCCGGGCTCGAGCGCGCTCGTCACCTCGCCGGGTGAGGCCTGAGGCGATGGAGCCGGAGCTGCTCGAGTCGCAGATCGCCGAGTGGCGCGCCTACGTGACGAGGGCGCCGGCCGTCAACGGTCACGACGTCGCCGAGCTGGAGGACCACCTCCGCGCCCAGATAGCAGAGCTCGACGCAGCGGGGCTCGCGTCGGACGAGGCGTTCCTCGTCGCCGTGAAGAGGATGGGCGACGTGGACTCCGTCTCGCGCGAGTTCGCGCGAGAGCACAGCGGCCGGCTGTGGAAGCAGCTCCTGCGGGCCGACGACGACGAGGCGCCGCTCCTGGCCGACGGCTGGCTCGACGCGCTCGTCCTCGCGGTCGGCGCGGCGGTCGTGATCCAGGTGGCGCGCCTCGTCGCCGGCTTCCCCGACGACCAGCCGGAGTGGTTCGCGCGCAACCTGGGCCTCTTCGTCCTGCCGTTCCTCGCCGCGTACTTCGCCCGGCGACGGCAGCTCGGCCTTCGCGGATGGGCATCGACCGCGGTGCCGTTCGGGGTCGCCGCGCTGCTCGTCAACGTCTACCCCTACGGCGCAGACTCGGACCCGGAGGTCCTCGTCGCGCTTCACCTGCCCGTCGTCCTGTGGTTCGCAGTCGCCTTCCCGTACATGGACGGAACCCTTCGCTCGCACGAGCGCCGGATGGACTTCGTCCGCTTCACGGGCGAGTGGTTCATCTACTACGTGCTGATCGCCCTCGGCGGCGGCGTGCTCATGGCGCTGACCGCCGGGATCCTCGAGCCCACGGGAGTCGACGTCGACCGGGTCGCCGCGTGGGTGATGCCGTCCGGCGCGGCAGGGGCGGTCGTCGTCGCCGCGTGGCTCGTCGAGTCGAAGCAGCGGGTGATCGAGAACATGGCGCCGGTGCTCTCGATGCTCTTCACCCCGATGTTCGCCCTCATGCTTGCGTGCGCCGCGGTGGTCTATGCCGTGACCGGGCTCGGCGATGCGTTCGACCGAGAGCTCCTCGGCGTCTTCGACGCCTTGCTCGTCGTCGTCCTCGGCCTCGTGCTCTACGGGATGTCCGCGCGCGAGCCGTCCACCTCGCCGAACTGGATGGACCGCGTGCAGCTCGTGGTCGTCGGCTTCGCCCTCGTCCTCGACGGGATGGTGCTCGGCTCGATGATCGCGCGGATCGGAGACCTCGGGCTCACCCCCAACCGGACGGCGGCGCTCGGCCTCAACGTCGTGCTCCTCGTCAACCTCGCCGGGGCCGCCTGGCTCTCGGTCCGATTCGTGCAGCGCCGAAGCACGCTCCACCGGCTCGAGCGCTGGCAGACGAGCTACCTCCCCGTCTTCGCCGTGTGGGCTGCCGCGGTCGTGGTCGTCCTGCCGCCGCTGTTCGGCTTCGGCTGATCGTCCACCTCGCGAGGCGTGTCGTCTCGTGCTACCACGCGCGAGACCGGGATCGGGCTCCCGGTACGGGGCGTGCCGAGCGCACGTGAGAGAGCGGTCACCGTGGCCGCATTCAACGCGTTGCGGCGCGGGCGGAAATCGCGGACAATCGGTCGCGAGACCGGACCACGGCAATTCCCATGACATGCCGGGCAGGCGCGGCAGCTCAGGATCGGGAAGGAGAGGAGCCAGAGGTGCACGTCGATCGTCTCCACCGCAGGATCGGGCTGGGCCGCATTCTGTGGGTCGCCGCAGTCCTCGCCCTCTTCGGCGGGAGCAGCACGGCAGTCGCGGCCCGCGCGTCGTCGTCCCCGCAGCTCGCCGGAACATGGTCGGGGAAGTACGGCGGCGCGTACTCGGGCACGTTCACCCTTCACTGGAGGCAGACGGGGACGAAGCTGACGGGATCGATCAGGCTCTCGAAGCCGAGCGGGACCTACCCGATCAGCGGCAGTGTGCAGCACAGCGCGATCAGGTTCGGAGCCGTGGGGGTGGGCGCCACCTACACCGGCTCGGTATCCGGCACGTCGATGTCGGGCCGGTACAAGACGCCGCAGGGCGGTGGCCCATGGAGCGCCCACAAGACCTCCTGACCTCCGGCCTGGGCGTACTCAGGCGAGGAACACCGAAGCGAGTCCGATGAGCGACAACTCGAACTGGCAGGCCGCGCGTCTCGAGGACATCGAGCGGCGCGGTCGCGACATCCCCGTGCGCGAGCACCTCGGGATCCATGCCTTCGGGATGAACGCCTATACGCCCGGTGAGGACGGCACGCTGATCAGCGAGCACGACGAGTCGGGATCCGGGCAGGAGGAGGTGTACCTCGTGCTCGACGGCAGTGCGACCTTCGAGATCGACGGCGAGACCGTCGATGCGCCCGCCGGGACGTTCGTGTTCGTCGGGCCGGAGTCCCGGCGGAAGGCGACCGGCGACGGCACCGTCCTCGCGATCGGGGCCACTCCGGGACGGCCGTACGAAGCGCTCGACTGGGGTGACGCTTGGCCGTTCCACCGAGACTCGATGACGGCCTACTCCGAGCAGCGGTACGCCGACGCGGTCGAAGCGGTCCGTGCAGGGCTCGACCACATGCCCGACAACGCGGGGCTCCACTACAACTACGCGTGCTTCGCAACGCTTGCGGGTGCCACCGGTGACGAGGTGTTCGACCATCTGCGGCGCTCGGTCGAGCTGCACCCGTCGTTCCGGGAGCAGGCGCCGAGGGACGACGACTTCGCCGCGATACGAGACGACCCGCGGTTCGCGCAGGCTCTTCGCTAGAGAAACGAAAGAGGGCCGCGTCCACGCGGCCCTCTCCGTACCGGTCGGCGGGAGGTCAGCTGCAGCCGGTGTTCGTGCCGCAGTCGCGGCACGTGTAGCAGGAGCCCGTCCGCACCATGCGGCCGCCGCAGCGCGCGCACTCGACGGCGTCCTCCCACTGGTTGAAGAGCGCCGTCTGGCCGGGCGGCGCCGACTCGACGACCGCCGCGGAGGCTCCCGCGCCCGGGTCGTCGGCGTACGCCGCCGCCAGGCGCGCCTTGACCTCGGGCGTCAGGATTCCCGCCTCCTCCTGCTGGTCGGCAGAGAGGAACTTCTTGCCCATCCAGCGGAAGATGTAGTCGACGATCGACTTCGCGACGCGGATGTCGGCGTCATTGGTCATCCCGCTCGGCTCGAAACGCATGTGGCTGAACTTCGAGACGTAGACGTCGAGCGGCACGCCGTACTGGAGCCCGAGCGAGACCGAGATCATGAACGAGTTCATGAGGCCGGCGAGCGTCGTGCCCTCCTTCGCGATGTCCACGAAGATGTCGCCGGGCGTCCCGTCCTCGAAGAGGCCGACGTGGATGTAGCCCTCGTATTCGCCGACCTTGAACTTCCGGCCGACCTCGGTGCGGTCGTCCGGCAGCCGCCGGCGTTGCGGGTGCGCCACGACGCCGGGCGCTCCGACCGGGGCGAGCGTCGCCGCACCGGCCGGGGCGTCCTTCGACGACGAGAGCGGCTGTGCGACCTTGCAGTTGTCGCGGTAGATCGCGATCGCCTTGACGCCGAGCTGCCACGACTCGACGAACAGCTTCGCGATCTCGTCGATCGCCGTCTGCTCGGGCAGGTTGACCGTCTTCGAGATCGCACCCGAGATGAACGGCTGCACCGCGCCCATCATCTTCACGTGCCCCATGTAGTGGATCG
>DATAPC010000059.1:0-25903 GCA_036265415.1 Gaiella sp.
GAGGTCGATGCCCAGATCCGAGTGCGCGAGCAGCTGCGCGGAAGCCTCGAGCACGAGCGCGGTGAAGTCCGCGGGACCGTCGCCGCGGATGGTGTCGCGCGCCTCGTCGACCTCGAGCGCGTTCCCGACGGCCCGGCCGAGCGGCTGATCCATGTCGGTGAGGAGACAGGTCACCTCTCGGCCGGCGCGCTCGCCGATCTCGCGCATCTGCTCTGCGAGGACGCGCCCGTCCTCGAGCGTCTTCATGAACGCACCGTCGCCGACCTTCACGTCGAGGACGATCGCGTCCGCACCGGCCGCGAGCTTCTTCGACATGATCGAGCTCGCGATGAGCGGCACGATGTCGACGGTCGCCGTGACGTCGCGCAGGGCGTAGAGCTTCTTGTCGGCCGGAACGAGATCGGCCGTCTGGCCGACGATCGCCATTCCGACCTCGCGGAGCTGAGCCACGAATTCCTCCGTCGTGAGCTCGACGCGGAAGCCCGGGATCGACTCGAGCTTGTCGAGCGTCCCACCCGTGTGGCCGAGCCCTCGGCCGGACATCTTCCCCAAGGGGACGCCACACGCGGCGACGATCGGCCCGACCGCGATCGAGGTCTTGTCCCCCACGCCCCCCGTCGAGTGCTTGTCGAGGACCTTGCGTCCGAGCAGCGCGCCGAGAGCGAGCGTCTCGCCGGAGCGGATCATCGCGTCGGTGAGCGCGTGTGTCTCCGCTCCCGTGAGCCCCCGGAAGTAGACAGCCATGCACCACGCGGCCATCTGGTAGTCGGGAACCTCGTCGCGGGCGTACGCGAGGATCAGCTCGGTCAGCTCGGCCGAGTCGTGCTCGCCGCCGTTGCGCTTCTGCTCGATGAGCTCGGCGGGCCGCATCACAGGCACGCGACGAAGACGACGGGCCGGCGCCGTGCGATCAGCGGTTCGCCGAGAGTTTCCGGAAGACGCGCGACGGCGCCAGAAAGGCGCTCGGACGAGCCGAAGTACGACCGCACCAGGTCGATGCTGGAGAACATGACGGTTCCGTACGCGTCCTCTCGCTCGACAGACCGGAAATGCCGTCCGAGTATCTCCTCGGCGCTCTCGGCCGAGAACGAGAGGTCCCACCCAGCGATTCCCCCGAGCGCGAGCAGCTCGGCGAGATGGTCGGACGCATTCGTCGTGGCGACGAGCCTGCCGCTCGGTCGCAGCACTCGAGCGATCTCCGCGAGGCCCAGGTCGAGATCGGCAACGTGGTAGAGCATCCACGCGGCGAGCACGGCGTCGAAGCTGTCGTCGGGGAACGGCAGCTCCTTGACGTCGCCCACGCGCGCGTCGACACCCCGCGCGCACGTCAGCTCGACCATTCGGCTGGACTGGTCGACGGCGACGACCTCCGCCATGGCGTCGGTCAGGCGTTCGGCGAGCTCTCCCTCGCCGCAGCCGACCTCGAGCACGCTGAGCGGCGCGCCGCGAAGAACGGCTTCGAGTGCAACCTCGCGCGCATCGGGGCCGGACACGTCGCGGTACACGGCCTTGCGAGCCGCGAGCCCTGCTTCCGTCTCGTACTGGCGAGCGACGTGCTCGGGGTCGTTCAGTCGGCGAACGACGCTCACCGCTCGACGATCGGACGGCCGGGGGCGCCCTTGCCCGGGTGCTTCGCGCCGAGCCAGGCGCAGACGGTCGCGCCCACGTCGCCGAACTCGCCATCCTCGTGGAGACGGCCCGCAGCGTTCTTTCCCGCCGCGTACGCGAGCAGCAGCGCATGCTCGCGCGAGTGGTCCGTCGACGGCGTCGTCGGGTCGCAGCCGTGATCCGACGTGAGGATCAGGAGGTCGCCGTCGTGGAGCGCGTCGAGGATGTCGGGCAGCCGACGGTCGAAGTCCTGCAGGCAGCGGTGGAAGTTGACCGGGTCGTTGCGGTGCCCCCAGAGCTGATCCGTCTCGACGAGGTTGACGAAGACGAGGCCGGACTCGACGTTGTCGAGCAGCTCGATCGTGCGGGTGATTCCGTCCACGTTCGACTTCGTCGGGAAGGACTCGTCGATGTCACATCCCGCGAAGATGTCCGAGATCTTCCCGACGCCGTACACCGTCTGACCGGCGTCACGGATCGCGCTGAGGTAGTTCGGACGGCGCGGCTCGAGCGAGAAGTCGTGCCGATTCGGCGTGCGCTCGTAGTGCCCCGGCTCGCCGACGAACGGCCGCGCGATGACGCGTCCGACCGCATGCTTGCCCGTGAGGATCTCGCGGGCGACGCGGCAGCCTGCGTAGAGCTCCTCCAGCGGGATCGTTCCCTCGTGAGCCGCGACCTGGAAGACCGAGTCGGCCGACGTGTAGACGATCCACTTGCCCGTGCGCTGATGCTCTTCGCCGAGCTCCTGGATGATCTCCGTGCCCGACGCGGGCTTGTTGCCGATCACGCCTCGGCCCGTGCGGTTCATGAACGGGTCGATCACCTCGTCGGGGAAGCCGTACGGGTAGGTCGGGAACGGGCTCGGCGTGACGACGCCCATCAGTTCCCAGTGGCCCGCGGTCGTGTCCTTGCCCTTCGAGCGCTCGAGCAGCCGGCCGGCGACCGCGGGCGCGTACGGCTGCGGGGGGCAGCCTTCGAGCGGCTCGACGTTTCCGAGACCGAGCGCCTCGAGGTTCGGCAGATCGAGCCCGCCGACCGCGTGCGCGACGTTTCCGAGGGTATCCGACCCCTCGTCGCCCCAGTCGGCGGCGTCGGGAAGCTCCCCCGCCCCGACGGCGTCCAGCACGATCACGCAGGCCCGCGGCATAGCGAGCTATCCTAGTCCGCCGATGGACACCGCCCTCGGCCTCCTCGAGCTCCTCCTGTACATCCTCGCGATCCTCGCGCTGTCGATGTCCGTCACGTGGGCGGTCGTCAAGGTTTCGCCGTCCGAGAGCGCGAAGGAGCAGCGCGCCCGGACCGGCGGCGACGCCACGTCGTAGTCACACGAGGGCGCGGCCGGCGTCCTCGAGCGGCGTGTACGTGAGGCCGTGGGCCTCGGCAACCGCCTGATACGTCAGCCGGCCGTTCATCGTGTTGACGCCTTTCGCGAGCGCGGGGTCGTCCGCGATCGCCCGCGAGAGACCCTTGTCGGCGATCGCCTCGGCGTACGGCAGCGTCACGTTCGTCAGCGCCTTCGTCGAGGTGACCGGGACGGCGCCCGGCATGTTCGCGACGCAGTAGTGGACGATGCCCTCGACCTCGAAGACGGGGTCGTCGTGCGTCGTCGCGTGCGAGGTCTCGAAGCAGCCGCCCTGGTCGATCGCGACGTCGACGAGCACGGACCCCGGACGCATGAGGCGGAGCATGTCCCGCGTCACGAGCTTCGGTGCGACGGCGCCGGGGATCAGGACGGCTCCGATCACGAGGTCCGCGTCGGGAAGGACCTCTTCGATCTGGAGACGGTTCGACATCGCGAGCGTCACGCGGCCGTCGAGCGCGATCTCGAGCTCGCGCATGCGGTCGACCGACTTGTCGAGCACCCACACGTCGGCCTGCATGCCGAGGGCGATGATCGCCGCATTCAGCCCCACGACCCCACCACCGAGCACGACGACCTTGGCGGGCGGCACGCCCGGGACGCCGCCGAGGAGGATGCCGCGGCCGCCGTGGGCCTTCTCGAGCGCCCACGCTCCCATCTGCGGCGCGAGCCGGCCCGCGACCTCGCTCATCGGCGCCAACAGCGGGAGCCTCCGGTCGCTCGTCTCGACCGTCTCGTACGCGACGCCCGTCACCCCGGAGTCCAGCAGTGCACGCGTGAGGGGCTCGTCGGCCGCGATGTGCAGGTAGGTGAAGAGCGTCAGGCCCTCGCGCAGCCGCGGGTACTCGGCCTCGACCGGCTCCTTCACCTTGAGCAGGAGCTCCGGTGCGGCCCACACGTCCTCGACGTCGACGAGGCGCGCCCCGACGGCCGTGTAGGCGTCGTCGGTGAATCCGGAGCCGACTCCGGCGCCTCGTTCCACGACGACCTCGTGGCCGCGCTGGACGAGCTCGAGGGCGCCCGCCGGCGTCAGCGCGACGCGGTACTCCTGCGACTTGATCTCCTTCGCGACCCCGATCCGCACGGCGGCCGGGACGATACAGCACCCTCTGCCGACCGGCGGTCAGGCTGCGGCGAGCCTTCCGGCGGCGAAAGCGGCCGCGAAGAACCAGGGATCCTCGCCCGGGCCGCGGCCCATGTGCGACAGCGCGAGCGGTGCGCATGCGGCCTCCCACCCGGCTGCGTTGACCTCGACGACATCCACGCCGGAAGGCGGTTCCAGCCCGACCGGCCAGGCCACGCGCACCGTGCCGAGGCACAGAGCGAGCGCCGAGCGGGTGTGGTGAGAGAGCCCACGGTGGCGCGGACGCTCGTCGCCGAAGGACACGCGCGGGGCGACGATCGGGAGCCCGCCCAGTGCCGACGCGACGTTGGCGGCCTCGGCGACGGAGAGTCCACCGTGGCCCCACCGCGAGCCCGTCCCGACGATCCCGGGCCCGATGCCGCACACGACGACCTCCGCGCCGCGCTCCACCGCCTCCGTCAGCGCGGAGGCGGTGCTGACGCACTGCAGATCGCCGTCGAGGCAGGGGCTGACCGCGATCGCGGCGTCGAGGAGCCGCCGGGCTTTCAGCGCGCGGACGCTGTCGGACAGAGAGACCGGGAGCGAGCCGCCGCCGAGCTGGACGTACGTGACCCGACGCCCCGCGAGCGCCGCGCACGCAGGCGCGAGCTGGCTGTGGAGCCCGAGGCACACGACGGGAACGCCGTCGATCCGCTCCCGCGCGCCGCCCTCGCCGGTGTCCTCGTCGACGAAGCGGATCGCCTGCTGGCTCGGTGTGTACGGCAGCGCCATCACGTGCGCGTCCTCGTCGGCCGGCAGGCGAAGCCCCCGCGTGAGGTTCGCGTAGAGGACGTCGAAGCCGCCCGATCCCAGCTCGAGGGTCCTCGCCTGCTCGTTGACCAGCACGACGTCGCCGACCTCGACCTGGCCGGTCAGGCGCGGATACGCGATGCACGGGGCGTCGTCCACCTCGAGGCGCACGAGACCGTCGAGGCACTCGGCGACCGCCGTCACGGTGCCCCAGCGGAGACCGATCACACGTGTGCCTCGCGAGCGGCGTCGACGAGGGCCAGCGTGACCTCGACCATGCGGTCGAGATCCTCGACAGCGATGTGCTCGTCCGGCGTGTGGATGTCGGTCATCCCGTTCGCGAGGTTGACGCAGCTGAGGCCACGTGCGTTGAAGACGTTCGCGTCGGCGGCGCCGCCGGAGAGCCCGAGGCGCGGCTCGAAACCCGCGCGGGAGAGCGCCTCGACTGCGAGACGCACGGCCGGATCGTCGTCTCGGAAGCGGTAGCCGCGGTACTTCGGCTCGACCCTCGTCTCGAGCGTGCAGTCCGACACGCTCGCGGCGAAGGCGGCCGCGTCGAGGATCTGCTGGACGACGTCCGTGACGCGTCCGTCGTCGTGGGAGCGCACCTCGGCCTCCAGCCTGCATCGCTCCGCCACGACGTTCCGCGCGGTGCCACCGCGGACGAGACCGACGTTGGCGCTCGTCAGCTCGTCGATCCGGCCGAGCGGCATGTCCGCGATCGCCCGGGCGGCGGCGACGATCGCGGAGCGTCCCTCCTCGGGGTACATGCCCGCGTGCGCCGCCCGTCCCACAAAGGTCAGCTCGAGCTCCTGGGCAGTGGGCGATCCGGTGACGACGTCGCCGATCGGCGCGGCCTGGTCGTAGACGTAGCCGATCCGCGCCTCGAGCCGCCCGCTGTCGAACGCGTCGGCGCCGACGAGGCCGATCTCCTCCATCGGCGTGAAGAGGAGCTCGACACCGGCATGCGGGCGCCCCTCTTCGACGATCCGTCTCGCCGCCTCGACCATCACCGCCAGCGCGGACTTGTTGTCGGCCCCGAGAATGGTGCCGCCCGTGTTCCGCACGACGCCGTCCTCGCCCACCACCGGGTCGAGGCCGCCCGCGAGGGGGACGGTGTCGAAATGCGCGCAGAGGAAGATCGGCGTGCCGTCGTCGCTCTTCCCGGGAAGCCGGCAGAGGACGTTCCCCGCCGTCGACCCGATCGCGGGGCCGCAGCCGTCCTCGTCCCACCGAAGGCCGATCGCCGCAAGCTCGCGCGTGACACGGTCGGCGACGGCGCGCTCTTCCCCCGGCGGGCTCGGGATCGCGCAGAGGTCGAGGAACAGGTCGGCGACGCGCGAGGTGAGCCGCGGCTGCTCCACGGCGGCCATCCTACGAGCCGGCGCCGACGGCCGAGATGCGGTGTCAGACACAGGTTTCCGTCAAGCCCTGCACCGTGCAGAGTTCGTGCCGATTCATCCACAGGGCGTGGGGCCAGAGCATATGGGCGGCAGGTCGATTTCTGCCTGCCCGGCAAGGTCCTGTCGCCGCCGCCCTGGCTGATGCGACCGTGCTCGGAGATCAGGCTTCCTTATCGACCGCTGTCGACAGTGTCGTCACGGCGAGGCGTCGCGCCGCCTGCCGCGAAGTGTGGCTATGCGGCGGTCGCACGCACGCCCGACCGGGCGCGAGTGCGATCGAGCGCGGCCACGACGAACTCGCGGAAGAGCGGCGCGGGACGGGTCGGCCGCGACTTGAACTCCGGGTGGAACTGGCTCGCGACGAACCAGGGATGGTCGGGTAGCTCGACGATCTCCACGAGCCGCCCCTGCTGGAACGTTCCCGAGACGACGAGCCCCCGCTCGACGAGCTGGTCACGGTAGAGGTTGTTGACCTCGTACCGGTGGCGGTGCCGCTCGTGGACGACCGCGTCGTCGTAGATCTCCCGCGCCCGCGTGCCGTCCGTCAGCTCGACGGCCTGCGCGCCGAGGCGCATCGTCCCGCCGAGCTCCTCGATCTCCTTCTGCTCCGGCAGGAGGTCGATCACCGGGTAGGGCGTCTCCGGATCCATCTCGGTCGAGTTCGCACCGTCGAGCCCCGCGACGTGGCGGGCGAACTCGGAGACGGCGACATGCATGCCGAGGCAGATGCCGAGATACGGGATCTCGCGCTCGCGCGCCACGCGGCACGCGAGGATCTTCCCCTCCCAGCCGCGGGAGCCGAACCCGCCCGGCACGAGCACGCCGTCGACCTGCTCGAGCTCCTCGACCGCCTCCTCGTAGGACATGTCCTCCGCGTCGACCCAGCGGACGCGCACGTGGGCTCCGGCCGCGACACCGGCGTGCTTGAGCGCCTCGTGCACCGAGAGGTACGCGTCGCGAAGCTTGACGTACTTGCCGACGAGCGCGATCTCGACCTCCTCGCTCTGCTCGGCGATCCGCTCTGTGAGCTCCTTCCATTCCGCCAGGTCTGCGGGCCGGGTCTCGAGCCCGAGGCGATCGCAGACGAAGGCGTCGAGGCCCTCGCCCATCAGGTGCTCCGGGACGAAGTAGACGTCCGGCACGTCGGGCGACGCGAACACGGCGCGCGGGTCGACGTCCGCGAAGAGCGCGATCTTCTCGCGGATGTCGGACGAGAGCGGCTCGGCCGAGCGGCAGACGATCGCGTCGGGGTGGATACCGATGCGGCGCAGCTCGTTGACCGAGTGCTGCGTCGGCTTCGTCTTGAGCTCGCCGGCGGCCTCGATGAACGGGACGAGCGTCACGTGGAGATAGAGGACGTTCTCGGGCCCGACCTCGCGCCGGAACTGGCGGATCGCCTCGAGGAACGGAAGCGACTCGATGTCGCCCACGGTGCCCCCGATCTCCGAGATCACGATGTCCGCGGGATCGGCCTTCGCGGCGCGGCGGATCCGCGCCTTGATCTCGTTCGTGATGTGCGGGATCACCTGGACCGTCGCGCCGAGGAACTCGCCCTTCCGCTCCTTCCGGAGGACGGTGTCCCAGATCGCGCCTGCGGAATGGCTCGCGTTGCGGGAGAGGTTCTCGTCGACGAACCGCTCGTAGTGGCCCAGGTCGAGGTCGGTCTCGGCTCCGTCCTCGGTGACGAACACCTCGCCGTGCTGGAACGGGCTCATCGTGCCCGGGTCGACGTTCAGGTACGGGTCGAACTTCTGCGCCTGCACGCGCAGGCCGCGTGCCTTCAGCAGCCGGCCGAGCGACGCGGCGACGATCCCCTTCCCGAGGGCCGAGACCACGCCGCCCGTGACGAACACGTACCGCGTGGTGGGCCCGTCGCTCACGGATATCGTCCCAGCGCGTCGACGGCCCGCAGACCTCGGGTCGACTCGATGAGCGCGCCCAGCGAGCGGCGCTCGCCGAGGATGGTGACGGCGGCGAGCGCCCCGATCGCGCTCGTCCTCCGAAGGCCCGTCAGCCGCCCCACGGACTCCAAACCTAGCATGGCGCCCAGCGCGTTCGACCCTGCGTCCCCCAGCATCGTCATCTCCCGGAGATCGTAGGGAGCGAGCAGGACGCCGAGCACGACCGCGCGTCGCGGCCGCCCGCCGAGAACGAGCGCGCAGGCGAGCGTCACCTTCAGCGCCCTTCCGGGCCGGGTGTCGAGCTGGTTCACGAGGTTCGCCGACAGCGCGACGAGGACGGCTCCCGAGAGCGAACGCGTGCGCCAGAGCGCCCACAGCGGGATCCCGACGAGCTTCAGCGTGCCCGTCGTGGCGCCGGCGCGCAGGTGCGCCCGGAAGCCTCGCTCGGGGCCGCTCCAGCGGTCGTCGGCGAACCCGAGCGCCGCGACCGGCGCGACGGCGGGCACGACGACGCCGACGACCGCGCCCACGAGCGGCAGCCGCAGGCCGCGGAAGTTCAGGGCCTGCGGCGCGAGGGTCGCGAGCAGGATGTCCCGGAGCTGCGTGCCCCGGTGGACGAACCCGCCGAGGTCGCGGCCGGTCGCGCGATGGGCGAGGTCGAGCCCGAGCTCCCGGACGTCGAAGCCTGCGCGCAGGGCATCGATCGACATCCGCGTCTCGACACCGAACCCCGCCGCGACCGGGAACACCTCGGCGCGTGCACCGGAGGAGAGCGCGCGCTGGCCGGAGAGCGGTTCCGCCATCCGTCGTCCCGTGCGTGCCTCGACGAGCGCCCGCGCAACGCCCTTTGCGAGTCCCAGCCCTCCGCCGACCCTCCGTGCGAAACGGGCGACAGCGACGTCGGCGCCCGTGTCGAGAAGCGGACGGAGGTCACCGTCGAGGTCGGCGTCGCAGAGCAGAAGCGGCCCGGGACGGCACTCGCGCTCTGCGAGCGTCAGCGCCTGACCCTTCCCGCGGCGCGGCAGCCGCACGACCCGGGCGCCCGCCGCCTCCGCAGCGGGCGCGGTCCCGTCGCGCGAGCCGTCGTCCGCGACGACGACGTCCGCCTCCGGAAACGCATCCCGCAGCGCCGTCACGGTGCGGTCGATCCGCTCCTCCTCGTCGCGGGCCGCGACCAGGATCGTCAGCCTCGGCTCGCTCACCCCTTGGTGGTGACGGGAAGCGGCGGTGGGGCAGGAAGGATGCCGTCCGTGGCGTCCACGCCTGTGCCGTAGCTCCCGGGGCGGGCGCCGGCGAGGAGGAAGACGAGCGCGACCTGCCCCGGCGCGCCGTCGATGCTGTCGACGGTCGCGAGGCCACGGCGGTGGAAGACCGGGATCGCGCTCCGCTTCGGATCGCTTTTCTCGACGCCGACGGTCGGCACCGGCGCCGCGGCGAGACCGCTGTAGAGCCCCGCGAGCAGCGTCTGCGTCTCCCCCTGCTGCGGCGCTGCCGGCCGCGCGACGACGACGGCGTCGAGCGCCGGGTTGACCGAGCCGGACTGCTCCTCGACCAGCACGCGTGTGAGAGCGTCGAACACGGGGTTCGGCCCCGCCGCCACGAGCTCGCGCGCGAGCGCGCGGCCGAGGCGCTCACGGCTGTCCGGCCCGGCCAGACCACGCGTGTCCGCCTCGCCGCGCAGCGCGGAGTCCGTGGCTTCCGCGTCGAGCGGGACCCGAAGCGCCCGGGTCAGCGTGACCCTGCCACCGGCGTCGGCGACCGACCGGCGGATCGTGCCCGCGAGCCCCTGGTCGACGGAGCCGACGAACACGACGCCCACTCTCTTGCCCTCGAGCATGCCGCCGACGAGACCGGGGTACGTCGTCTTCGCGAACGAATCGAGCTCGCCGCTGCGCAGGTCGGCGCCGGCCGCACGCGCCACGGCGCTGTCACGCTCGGCGCGCAGGGCGTCGATCTGCGCCTGGAGGTTCTCGCGCTCCGCATCCGAGACGAAGCCCTTCCCCGATAGCCCCACGCCGAGGAAGATCCCGAGCACGAGCGCGACGAAGACCGCAGCGAGCGAGGCGACGTGGTACCGCAGGTCGAACACTGCCGTCAGTCTCGCAGAGCGAGATTTCGCATCGTCTAGAGCCCGAGCCCGTTCGCGATGGCACGTGTCGTCGACTGGATGACGTTCCGCAGCGTCGGAGACGCGAGGACGGCACCCACGATCGCGGCAGCGCCCGCGAGGGCGAAGACGGCAAGCGGCCAGACCCCCACGCGGCGGCTGACGAGGCGCGAGACGCCCTTCGCGTCGACGAGCGACTCGCCTACCTTCAGACGGGTGACGAACGTCGAGGCCATGCCCGCGCGGTCGCGCTCCAGAAACTCGACGAGGTTGAAGTGCGTTCCCACGGCGACGATCAGGCTCGCGCCCTTCTCGTAGGCGAGTTGGAGCGCGAGATCCTCGCTGATGCCCGGCGCGGACACGGTGTGAAACGGGAGGCCTAGACCGCGGAGGCGCTCGGCGCCGGGCGCCGCCCCTCCCGGGTACGCGTGCACCACGAGCTCTGCACCGGCACGGAGCGCAGCGTCGGACACCGAGTCGAAGTCGCCGACGATCAGATGCGCGGACAGGCCGACGTCGCGAAGGGCGTCGGCACCGCCGTCGACGGCGATCAGCACCGGACGGAAGTCGCGGACGTAGGGCCGCACCATCCGGAGGTCGGACTTGTAGCCCGGCCCGCGCGCGACGACGAGGACGTGTCGATCGCGGATGCGCGTACGCAGCGCAGGCAGGACGATCCCGGCGGCGAGCGTCCCGGCCTCCTCCTGCAGATGGCGGAGGGTGTTCTCGGCGAACGCGCCGAGCGCGTCGGCGATGCGGCTCTCCTGCTCGGCGAGCGCCTCCTCGAGCGAGGCTGCGTCCATCACCGTTCCCTCGGCCAGAAGCGTTCCGTTGCGCCAGACGCTGCCGCCGTCCAGACGCACGAGCTCGCCGTCCGTCAGCAGGTCGAAGAGCGGAGCGCCGGGCGCGTCGACGAGGTGGATCCCGGCCCGCACGAGCTCGAGCGGGCCCGGGTTCGGGAAGCGGCCGGTCGTCGAGCGCGAGACGTTGACGACCGCGCGGATGCCCGACTCGGCGAGCTCCTCGGCCGACACGCGGTCGAGGTCGGCGTGGTCGACGATCGCGACGTCGTCGGGGCCGAGATGCTTGACGAGGTCCTTCGTGCGGCGGCCGAGCCGCGCGCGGCCGGTGATCGCCGTCGAGACGCTCATCGTCGCCCGTCCGCCGTGACGGCGCTGACGAACTCCTCGCCGCCGAGCATCCGCTCGAGCTCGTCCCGCCGCTCGGCGTCTTCGAGCACCGCGATCCGCGTGTGCGTCGGGTCGCCCGGGACCTTCTCGACACGCAGGTGCTGGTCGGCCGCCGTCGCGATCTGCGGCAGATGCGTGATCGTGAGCACCTGTGCACGCTCGGCGAGGCGCCGCAGGACGGCCGCGACGCGGTGCGCAGTGACGCCGCCGACCCCCGCGTCGATCTCGTCGAGCACGATCGTCTCGCCGCCGGCCACGGCGGCGATCGCAAGGGCGACGCGCGAGAGCTCTCCGCCCGAGGACGTCTCCGCGACCGGCGCGAGCGGCAGCCCGGTGTTCGGGCGCACGAGGAAGACGGCCTCGTCGATTCCGGATACCCCCGCGTCTCGTTCGCGCACCTCGACGTGGAACTCGCCCTCCCCCATGCCGAGCTCGGCGAGCTCGCCCGCGACCGCTGCCGCGAACGGCTCGGCGGCGTCGCGACGTGCCGCCGCGAGCGCGCGGGCCGCCGCCTCGTACCGTGCTCGCGCGGCCTCGAGCTGCTGCTGCGCGCGGGCCAGCGGATCACCCTCCGCGCCGGCCTCCTCGAGCTCCGCGACGGCCGCAGCCCGCCGCTCGAGGAGCTCGTCGAAGGTTGCAGCACGATGCCTGCGCCGGGCGTCTGCGATCCGGTCGAGGCGCTCCTCCACCTCTGAGGCTCGCTCGGGGCTCGTCTCGAGCGAGTCGGCGAACAGGCGCACGTCGGCGGCGACCTCGGTCAGCCTGACGACGACGTCGCGCAGCTCGGCCGCCGCGGCCTCGAGCTCGGGTGCCAGACGCTCGAGCGGCGCGAGCGCCCGCTCGGCCGACGCGGCCAGCGCGCGTGCGCCGTCGCCGTCCTCGGGTTCGATGCCCGCGGCTGCGGTCAGGGCGCCCTCGACCAGTTCCGCCACGTGCCTGGACCGCTCGCGCTCGGCGCGCAGCGCGTCCTCCTCCCCGGGCTCGAGCCCTTCCGTGTCCTCAACGAGCGCCTGCAGCTCGGCAAGGCGCGCCCGCTCCGCGTCGGCTCCCTGCTCCAGCTCGTCGACGCGGCGGCTCGCGGCGGACAGTGCCCGCCACGCGTCGCGCGCCTCGGCCCGACGCGCGCGCTGCTCGGCTCCGACGAATGCGTCGAGGAGGTCGAGCTGGTGGCTCGGCCGCGCGAGCCGGCGTTGGGCGAATTGCCCGGAGAGGGCGAGCAGGCGATCGGTTGCCGCGACGAGGTCGTCGCGGGCCACGCTCCGACCCCACGCGTAGGCGCGCGAGCGTCCGTCGCGCGTCACACGCCGGGCGGCCACCAGCCCTGGCTCGTCGTCGGGCCGCAGGTCGCGCAGCGGCTCGAGGCCGTCCTCGTCGAAGAAGCCGTCGGGAACGTCGAGCTCCGCCTCGACGTATGCCTCCGAGCCGGCCGCGCCGACGGCCGCCGCATCGCCCTTCGCACCGAGCAGGAGCCCGATCGCCTGCGTGACGATCGTCTTCCCCGCGCCGGTCTCGCCCGTCAGCGCGACCAGACCGGGAGCGAGCTCGAGGTCCGCGTCCCGGATGAGCACGAGGTTCTCGATCCGCAGTCTCCGCAACACGTGGAGATCGTAGACCGGCGCCTCGAGACGTACACCTGGCAGTACCGGCCGCGTCTACGCCGAGAAGCCCGCCCGGTAGCGGCTCACGAACGTCGCGTCGGGAAGCGTGGCGAGAAGAGTGGGCGCGTTGCCGAGCCGCACCGTGACGCGGCCGCCCGGCGGCCCCTCGCCGACCCGGTGCCCGTCGACGAGCACCACGACCGATACGTCGGGCGTGCGGTTCCAGACGACGACGTCCTTCCCGCGCGGGACGACCAGCGGACGTGCGTGGAGCGAGTGCGGCGCGACGAAGGCCGTCGCCATCGCGTCGATCCCCCACATCAGCACGGGCCCACCGTTCGAGAGGTTGTAGGCCGTCGAGCCGGACGGCGTCGAGCAGATGATCCCGTCGCACGGGACGCTGCCGAGGTCCTCTCCGCCGACGGCCCACTCGAGCTCCACCATCCGCCCGAGCTCCCCCGAGGTGACGACGACGTCGTTGACCGCGATGTGCGAAGCGTCGCCGTTCTCGAGCTCGATCGTCGGCAGCCGGACGACGTCGAGCTCGCCGCGGAACGCACGCACCATCCCGACCTCGAGCTCGTCGGGCTGCATCGAGCTCAGGAAGCCGACACGGCCGAAGTTGACGCCGATCACCGGGATGCCCGTTCCGAGGAACGTGCGCAGCGCCCGCAGCATCGTTCCGTCGCCGCCGAGCACGACGACGAGCTCGGCGTCGAACGGGTCGCCGCGAAGGTCGAGGTCGTGCCGCGCGGCCTCGTCCGGCCCGACGATCAGCTCGACGCCCGCGTCCCGTGCGACGGCGACCAGGCGCTCGACCCCGTCCCCGACCTGTCCGGGCCTGCCGTGCGTGACGAGCGCGGCACGTGTCACGGGGCTCCGCCTACCCGACGGCGGCGTCGATCCAGCGGTCGAGCTCATGGGGGTCGGAGGGGGTCTCGCTCGCGATCAGGTGGACGACGAACTCCCGGTTCCCCTTCGGCCCCGGGTGGCCCGAGTCTACGATCCCGGCGACACTCGCACCCCAAGAGGCGGCGGTTCCGCAGAACGCGCGGAGGACCCGTCGGTGGACTTCGGGGTCGCGGACGACGCCTTTCGGCGCGTCGGCCCGTCCCGCCTCGAACTGGGGCTTGACGAGCACGAGCGCCTCCCACCCCGGCGCGGCGAGCGCGATCGCCGGTGGGACGACCCGCGTCGCCGAGATGAACGAGACGTCGCAGACGATCAGCTCGGGTGGGAAGGGCAGCGCGTCGACATGCCGTGCGTTGACGCGCTCGAGGACGCTGACGCGGCCGTCGGCCCGCAGGCGCGGGTGGAGCTGGCCGTGGCCGACTTCGAGCGCGATCACCCGCGAGGCGCCGCGCTGCAGCAGGCAGTCGGTGAAGCCGCCCGTCGAGGCTCCGATGTCGAGGCAGTCCCGGCCGGCGGGGTCCACGCCGAACGCGTCCAGCGCGTGCGCGAGCTTCTCGCCGCCCCGTGAGACGAACCGCGGCGGCCGGTCGACCTCGAGCGCCGCGTCGTCGGCGACCTGCTGCCCCGGCTTCTCGTAGCCGCGGACGAGGCCTGCCATCACGAGTGCCTGTGCCTGCGCCCGGCTCTCCGCGAGCCCGCGCTCGACGAGAAGGACGTCGAGGCGCTTCCTCGCCATCGTCTACGCGGTTCGGACCGCCAGCTCGTCCACGAGCTCCGCGAGGACCGTCGTGTCGGCTCCGATCGCACCCAGCCGCTCGTGAGCCCCGCGTGCCGCGGAGGCGGCGATCTCGCGTGCGCCGCCGTCTCCGAGCTCCATCGCATACCCGTCACCGTCGATCACGTCGTCGACGGCCTGGAAGAGCAGGCCGAGCTCCTCGCCGAAGGCGCGCCAGGGCCGCTGGTCCTCCGGCGCCACATCGGCCGCCCAGAGCCCGAGGCCGACCGCAGCGGCGAAGAGCCGTCCCGTCTTCAGCCGGTGGAGCTCCTCGAGGGCGACGTCCCCGTCCGTGACGTCGAGGTACTGGCCGCCGATCATGCCGAGGGTGGCGTCCGCGAGCTCGCGGGCCGGCTCCGGGCGCTCCTGACGCGACGCGAGCCGCAGACCTTCGACGAGCAGCGCGTCGCCCGCGAGCAGCGCCACGCCGTCGCCGAAGGCGGCGTGCGCACTCGGCCGGCCGCGACGCTCGTCGTCGTCGTCCATGGACGGCAGGTCGTCGTGGACGAGCGAGAAGGTGTGCACGAGCTCGAGCGCGAGCGCGAGGGGCAGCGCTTCCTCGACGCGACCGCCCGCTGCTTCGGCCGTCGCGAGGCAGACGACAGGCCGGATCCGCTTGCCGCCGCCCCCGAGCGCGTACCGCATCGGCTCGGTGAGGCCGGCCAGGGACGGGTGCAACGAAAGCTCGTCGAGAGCCTCCTCGACGAGCGCGCGGAGATCGTCAGGCGCCCGCATCCGCCGCCTGGCGGGCGCGCTGCACCTCGGCCTCGATCTCCTTCGCGAGCTCGGCGATCTCCGCGAGGCCGTCGACGGCCTCGTCGACGTCGCCGCCCGAGTCCGCGCTCGCCTCGAGCGCGTCCACGCGCGTCTTCAGCCGCTCGAGCAGCTCCTCCGCGCGCTGCAGCGACTCGTCGGACGTCGTCACGAACCGCGCTCGCTCTGCAGGCCTCCGAGGATCCCGTTGACGAGCCGCGCGGCGTCCTCGGTCGCGTAGCGCTTGGCGAGCAGCACGGCTTCGTTGATCGCCACCTCCGCCGGCACCGTCTCCTCCTCGAGCTCGTACGCCCCGATCCGCAGGATGTTCCGCTCGAGCGTACCCAGCCTGTCGGCGGGCCAGCCGTCCGAGGCTCCCGTGACCCGCTCGTCGAGTGCGGGCGCCTGCGCGGCGACGGCCGCGGCGAGGCGTGCGGCGAACTCGTCGGGGTCTCCCTCGAAGAGGGACGCGAGCGGCTGCCCCGTGAGATCCCACTGGTAGAGGAGGAACAGCGCCTGCCTGCGTGCCTGCCTGCGCCCGAGCGGCTTCGCGGCGGGCCGGGTCGTCTCTCCGCTCATGCCGGACGCAGCGAGGGCAGGTGCTCCTCCATCTCTTCAAGGTAGCCGGTCGAGTACGAGCCCGACCGGAACCCGTCGGAGCGGAGCACGTCCAGCGCGAGCTCGCGCGTCGTCGGGATCCCTTCGACGACGAGCTCCTCCAGCGCGAGCGCCGCGCGGACGAGCGCTGCGGGCCGGTCGGCGTCCGAGACGATCACCTTCGCGATGAGCGAGTCGTAGAACGGCGGGATCGACCATCCGTCCTCCACCGCGGTGTCGACGCGGACGCCCGGGCCGAGCGGCGGCCGGAAGCGCGTGACGAGGCCCGGCGCGGGCGCAAAGCCCCGCGAGGGGTCCTCCGCGTTGATCCGCACCTCGATCGCATGTCCCTGCCGCGACGCGCGGCCGGACGCCGCGAGCCGCTCGCCGGCGGCGATCCGCACCTGCTCGCGGACGATGTCCACGCCGGTGAGGAGCTCAGTCACGGGATGCTCGACCTGGAGGCGGCAGTTCACCTCGATGAAGTACGGCTCGCCCTCGGCGCCGAGCAGGAACTCGAACGTGCCGGCGCCCTCGTAGCCGATCGCGCGGCACGCGCGCTCGACGGACGCCTCCATCGCCTCGCGCGTCTCGGGAGCGAGCGCCGCCGACGGCGACTCCTCGACGAGCTTCTGGTGGCGCCGCTGGATCGAGCACTCGCGCTCGCCGAGCGTGAGCACGCTGCCGTGCCCGTCGCACAGCACCTGGATCTCGACGTGCCGCGCGGGTGCGACGACCTTCTCGAGGTAGAGGGACCCGTCCCCGAACGCCGCGTCCGCCTCGGCCGAGGCAGCCGCGAACGCGTCCGCGAGCCCGTCCGGGAAGTCGACGAGCCGCATGCCCTTACCGCCTCCGCCCGCCGTCGCCTTGAGCATCACCGGGAAGCCGATCTCGTCCGCCACGCGGCGGATCTCGTAGAGCGGCGCGGCGCCGGCCGTCCCGGGCACGAGCGGGACTCCGGCGGCGCGCAGCTCCGCCTTCGCCGTCGCCTTGTCGCCGAGCCGCTCCATCACTTCCGGCGACGGCCCCACGAACACGAGATCGTTCTCCGCGCATGCCCTTGCGAAAGCGGGGTTCTCGGCGAGGAAGCCGTAGCCCGGGTGCACCGCCTCGCAGCCCGTCGTCTCCGCGGCCGCGACGACGCTCGGGATCCGGAGGTAGCTCTCCGCGGCGGGGGGCGGGCCAATGCAGACCGCCTGGTCGGCGAGGCGCACGTGCATCGCCTCGCTGTCCGCGGTCGAGTAGACCGCGACCGCCTCGACACCGAGCTCGTGGAGCGCCCGGATCACGCGGACGGCGATCTCGCCACGGTTGGCGACGAGGACGCGCGAGAACATCGGCGCCTAGACCACGGGCGGGCCGCCGACCGGCTCGAGCTCGAAGAGCAGCGTCCCGAACTCGACCGGCTGGCCGTTGTCGGCGTGGATCGACCGGACGCGCGCGTCGAGGTCCGCCTTGAGCTCGTTGAAGAGCTTCATCGCCTCGAGCATGCACAGGGTCTGCCCGGCCGCGACGACGTCGCCGACCTCGACGAAGGGCGGCGCTCCGGGTTGGGGCGCCCGATAGAAGATGCCGACCATCGGCGACTCGACGCGCATGGTCTCGGCCGCGCCGGTGATCTCGTCCGCGCTCTGCTCCGCCACGGCGACGACGCCCGCCACGGACGTCGGCACGGAGCCCGGCTCGTCCGCCCGGCGCACCGAGACGCGCATCCCCGCGTCCTCGATCTCGATCTCGCCGACCCCCGACTCCTGCACGATCCGGACGAGCTCGCGGATGCGCTCGCCGCGCTCGGCGTCGACGTCGCCGGCGAGGAGCGACGCCTCGCGCGAGTGGCGCCGCCGGATGGACTGCAGGAGCGTCTCCGCCTCGTCCCCGAACATCGCGAGCAGCACGAGGTCCTCCTCGGACGAGGCGAGGCCCTCGGCTGCCTCGCGGACGTCTTCGGCGCTGGGTGGGTCGTCGTCGAGAGCCGGGCCCTCGCCTCCGAGCAGCTGCACCGCCCGTCTGACCGACGGCTCGATCTGCGCCGGCGGCGTTCCGTACGCGCCCTCCACGAGCTGGCGGAACTCGTCGAGCACGGTGCGGTAGCGGTGCGCCGAGAGGACGTTGAGAAACGCCTGCGAGCCGAGGATCTGGCCAATCGGCGACGCGAGCGGCGGCCGTCCGGACTCCTCGCGGATGCGGACGACCTCCGCGAGCGTGTCCAGCAGGCGGTCGCCGGCGGCGTGCGCGCGGAGCTGCGCGTCGAGCGCCGCGACGAGACCGGCGGGGAGGTCGTACTCGGCGGCGCGAACCGCGATGCGCGGCGCGAGCGGGGCGAGCGGCTCGTCGCCGAGGTGCTCGTCGACGACGTCCGACGCCTCCCACAGGCGGGCGACGTCGACGCCGGTCGGCCGTCCCAGCCCTTCGAGCGCCGCCACGAGCGACTCGCCGGCGATGCGGTGCAGCGTCAGCGCGAGCGGGTACACCGCGGTCGCGACGACGTCGGCGCCGACGCGTGTCGCCACGAGCGCATTCGCGAGCGCCGTGCCGCCCGCGGCCTGGATGTAGAGGCCGACGGGAAGCCCGCTGGCCTCGCCGAGCCGCTCGACGAGCTCCTGCGTGACGTGCGGCAACAGTCCACCCGTCGGGTCGTTGAGCAGCACGCGCGACGCACCGAGCTCGCCCAGCCGCCGTGCCTGGTCGACGAGCGCCTCGACCTCGGCCGAGCCGCCGGGGCTGTAGACGAGGCCGACGTGGAGCTCCTTCCCGGCGCGGACGATCGCCTCCCCGGCCTCGCGGAGGTTCGAGACGTCGTTCAGCGGGTCGTGCAGGCGGAAGATGTCGATGCCGTTGTCGGCCGCACACGCGACGAACCGCCGGACGATGTCCGGTGACACCGGCTTCGAGCCGACGAGGAACCGCCCCCGCAGCGCGAGCCCGAGCGGTGTCGTCGTCCGCGAGTCGATCGCGCGGATCCGCTCCCAGGGGCTCTCGACGCCTCGGCGGACGGACGCGTCGAAGACGCCGCCGCCCGAGACCTCGAGGCACGCGAACCCTGCGCCGTCGAGGATCTCCGCGACCCTGAGCACCTCGCCGGTCGGCACCCGGCCGGCGAGCGGCTCCTGGGAGAGCAGCCGAACCGTGGTGTCGAACAGTTGCGGCACGGCGGCAGACTACCGCCGCTCCCCGCGACGCGGAACGAGCGCTAGGCGCGGGAGATGTAGCGCGACTCGCGCGGATCGACCTTGATCCGCTCCCCGACCTCGACGAAGAGGGGGACCTGGACGACAGCGCCCGTCTCGAGGGTGGCGGGCTTCGTCACGTTCGAGACCGTGTCGCCGCGGACACCGGGCTCCGTCTCCGCGACTGCGAGCTCGACCGAGGCCGGGAGCTGGATGCCGGACGGCTTCCCGTTCACCTGGAGGATCTGCACGGTCGAGGACGGGAGCATGTACGCGAGCTCGCCGGCGATGTCCGCCCGCGGAAGCGTGAACTGGTCGTAGCTCTCCTCGTCCATGAAATGCGCGTCGCCGCCGTCGTCGTAGAGGAACTGGACGTTCTTCACCTCGGTGTGGACGCGCGGGAACTTCTCGCCCGCGCGGAACGTGTCGTCGACGACCGCGCCCGTCTCGAGGTTCTTGAGCTTCGTCCGGACGAACGCACCGCCCTTGCCGGGCTTGACGTGCTGGAACTCGACGATGCGCCACACGGAGCCGCGATGCTCGATGTGCATGCCGTTCCGGAACTGGTTCGTGTTGACGATGTCGGCCATGACGGCGGCCCAGACTAGCCGACGACCACGGGCTCCTTCGTCACCGAGGTGAGCCGCTCGCAACCGTCCGCGGTGACGACGACCATGTCCTCGATGCGGACGCCGACGTCCCCGGCGAGGTAGATCCCGGGCTCGACGGTGACGACGTTTCCGACCTCGAGCACCGCATCGGACTCGGGGCGCATGCTCGGCTCCTCGTGCACGTCCAGCCCGACCCCGTGACCGAGGCCGTGGCCGTACTGCTCCCCCATCCCCGCCGCCTCGATCGCCACCCGCGACGCCGCATCGACATCCCGCCCCGTCGCGCCCGGGTGGATCGCGGCGAGCGCGTCGAGCTGCGCCTGGAGGCAGAGGTCGTAGATCTCGCGCAGACGCCCCTCCGGCTGACCGGTGAAGAAGGTGCGGGTGCAGTCGGACGCATAGCCGTCGACGGAGCAGCCGGCGTCGACGACGACGAGGGTGCGTTCCGGGATCGCGACGTCGCGCAGCTTCGCGTGCGGTCGCGCGCCGTTCTCGCCGAAGGCGACGATGGCGTCGAACGACGGGCCGTCTGCACCGGCCTCGTGCCATGCCTGCTCGAGCCACCATGCGAGCTCGGCCTCGGTGCGGCCGACGAACGGCTGCTCGGCGAGCTCCTCGTAGACGCGGTCGGAGATCGACGCCGCCCGCCGCATGGCGTCGAGCTCGCCGGGCTCCTTCACAGCGCGCAGCGCCTCGACCACGCCGTTGGTCGAGACGAGCTCGACGCCGCCTGCACGGAGCGTCTCGGCCGATGCGAGCGACAGATGAGCTGCCTCCACGGCGACCCGCCGTCCGGACAGGAGCTCCGCGAGGGCGGGAACGACGGTGCGGGGAGTCCGGTGGAACGTCACTCCTTCGATCTCCGATGCTGCCTCGGCGTAGCGGAAGTCGGTGTACAGCGTCGCGTCGCCGCCCGGCTCGACGAGAACGGCGGCGTTCGAGCTCGCGAGGCCGGTGAGGTAGCGAACGTTGACGAGGCCGGTGACGAGCAGCGGCTCGTCGAGACCCGAGGCGAGGCGCGCGATCCGGTTCATCCATCCCTCCGTCGTGCGAGCGCCTCGAGCGCCCGCCGGTAGCCGTTGATCCCCTCTCCGGTGATCCGCTCGTCCGTGAGCCCTTCGAGCACGCGGTGCCGGCGCCACTCCTCTCGTGCGTCGACATCGGAGATGTGCACCTCGACGACAGGGCCCGAGAACGGCTCGAGCGCGTCGCGCACCGCCCAGCTGTAGTGCGACCACGCCCCGGGGTTGAGGATCAGGGCGTCGGCGTTGTCGAGCGCCGCGTGCAGGAACTCGACGTACTCGCCCTCGTGGTTCGTCTGGCGGCAGCGCACCTGGAGGCCGAGCTCGCGAGCCCAGGCGTAGACCTGGGTCTCGAGGTCCTGGAGCGAGCCGTCGCCGTACCGCGCGGGATCCCGGCGGCCGAGGAGGTCCAGGTTGACGCCGTTGAGCACGTCGATGCGCACGGGCCGATGCTACTGGCGGGGCAGCTCAGGCGATGAGCTCGTCGAGCGCCCGACGGACATCGGCCTCGGGGAGCTCGACGCCCCACCGCGGCGTGCCGGGCGCGTCGAGCAGGACCAGCCGCGGCGTCCCGCGCTCCGCCTTCTTGTCGCGTGCGATCGCCGCCCACGCCGCCTCGCGGTCGACGTGCACGCGCTGCGGTCCGAGCACGTCCTCCACGATCCGCACCTGCTCGGGGAGCCCGGAGAGCCGGAGCGCCGCGAGGAGCCCGAGGGCGACTGCCCGCCCGTGCGGCACGGCGTATCCCGCGGCAGCCTCGAGGGCGTGGGCGAACGTGTGGCCCAGGTTGAGCTGGAGCCGCGCGCCGCGATCGTGCGGGTCCTGGAGGCAGACGGCGGACTTGAAGGCGGCGCACGTGCGCACCTGGTCCGCCTCGGGGCGTTCCCAGAGGGGCAGCCCGGCGAGGAGGCCTGTCTTCACGACCTCCGCCAGGCCGTTCCGGCGCTCGTCGTCGGGAAGCGTCGCGAGCAGCGACGGGTCGCAGACGACCCGCGCGGGCCAGTGGAACGCGCCGACCGCGTTCTTCGCGCCCGCGAGGTCGATCGCCGTCTTGCCGCCCAGACCCGCGTCGACCTGCCCGACGAGCGTCGTCGGGACCGCCGTCCACGCGACGCCGCGCATGTACGTCGCGGCGGCAAAGCCGGCGACATCCGTCGTCGATCCCCCACCGAGTGCGACGATCGAACCATCGCGGCCGATCGCGAGCGAACGCCACAGACGCTCGAGCACGGCGGCGGTCTTCGCCGCCTCGCCGGCCGGGACCTCGTGCTGTGCGACGTCGCGCGCCCCGAGCGCGACCTGGGCCCGGATGCCGTGGATGCCCGCGACGTGGGCGTCGGCAATCAGCTCGACCGGACCCTGGCCCGGAACGAGCTGCTCGAGCTCGTCGATCGCCTCCACTGCGACGTGGACTCCTGCGGCGGCCAGGAGGACGTCCTCCGCGTCCGCCGCGTGGGCGTCGGCGACCTGCTCGTAGAGCGGCTGGCGCTCGCGGTGGAGCGCGTGGAACTCCTCCTGGTCGCCGGCGAGCGGCCTCGCCGTTCCGGCGACTCGCTTCCAGGCGACTTCGGGCTCGACGTCGAGGAGCACGGTGAAGGCGCCCTGGGCGAGGTCGCTCCGTGTCCGCTCCGAGAGGACGGCGCCGCCACCGAGCGCGACGACGACGGGGTCCCGACCGCGAAGCACGTCCCGTGCGACCTCTTCCTCGACCGCGCGGAAGCCCGATTCGCCGCGTGTCGCGAACAACTCGACGACCGCAGCTCCGGCTCGCGTCTCGATCTCGCGGTCCAGGTCGACGAAGGCCCGTCCGAGTCGTTGGGCGACTGCCTCGCCGACCGTCGTCTTCCCCGACCCCATGAACCCCGCCAGGGCGAGATGACGCCCGAGCGCGTTCAGCTGTCGCGCGGGCGCCATCGGCCGCCGATCCGGGCGAGGTATGCGTCTCGAGCGGCGAGGACGTCGGCCATGGCGTCGCCGCCGAACTTGTCGAGTGCCGCCCGCGCGAGCTCGAACGCGACCGCTGCCTCGGCGACGACCGCCAGCGCCTCGACCGCCTGGACGTCGGAGCGCTCGACCAGCGCCTGTGCCGGCTCGCCCGTCCCGAGGTCGACCGAGTCGAGGGGTCGCATCAGCGTCGGCAGCGGCTTCATCGCGGCACGCACGACGATCGGCTCGCCGTTCGAGACGCCGGCCTCGATCCCGCCCGCGCGGTTCGTTCGCCGCCCGAGCCCCGGATCGATCTCGTCGTGCGCCTCGGTGCCGCGGCGGCGCGCAAGCGCGAAGCCGTCGCCCAGCTCGACGCCCTTCACCGCCTGGATGCCCATCAGGACGAACGCGAGCCGGGCGTCGAGCCGGTCGGCCTTCTCGGCGTACGAGCCGAGCCCCGGCAGGACGCCCGTTGCGACGACCTCGACGACGCCGCCCACCGTGTCCCGGTCCTTCCGTGCTCCGTCGGTCGCGTCGCGCATTCCCTCCTCGGTCGTCTCGCCCCCGATCTCGACCGGGCGGCCGGCGACCTCCACGCCGAGCTCGCGCAGGAGCCCCTTCGCCACGGCTCCAGCCGCGACGTGCACGGCAGTGTGGCGCGCGGAGGCGCGCTCGAGTGCGTTGCGAACGTCGTCGTGGCCGTACTTGAGGACGCCCGCGAGGTCGGCGTGCCCAGGACGCGGCAGCGTCACCGGCTTCGTCCCCTTGCCGGACGGCTCGCCGGCGGGCGGCCACGGGCTCATCCCCCAGCGCCAGTTCGCGTGGTCGCGGTTCCGGACGACGAGGGTCAGAGGCGTCCCCAGCGTCAGGCCGTGCCGCAGGCCGGAGAGCACCTCCACCTCGTCCGACTCGAGCTTCTGCCTCGGGCTCCGGCCGTAGCCCTGCTGGCGGCGGCGGAGGTCGGCGTCGATCGCCTCCTGCTCGAGGCGGAGCCCCGCCGGCAGTCCGGTCACGATCGCCGCGAGCGCCGGTCCGTGCGACTCGCCTGCGGTCGTCAGCCGGAGCGCCATGGCGCGATCCTACGCAGCCGCCCGTCGAGTCGAACGACGAGGAAATCCACTGGCACGTCGCGGTCGTAGATGCAGGCAACCGACCGGAGGAGTGAGGAGATGAAGCGCCTCGGCCCGTTGCTGTTCGTCATCGCACTTGCCGGAGGCGCGCTCGCGACCGCTAACGCGGGAACGAACGCGACTCCGCGCGTTATCTGTCATCGCACGTCGTCGGCCGCGCGCCCCTACGTGAAGGTCGCCGTCTCGGCACGCCAGCTCCGCGCGCACGCGAGGCATGCAGCCGACATCGTTCGCTCGCCTCTCGGCCCCTGCCCGAAGTCGGTGCTGACCCCCACGGCGGGTGGGCGTGCCTTCACGGTGACACTGACCGGCGAGGCGGAGAACCCGCCGGGCGACCCCGTCGGCACGGGGACGTCGACGATCCGACTGCGTGCCGGGCAGGGGCAGGTGTGCTACCGGCTGTCGGTCGAGAACCTCGCGCCGGCGGCGGCCGCGCACATCCATCGCGGTGCGAGCGGCGTTGCCGGTCCGGTGGTCGTGCCCTTGACGACGCCGGCTGCGAACGGTACGTCGAGCGGCTGTGCGCCGGCAGCACGGGCCCTCGTCTCGGCGATGCTCGCCCAGCCGGCCTCGTACTACGTCAACGTGCACACTGACGAGTTTCCGGCCGGCGCCGTGCGCGGCCAGCTGACGGGCACGTCGGAGGCGTCGCACGGCTGGGTCGTCGCGATCGACCTCAAGGGGTCGAGCGAGCCCAACGCGACCGGCACGGCGGTCGTGCGCGTACGGCAGGACGCGGGCATGGTCTGCTACCGGCTGCACGCCGCGAACGTCACGCTGCCGACCGTTGCTGCGCACATCCACCGCGGAGCGGCGGGTGTCAACGGGCCCGTGGTGGTGCCGTTCACCGCGCCGGGGCAGGACGGCAACTCGAGCGGCTGCACGACCGCCGACGCCGCGTTGATCGGCGAGATCGTCGCCAATCCGGCCGGCTTCTACGTCAACGTCCACACGAAGGAGCACCCGGCGGGGGCGATCCGGGCGCAGCTCGGCTGACCGACGGGGGAACGCGGGCCGCGCTCAGGAGCCCCGGAGCGCGGCCCGCATCGCGACGAGCGGAGCTGCCGTTCCCGTCCAGCGCTCGAACGACGCCGCGCCCTGCGCGAGGAGCACGTCGAGGCCGTCGACGCACGGATGGCAGCCGACCTCCCGGGCGGCCGCGATCAGCGCCGTCGGGACGCCGTCCGGCCGATACGCGAGGTCGACCACCTGCATGGCGGGCACCGGCCGGACGACGAGCTCGTCGTTGACCGGCGTCGCATTGACGAGGATGTCGAAGCCTTGGGGGGACGGCGGCCACGCGGGGTCACGACGACCGACGACGACCACGTCCGCACCTGCCTCGCCGAGCGCCGACGCGACGGCCTTCGAGGCACCGCCCGTCCCGAGCACGAGCGCCCGACGCCCTTCCGGCTCGAGCTGTGACGTGACGGCGAGCCCGTCGGTCGACGATCCGAGCACGCGCCCGTCCTCGATCGCGAGCGTGTTCACCGACCCGGCCCGCGCGGCGGTCTCGTCGAGCTCGTCGCAGAACGCGATCACCGCCTCCTTGTGGGGAATCGTCACGTTCGCCCCCGCGAACCCCGACGCGAGGAGCCCGCGTACCGCGTCCCCCAGCCGCTCGGCCGGGGTCGGCAGCGGGACGTACGTCCAGTCCAGGCCGAGCGCGTCGAAGCCGGCGTTCTGCATCCGTGGCGAGAGCGAATGGGACGTCGGCCAGCCGAGGAGGCCCACCAGGGTCGTCGTGCCGCGAATCTCGATCATCGGAACAGACTCTCATGCGCCGCGGGTTGACCTCCCCCGCACGGTGCGAGAACGTGAGCGGATGCCGGAGCTCGTTGGCCGGGACGAGGAGCTCGCAGCGATCACCGGGGTCTTCGAGACGCGCGAGCAGCCGCGAGCCGTCGTCCTGCACGGCCAGGCCGGGATCGGGAAGACGTCGCTCTGGCTCGCGGGAGTCGAGGCCGCGA
>DATAPC010000060.1:0-2919 GCA_036265415.1 Gaiella sp.
CCCCTGCTCGAGTCTCTGCTCTTCCCGGATGCGTTGCCTCCCGCGACGACTATAACTCTGCGCGGCGCTTTTCCCAGTACCGGCGCAGTCCCGCGTACGACTGCCAGATCGGCATCGCGCGCTCGTACACCGGCGCGTCGGCCGCCGGCACCTCGGCGCGTGCCGTCTCCACGAACTCCTCCTCACTCATCCCGCGCTCGACCCGCGCAGCCCATTGGGCGAGGTGCTCCCGGAGCTCGCGGACGTGCTGCTCCGGATCGCCCGCGACGCCGAAGTGGACGAGCGCGAGCCGCTCGGGCCTGCGCCGCTCGATCTCGTCGAGGGTCGCGCTCCACGCCTCGAGATCGACCTCCGGCGGCGGCGTCGGCGGCATCACGAACGCGGCCGGTTGGATCCGGACGCCGGTCGCGTCGCCCGCGTAGAGCGTCCCGTCCGCGGCGAGATAGCACACGTGGTGGTTCGCGTGGCCGGGCGAGGGAAAGCAGTCGAGCCCGAGGACGCGGTCGCCGACGACCTCGACGTTGGCCTCCGGGACGGGTGCGAGCTCGCCCCAGAGCGAGTCGAACGTCTCGCCGTACAGGCGCCGCGCGCTCCGCTCGAGCCGCGACGGGTCGACGAGGTGCGGCGCCCCCACCTCGGAGACGTGCACGCGGAGGTCGGGGTGCTCGCGGACGAGTGCGCCCGCCGCGCCCGCGTGGTCGAGGTGGATGTGCGAGAGGAGGAGGTGCCGGAGGTCGGCGAGCTCGAGCCCGCGCTCGCGGAGCGCCTCCTTCAGCCGCGGGATGCAGGTCGAGGGCCCGCAGTCGAAGAGCGCCGGCCCGTCGTCGGTCTCGACTAGGTACGCGCCGATGACCCGCTCGGCCCCCTGGAACCGGAGGTCGAGCGGGTCCGGCGCAGTCACACAGCGATTCTAGGTGGGCTCCGGTGCCGTGGTGCCGTGCGGTCGCCGCCGGACGAGGAGCCAAGCCGCGCCGACGAGGAGAGCGACACCGCCGACCACGCCTGCGATCCACCACGGGGTCGAGCTGCCGCCGCCTCCGCCGGCTGCCGGCGTCGCCGGCAGGCCGGCTCGGACGAGCGTGCGTTTCATCCGCGGGTCGCCGGTGTACCAACCGCCGTGCGTGCCGCCGGGGGTCATGAAGATCTTCTGTCCCGGCTTCATGTACGAGACCGGGTACGGCTTTGCGTACGGGTAGACGTCCTGGCGAATCGTGAAGGTGCCGCCGTCCGGGCCAGGCACCGTGTAGACGACGGAGAGCTTCGGGCCGAGCTTCCCGTCAGGCCGCGACCGCGTCGTCGGATCGGGGCTCTGGTTGAAGACCTGTGGGAAGAAGCCGGTGCTCCCGGCGAAGTTCATCAGCGGCGTCCCGGGGCTCTCGGCGCCCTTGATCACGATCGCCTTGTGGATCCCCGGGCCTGTGACCTCGGCCTTGGAGGGACCTTTCGCGGCTGCTGCCGCGGGCAGCGCGAGGGCTGCGACGAGTACGGCGAGGGAACGTTTCATGTCCCCTCGTACACCGGCCGCCGCGGCTACGTTCCGGCGGCGGTGGCGGAGCGGACGAGCGCCCGCTCGAGGTCCTCGACCAGGTCCTCGGCGGACTCGAGCCCCACGGAGAGGCGCACGAGGTTCGGCGGTGCCGCGAACGGCGCGTCGGCAGTGGACGCGTGCGTCATCCGCGCCGGGTGCTCGATCAGGCTCTCGACACCGCCGAGCGACTCCGCGAGCTGGAAGAGCCGCGTCCGCGCGACGAGCGCGACGGCCTCCTCCTCGGACTCGGCGAGGAACGAGATCATCCCGCCGAAATCCCGCATCTGCCGCGCCGCTATCGCGTGGCCGGGATGCCTCGGCAGGCCCGGATAGAAGACCTGCTCGACGCGCGGGTGGCGCTCGAGGTAGCCCGCAATGGCGTGGGCGTTCGCGCAGTGCTGGCGCATCCGCACGGCGAGCGTCCTGATCCCGCGCAGGACGAGCCACGAGTCGAACGGCCCCGGGACGGCGCCGAGCGACTTCTGCAGGAACAGCAGCCGCTCCGCGATCGTCGGGTCGTTCGTGGCGACGAAGCCGCCGATGACATCGGAGTGGCCGCCGAGGTACTTCGTCGTCGAGTGGACGACGATGTCGGCGCCCCACTGGAACGGCTGGATCAGGTAGGGCGTCGCGACGGTGTTGTCGACGATGAGCGGGACGCCGACCTCGTGCGCGAGCGTGGCGACCGCCTCGAGGTCGAGCAGGTCCTGCTTGGGGTTGGAGATGCTCTCGCCGAAGAACGCCTTCGTGTTGGGGCGGACCGCGGCGCGCCAGGACTCGACGTCGTCGGGGTCCTCCACGAAGGAGACCTCGATGCCCAGCTTGGGCAGTGTGTCGTGGAAGAGGGTGTACGTGCCGCCGTAGAGGCTGGGGCTGGAGACGACGTGGTCGCCGACCTCCGCGACGTTGAGGATGGCCAGCAGCTCCGCCGCCTGACCGCTCGCGACCAGGAGCGCACCCACCCCGCCCTCGAGACTCGCCAGCCGCTGCTCGACGGCGTCCTGAGTGGGGTTCATGATCCGCGTGTAGATGTTGCCGAGTTCCTTGAGGGCGAACAGGTTCGCCGCGTGGTCGGCATCGCGGAAGACGTACGACGTCGTCTGGTAGATGGGCAGCGCACGGGCGCCGGTGGTGGGGTCGGGGGCCTGGCCGGCGTGGATCTGCCGGGTCTCGAAGGACCAGCCGTCGGTCACGGGTACTCCTCACAGAAGGGGAACGAAGCAGAACAGGGCAGGACGGGACAGGACGGAACAGGGCGGGACAGACGCGCCGCGGCCGCACAGAGGACACCAGGGACACGGGCCGCCAGGGACGCTGACCGCCAGGGACGCTGGCCGCCACTGACCTGGACGCGGGGACGTGGACACAGGACCCGGACGCGGGAGCTGGAC